>DYER01000075.1 GCA_020725605.1 Ammonifex sp. | reverse complement strand
GGCCGCTGCGGGGGATACTGCTGAGCGGACCGCCCGGCACGGGCAAGACGCTGCTGGCGCGGGCGGCGGCCAGTTACACGGACGCCGTGTACATCGCGGCCAGCGGGTCCGAATTCGTGGAGGTCTACGCCGGGGTGGGGGCCCAGCGGGTGCGTCAACTGTTCCGCTCGGCCCGGGATACGGCCCGGCGCCTGGGCAAGCGCAATGCCGTGATCTTCATCGACGAGCTCGAGGTGCTGGGGGGCAGGCGCGGCAAGGTCACCAGTCATCTGGAGTACGACCAGACCCTCAACCAGTTGCTGGTGGAAATGGACGGACTGCGGGCCGACGACGAGGTACGTATACTGGTTATGGCCGCCACCAACCGGGCCGACATGCTGGACCCGGCCCTGCTGCGGCCCGGGCGCTTCGACCGGCACGTGCGGGTCGACATGCCGGACCGGGAAGGGCGGGTGGAGATCCTCCGGCTGCACACGCGCAACAAGCCCCTGGCCCCGGACGTGGACCTGGAGGCCGTGGCCCGGGAAACCTTCGGTTTTTCGGGCGCCCACCTGGAGAGCCTGGCCAACGAGGCGGCCATACTGGCCTTGCGGGAGGGCAGTCCAACCATCACCATGCGCCACTTCCACGAGGCCGTAGATAAGGTCATCATGGGCAACAGGCTGGACCGACGGCCCACGCCGCAAGAGCTGCACCGGGTGGCGGTGCACGAAACGGGCCACGCTATGGTTAGCGAGATGGTCCTGCCCGGTTCGGTCTCCTACCTGGCCGTTACGCCCAGGGGCAACGCCCTGGGCTACATCCGTCAGGCCGCCGGCGAGGACCCCTACCTTTACAGCAAGGATTATCTGGAAAAGCGCATCGCCGTATTGCTGGCGGGGGCGGTGGCCGAAGAGCTGGTCCTCGGGGACAAAAGCACGGGCGCCACCGGCGACTTCGAGCAGGCGGCCCAACTGGCCGAAACCATCCTGCGGGCCGGCATGTCCGAACTGGGCGTGGTGGCCGTGGAAAGCATACCCGCAGGCCTGAAGCACAGGGTTCTGACCGGGATCCTGCGCCGGCAGGAGGAGTGGGTACGGGCGGCCCTGGGCCGGGCCCGCGATGTCCTGGAGCGGGTGGTGAACATGCTCCTGGAGCGCGAGAAGCTGCCCGGAGAGGAATTGCGACGGCTGCTAAATCGGGAAAGGATTTCCTTACCGGCCTGACGAAATAAAACTTCGGGAGTGGGCCACATGCACGCCGAATTAATCTTCACGGGAACCGAATTGCTTTCCGGTCAGGTCCTCAACACCCACGGCCAGTTCCTGGGCCAGGAGCTGTCGGCCCTGGGCATTGAGGTCATCCTGCACACCACCGTGGGCGACGACTGGGAGCGCATGGCCGAGGTCTTCCGCCAGGCCCTCCGCCGTTCCGACATCATCATCACCACCGGCGGGCTGGGCCCCACGGCCGACGACCTGACCAAGGAAACGGTGGCCGACGTGCTGGGCCTGCCCATGGTGGAGCACGAGCCCTCGCTGGAGGCCATCAGGGAGCACTTCGCCCGGCGCGGCATGGCCATGCCCGAAAGTATCAGGAAGCAGGCCTGCTTCCCGGCCGGGGCCCGCGTGCTGCCCAACCCCAAGGGCACGGCGCCCGGGGCCCTCCTGGAGACGGACGGCCGCGTGGTGATCATCCTGCCGGGCCCGCCCTGGGAACTCCAGCCCATGTTTCGGGACTCGGTGGCGCCGTATCTCGCGCGGCTGGCGGGCCGGGGTGCGGTCTCGCGCTCCCGGGTGCTGAAGCTAACCGGAATAGCGGAGTCGGTGGTGCAGGACAAGATCCGGGACCTGACCCGCGAGGAAAACCCCCGCATCGGCTTCCTGGTGCGGCCCGGTGAGGTTCAGGTGCGGATCACGGCCCGCGCCGAGGAAGAGCAGGAGGCCGAGCGCCTGGTCGCCGAGTGTACAGAAGAGGTCCGCCGGCGGCTGGCCGGCTTCATCTTCGGCGTGGACGAGGAAAATCTGGAAGAGGTGGTGGGCCAGTTGCTGGCCGACCTGGGAGTCACGATCGCCGTGGCCGAGTCCTGCACCGGCGGGCTCATCAGCACGCGCCTGACCGACGTGCCGGGCAGTTCGCGCTACATGCTCGGGGGCGTGGTGGCCTACGACAACCGGCTGAAGGAGCAGCTCCTGGGCGTGCCGCGGGAGGTGCTGGAACGTCACGGTGCGGTGAGCGAGGAGACCGCCGTGGCCATGGCCCAGGGCGTGCGGCGCCTGCTGGGCGCGGACTTCGGACTCGCCGTCACCGGCATCGCGGGCCCCACCGGGGGCACGCCCGAGAAGCCCGTGGGACTGGTTTACATCGCCCTGTCCGCCCCCGACGGGACCTGCTGCCGGGAGTTCCGCTTTCCCGGCCAGCGCCACTCGGTGCGCCAGGGCAGCGCCAACGCCGCCCTGAACCTGGTACGCCTTTTTCTGATGGGCAAGAATCACCTTTAGGAGGGGAAGGCTTACGCGCGAACGCGCCATCCTGGTGGGAGTGCGGCTGCCGGGCGAGCCGGCCACGGACGACCTGGAGGAACTGGCCAGGCTGGCGGAATCTGCCGGGGCCGAAGTCGTGGGCCGGGTATGCCAGGAGCGGATGCGGCCGGACCCGGCCTTTTTCGTCGGGCGCGGCAAGGCCCTTGTCCTGGCCGAGATGGCCCGCAGCCTGGAAGCCGGCCTGATCATCTTCGACCACGAGCTGAGCCCGGCCCAGGCGCGCAACCTGGAAGAGGCGACCGGGGTGCGGGTGGTGGACCGCACCCAGGTGATCCTGGATATTTTTGCCCGCCGGGCGCGCACGCGCGAGGGCAAGCTACAGGTGGAACTGGCCCAGCTCAACTACCTGCTCCCCCGGCTCACGGGTACCGGGACGGCCCTTTCCCGCCTGGGCGGTGGCATCGGCACGCGCGGCCCCGGCGAAACCAAGCTGGAGACGGACCGCCGCCGGGTGCGGCGCCGCATTTACGATTTGCGGCGGGAGCTGGAGGAGGTGCGGCGCCACCGGGCGGTATTGCGGCGGGCACGGCAGGAAAAGGCCTATCCCCTGGTGGCCCTGGTGGGCTACACCAACGCCGGCAAGTCGACCCTTTTCCGCGCCCTGACCGGGGCGGACGTACCGGTGGAGGATAAGCTCTTCGCCACCCTGGATCCCTTCGTCCGCCGCGCGGAACTGCCGGACGGCGGCGTGGTGCTGCTCATCGACACCGTGGGCTTCATCAGAAAACTGCCCCACCACCTGATCGCCGCCTTCCGCGCCACCCTGGAGGAGGTGCGGGCCGCGGACCTGCTCTTGCACGTGGTGGACGCCCGCAGCCCGGATATGGAGGAAAAAATCGCGGCCGTGGGCCGGGTGCTGGACGAGCTGGAGGCGGCCGACCGGCCCGCCATCCTGGTTTACAACAAAATCGACGGCACGGACCTCACCCCCGGCCGGCTGCACCGGGGCTCTTCACCGGCGGTGGCCGTTTCGGCCCTGTACGGCTGGGGCCTCGGGGACCTGCGGCGGGAAATCGCGGCCTGGCTGGCCGCGCGGTGCGAGCGGCGGGTCTTTCACGTGCCGTACGGGAAGGGCCGGGTGCTGGACTTCCTCCACGAGCGCGGCCGCGTCCTGCGCCGCCTTCACGGGGACGGAGGCGTGGAGGTGGAGGTGGAAATGGAACCTGCGGGGCTGAGGCAGGTGGAGGCCTGGCTGAAGGACTAGGCCTTCTTGGGGGTGGCCCCCCGTTTGTACTGCTGCACCATGCGGATGAGATTGATGAAAAAGCGAATCTCTTCGGGCGGGCTGGACTTCACGATGGCGACCAGTTCGCGGATCAGCAGGTCCTCGGTGGGGAGTTCGTAGCCGGCACGGTCTTCCAGGAGAGTCTCCAGGTCCACGTTCAGGGCCTCGGCGATCCTTTTGAGGGTGCGCAGCGACGGAACCTTGGCGCCCCTCTCTACCTGTCCGATATAACTGTAATGGAGGTTGGCCCTCTCTCCCAGCTGCTCCTGAGTCAGGCCGAGCTTGGACCTGGCCTCCCTGATGCGCCGCCCCATGGCATTGGGCCGTTCTTCCACCGCGTGTAACCCTCCAAATCTTATAGTGACCGCAGACCCGGGGAATGTAAAGCAACCCGGGGTGTTATTGCGGCAGGACCGGGAGTATCGGTCGGGCAAAAGAGGATTCGGGCGAGGAAGGGCGAATTGCTACCCGTTGTGGGACGGAGGGCGGAGCGGGGAAGAAAAGGCGAAGAAGAGGCTGCGGCCTATCTCGCGCGGTGCGGCTACGAAATCGTGGCCCGCAACTACCGGTGCCCCTGGGGCGAGGTGGACATCATAGCGCGGGAGGGCGGCACGCTGGTCTTCGTGGAGGTGCGGAGCCGCACGAGCCTGGCCTTCGGGCTGCCGGAGGAAAGCGTGGACGCCCGGAAGAGGGCCCGGCTGAGGCGGGCCGCGCGCCACTACCTGTACTCTCGCGGCGGTCCGGGGGGCGGTTGCCGGTTCGACGTGGTGGCGCTCCTCTGGGACCCCAGGGGCGGGATACGAGAGCTGCGCCACTTCAAGAACGCCTGGTGAGAAACCGGCAACCTCCGGCGTCGATCAGGACGCACTGGTAGGGCGGCCCCACCCGCGGATTGTCCTGCGCCAGCCGCTCCAGCCAGAGGAGGACGAATTCCGCGAGGGCCCCGCAATCGCACCGGGGGTCCCGCCAGCGGCGGGCCAGGGCCGCCTCCAGGGCCAGGGCCCGGGGCAGGGTGAGCACGGGGCCAATGGCAGGCTCGGTGAAGGGCAGTTCCAGGTTGCGGCTTTCCAGAAGGTGCACCCGGACGGTACGGTGCTCCGGGGAATAGCCCGCCAGTAGGAAGCAGACGAAGCGGTATTCTTCGGGCAGCGCCAGCAGCCGTTCGCGGTTGACGGACACGAAGCGGTAGTAGCCGTCCGTGAGGTAGGCTACGGCGCGGCGGTAGAGTCGGGTGAACTCGTTCACCCCGCACGCCGCCAGCTCGCTCAGGCCGCGGCACAGGACCAGCGCCGCGCCGGGCCCCGCGGAGGAGACCACGGCGTGGGAGCCCAGGGGAAAAATTTTGACTCCCGAGAAGGCCGGGACCTCTTCGCCTCCGGGGCCGAGTGCGGTAATGCGCCCGTCGCCGGCCAGCAGGGCCCGGTCGGCATTGTGGCAGAGGACGAACTGGGACATAAGGGTTCCTTCCTTTCGGCATCGGAGGAAGCGACTATCTGCATTACCACATTCCGTTGGAGGTTGGCGCCATGGAGCGGGAACTGGTAATCGTGGGCGGCGGTCCGGCCGGGCTGGCCGCGGCCCTTTACGCGGCCCGGGCGGGCCTGGACACGGTGCTCTACGAGGAGGGCATGCCCGGCGGCAAGGCCGCCACCACCGAGCGCATAGAGAATTACCCCGGCTTTCCCGACGGCATCGGCGGGGTGGAACTGATGATGAACATGCAGGCCCAGGCCCAACGCTTCGGGGCCCGGATGGTCAACGCGGGGGTAGAGGCCATCGAGCCGGGCGACGCCCAGTTCATCCTCCAGACCGGCGAGGGACGGGTAACGGCGCGGGCCGTAATCCTGGCCACCGGTGTTACTCCCCGGCCCCTCAACGTCAGGGGAGAGGCCGAATTCACCGGCCGGGGCATCTCCTTTTGTGCCACCTGTGACGGCCCCCTTTTCCGGGACCGCGTGGTGGCGGTGGTGGGAGGCGGGGACGCGGCCGTGGAGGAAGCCCTTTTTTTGAGCCGGTTCGCCCGCAAGGTCTACCTGATCCACCGGCGGGACGCCCTGAGGGCCACGAAGGTGCTGCAAGACCGGGCCTTTGCCGAACCCAAGATTGAGTTCCTCTGGCACAGCGTGGTCCAGGAGGTCCTGGGCGGCCGGACGGTGGAGGCCGTATTGATTCGGGACGTCCGGAGCGGCGAGACCCGGGCCGTGGCCGTGGACGGGGTGTTCGTCTACATCGGCATGGAACCCAACTCCCGCCTGGTGCGGGGCCTGGTGGCCCTGGACGAGCAGGGATACGTGATCACGGACGAGGAGATGCGCACCTCGCGGCCGGGGATCTTCGCCGCCGGTGACGTGCGGCGCAAGACCCTGCGGCAGGTGGTCACCGCGGTGGCCGACGGCGCCATCGCGGCGGTGACGGCGGGGCACTACCTGGAGGGCCTGCGCGGGTGAGTCCGGCCCCGAAAAGGACCCCGAAAGGAAAGAAGGCTGTACCCGCGGGGTACAGCAGAGAAAGGGAGAGGAGATTTAGCTGATCAATAATATAACCCCTTGGGGGCAATTTTAGTATCGTTTTTCCGTCAACGGTTAGATTTATGTGCCAAACGGAAAGATCGGTGGGGTCGGCCGGGAGGGGAGAGCTTTGGAAGACCTGATGGCGAAGTTTTCCGGCGGTGAGCAGCGCGCCCTGGCCCGCGTCATCTCCCTCGTGGAAAACGAGTCACCCGAAAAGGACGAACTGCTGCGCCGGCTGTACCCGCGTACGGGCGCGGCGTACATCGTGGGCATCACGGGCGCGCCGGGGAGCGGCAAGAGTTCCCTTGTGGACCGCCTGACGGGCCTGATCCGGCGCGCGGAGCGCACGGTGGGCATCGTAGCCGTGGACCCGACCAGCCCCTTTACGGGCGGCGCCCTGCTCGGAGACCGCATCCGCATGCAGGAGCACGCCTGCGACGGGGGCGTTTTCATTCGCAGCATGGGCACCAGGGGCAGTCTGGGCGGGCTGGCCCGCACCACAAAGGACGTGATCAGGGTACTGGACGCCTTCGGCTTCGACTACATCCTGGTGGAGACGGTGGGCGTGGGCCAGGCCGAGCTGGACATCATGCACGTGGCCGACACCACGGTGGTGGTGCTCACCCCCGCCACGGGGGACAGCATCCAGACCATCAAGGCCGGCATTATGGAAATTGCCGACGTGTTTGCCGTCAACAAGGCCGACCTCCCGGGGGCCCGCAAGCTGGCCGCAGAGGTGGAGGCCATGCTCGACCTCAAGGGGACGCGCCCCGCCTGGCGACCCCCGGTGCTCCTCACCTCCACCGTGAGCGGCGAGGGTCTGGAGGACCTGTGGGCCGCCGTGGAACGCCACCGCGCGTATCTCGTCGAGGCCGGCCTCTTCGAGCGCCGCCGGCAGGAGCGGGCCCGGGCCGAGGCCCTGGAGATCGCGGACCACCGGTGGCAGGCCATGGTGCGCAAGCACACCGAACTGCCCGGACCGGTCAACGAGTTACTGGCCCGGGTGGAGGCGCGGGAACTGGACCCCTACACCGCGGCGGCCGAGATCCTGCAGTGGGTGGTCTCCTCCTCGCCGTTGCGCGGCGCCGGGTGCGGGGCGGGCTGAGGTACCCGCCCCCGTGCCGGGGCCGTCCCGGCCGCGCCCGAGGCGGCGCGGGATCAGGGTACCCCTCAGCCGCAAGTACCCCGAATTAACGGTGCACGCCCGGGGCCGGCCGCCATAGTATATTACAAAGGCCTAAGGGGTGGTGCGGTTTGCGGGTGTTCTACGTGCGCCTACCGGCTTTCCTGCGTGCGCTCCTTTTGAGGCTGGCCCGGAAGTAGGGTACGACCGCTGGCAGGCGCGCCCGGCGGCGTGCCTCTTCTTTTTTGCGCCGGAATTTTCGGCGCGCCGGGAGGATTTTTAGGGAAAATAGCGAAGAAAAAAACTAAAACTATGACCAGAGGAAGAGGGCCGTAGACGTGCTGGTATTGTCGGGACGCGGGCAGGAATTCGCGAACCGGGTGAGCCTGGAAAGCGGTCAGCCGGTGCAGCAGTGCTATCAGTGCGGCAAGTGCACGGCGGGGTGTCCGGCGGCATCGTTCATGGACTACGCCCCCCACCAGGTGATCCACCTGGTGCAGCTCGGCCTGGAGGAAGTGGTGCTTTCCTGCCGGGCCATCTGGGTGTGCACTTCCTGCTATACGTGTACCGCCCGTTGTCCCTGCCGCATCGAGGTGGCCCGGATCATGGACATTCTGCGCGCGAGGGCCCGCCGCAAGGGCCTGCACCGTGGACAAAGGGCCGCCCTTTTTGCGGACCTGTTTCTGGATTCCGTGCGCCGCCACGGTCGCCTGCACGAACTGGAGCTGGGGGCGCGGTGGGGCTTAAGCACCGGGCAACCCTGGCGCGAAGCGGACCTGGCCGCGGGCCTGGTGGCGAAGCGCAAGCTGCGCCTGCGGCCGCCACGCATCAAAGGCGTGGAAGAGGTCCGGCGCATCTTCCGCGAGGCGGCCCGGCTGGAGGAAGGGGAGCATGGTTAGGTACGCCTATTACCCTGGCTGCGTGGCGGAGGGCAGCGGCCGGGAGTACGAGATGGCCAACCGGGCCGTGGCGGCCCGGCTCGGCCTGGAGCTGGTCGAGATCGAGGACTGGAACTGCTGCGGTGCCACGCCGGGGCACAACACGGGCCACCTGCTCGGCCTCGCCCTGCCGGCCCGCAACCTGGCCCTGGCCTCGGGTATGGGGCTGGACCTGGTGGCGCCCTGCGCGGCCTGCTACAACCGCCTGGTAACGGCCCAGCGCGAGATCGCCTGCGACCCGGAGCTGCAGGTGCTGATGGGACGGTTGCTGGGCCGCGATTACCACGGGGACCGGCGCGTCCTCTCCATGGTCGAGGCCGTGGCCGCCGTGGGTGCGGAGCGCATGAAGGCCCTGACGGTCAGGCCCCTGGAGGGCATCACGGTGGCCTGCTACTACGGCTGCCTGCTGGTGCGACCGCCGGCCGTGATCCGGGGGGACGACCCGGAGGACCCGCGGCTCCTGGACGACCTGCTCCGGGGCGTGGGCGCCACAACCGTGGACTGGGCCCACAAGACCGAGTGCTGCGGCGCGGCCCAGGCCCTGCCCCACGAGGAGGTCGTCCTGAGCCGGGTGCGCCGGATCCTGGAGGCGGCGGTCACTTTTCGGGCCGACTGCATCGCCACGGCCTGCCCCTTGTGCCACGCCAACCTGGACCAGCGCCAGGCCCGTGTAAACCGCCGTTTCGGGACCGACTACCGCATGCCGGTCCTCTACTTCACCCAGCTGCTCGGCCTGGCCTTCGGTTTGAACCCGGGGGAGCTCGGGCTGGGCCTGCACTTCGTCCCCACGGCGGAACTGGTGCGCAGGATAGCCTGACGACGGGGAATTTTGCCAACCGAGTGGTTCCGGTTACCGGGTGGCTTTCGTAGGCAAATTTCCCCGTCGCCGATGCCGTACCCTGAAGAGGCGGGAGAGATTCTTTCATGCGACGGATCGGCGTTTTCTGCTGCTGGTGCGGCTCCAACATCGGCGGCGTCATAGACGTGCCCCGCCTGGCGATGGAGGCCCTGAATTTGCCGGCGGTGGCCTTCAGCACCGACTACAAATACATGTGCTCCGAGCCCGGACAGGAGCTGATAGTGCGGGCCGTGGCCGAGCACCGGCTGGACGGGGTGGTGGTGGCCGCCTGCTCTCCCCGGATCCACGAGGCCACCTTCCGCCAGACCCTGGAGCGGGCCGGCCTGAATCCCTATCTCCTCGTGATGGCCAACGTAAGGGAGCACTGCACCTGGGTGCACCCGGACGACCCCGAAAGGGCCTTCGCCAAGGCCCTGGCCCTGGTGCGCGGCGCGGCGGCCAAGGCGGCCCGCACCGAGCCCCTGGCGGCCGGCACCCTGCCGGTCACCAGGCGCGCCCTGGTGATCGGGGGAGGTATCGCGGGCATTCAGGCGGCCCTCGACATCGCCGACGCGGGCTTTGAGGTCCTGCTGGTGGAGCGCGAGCCCACCATCGGGGGCAAGATGGTGTTGCTGGACAAGACCTTTCCCACTCTGGACTGCTCCGCCTGCATCAGCACGCCCAAGATGGTGGCCGTGGCCCAGCACCCGCGCATCAGGCTCTTCACCTACGCCGAGGTGGTGGGCCTGAAGGGCTTCCTGGGCAACTTCGAGGTCACCATCAGACAGAAGGCCCGCTCGGTGGACCACGGGAAGTGCACGGGCTGCGGCGCCTGCTGGGCCAAATGCCCGGCGCGGGTACCCAACGAATACAATCTGGGTCTGGACCGGCGCAAGGCGATTTACGTACCCTTCCCGCAGGCGGTGCCCAACAAGCCCGTCATCGACCGCCGGCACTGCCGCCAGTTCACCCGCGGGCGCTGCGGGGTGTGCCAGAAGGTATGTCCGGTGGGGGCCATCGACTATGCCGAGGAGGACCGGGAGTGGCAGGAGCGGGTGGGGGCCGTGGTGGTGGCCACGGGCTTCGACCTCTTCGAATGGGCCGAGGCCTACGGCGAATACGGCTACGGCCGCTACCCCGACGTCATCACGGGCCTGCAGTTCGAGCGGCTGGCCAACGCCGCCGGTCCCACCGGGGGCAAGATCGTGCGGCCTTCGGACGGCGCGGTCCCCCGGACCGTGGTGTTCGTACAGTGCGTGGGCTCCCGGGACGAGGCCAAGGGCCGGGAGTACTGCTCCCGGGTGTGCTGCATGTACACCGCGAAGCACGCCTGGCAGGTGCTCGAGAAGATACCGGAGGCCGAGGTCTTCGTGTTCTACATCGACGTGCGCACCGCGGGCAAGGCCTACGAGGAGTTTTACGTCCGGGCCCGGAGGGCCGGGGCCCATTACATCAGGGGCCGGGTGGCCAGGATCTACCCGGAGGGAAACCGCCTGCGGGTCGTGGGCACGGATACGCTCCTGGGCCGCCCCGTAGAGGTGCCGGCGGACCTGGTGGTGCTGGCCACCGGCATGGTGCCGGCCGCGGGGTCCGGGGAGCTGGCCCGTATTCTCGGCTGCGGCCTGGACAAGGACGGCTTCTTCCAGGAGGCCCACCCCAAGCTGCGTCCGGTGGAGGCCGGCACGGCGGGCATTTTCCTGGCCGGGACCTGCCAGGGTCCCAAGGACATCCCGGATACGGTGGCGCAAGGATCTGCCGCGGCGGCCAAGGTGGTGGGCCTGCTGGTGCGGGAGGAGATCGCGTACGAGCCCACGGTCGCGATGGTGGACCAGACCAGGTGCACGGGGTGCGGCAAGTGCCGGGCCGTCTGTCCCTTCAAGGCCATCGAGCTGGTCACGCGGCAGGTGCGCGCGGGCACGGCCGTGGCGGAACGGGTGGTGGCCGAGGTCAACCCGGGGCTGTGCGCCGGGTGCGGCAACTGCACCGTGGCCTGCCCTTCCGGCGTCATCGACCTGAAAGGGTTCACCAACGAGCAGTTGCTGGCGGAGGTAGATGCGTTGTGTCTGTAACGCCGAGGGAGCCGAAGATCGTGGCCTTCTGCTGCAACTGGTGCAGCTACGCCGCGGCGGACCTGGCCGGCATCACGCGGCTGCGCTATCCCGCGGTGTTGCGCATCCTGAGGGTGCCCTGCTCCGGCCGGGTACACCCGCAGCTGGTACTCAGGGCCCTGCAGCGGGGAGCCGACGCGGTGCTGGTGTCCGGGTGACACCCCGGCGACTGCCACTATGGTAGTGGCAATTACCACGCGCGGCGGCGCCTCATGCTCTTCCAGCGCCTGCTGGACTACGTGGGCGTGGCGCCCGAGAGGCTCCAGGTGCGCTGGATTTCTGGCTCCGAGGGACAGAAGTTCGCGGCAGCGGTGAGCGAGCTGGCCGCGCGCTTGCAGAACCTGGAACCGGATGAACGTCTGAGGGATGAACCGTGAAGGAACTCACTTTGAATTTGCGCGCCCGGGCGATGGAGTTGCTGGCCGGGGGTCGGGTGGACCTGGTAATCGGTTACGGTACCGGCAGCCTGCCCGAATTCGTGCGGCCGGTGTTCGTGGACCGGCCGGAGCGCGCCGGCGAACTGATATTCAACCCCCTGTGCGCGCAAAACCTCACCAAGTACGTGCTCGACTACCGCGACCGGCCCGGACGGGTGGCGGTGGTAGTCAAGGGGTGTGACTCCCGCAGCATCAACCAGATGATGGCCGACGGCCAGCTGGACCGGGAAAAGGTTTTCCTGCTGGGAATTAACTGCCCCGGCCTGGCGGACCCCTCACTGCTGACCGGGGCGGCGGGCCGCCGGGACTGGCAGGTGGAGTCCGTTCCGGAGGGGTTCCGGCTGCGCTGGCCCGGGGGGGAGCGGCTCCTGCCGCGGGATGAATTCCTGATGTACCGCTGCCGCACCTGCGAGCACCACAACCCCGTGGTTTACGACGAACTGCTGGGCGACCCCGTCCCCCAGGATGAGGCGCCGGACCGCTTCGCCGAGGTGCGGCGCATCGAGTCCCTGGCCCCGGCGGAGAGGGCCGCCTACTGGGACGCCCTGTTTGCCCGGTGCCTGCGCTGCTACGCCTGCCGCAACGCCT
>DYER01000074.1 GCA_020725605.1 Ammonifex sp. | reverse complement strand
GCGGGTGTAGCTCAATGGTAGAGCATCAGCTTCCCAAGCTGAGGGCTGCGGGTTCGATCCCCGTCACCCGCTCCATTTCTTTTCAACGAAATCGAGGCCTCCCGAAAGCAGGGAGGCCGTTTTGCTTCGATATTGCTGATATGCGCCGGTTCGGACCTGTACCACGGGGCGGGCCGCCTTCCGCTGCCTAGGGAGACGCGCGGGCGGTGGGGTGGTTCCTCCATCACGAGGAAACCTGGGGAGGCTCCTCGCCCAGGGCGTAGCGCAGTTCGGCCAGGCGGGCCTGGAGGTAAAGGGCTGCTTCCAGGCGGATCCTGGTCAGGGCGCAGCCGAGGGGCCAGGGCCGGTCGAGCCCGCCGCCCAGCGCGTAATTATTAGCGTGGCACCCGCCGCTACACAGAAACTTCGCCCAGCACTCCCGGCAGGGAGCCTTTTCATATATGGTCAACTGCCGGAACTGCCTGCCGAGCGGGGGAAGGGAAAAATCATCCTCCCAGACCGAGCCCAGGCGAAACGCTGGCTGTCCCACGAATTGGTGACAGGGGTACAGGCTCCCGTCCGGCGCTACGGCGAGGTAGGCATGACCCGCACCGCAACCGAACACGCGCTTTTTAAGGCAGGGGCCGCGTAGGATGTCGAGTTCGAAATGGAAGAAACTGAAGGGGCGGCCCTCTCGCGCGCGCCGGTAGCAGAACTCCGCAACGTCCAGGTATTGCTCCCGGATGGTCGGCAGATCCGAGGCACGGAGACCGTAAGGCACTGTGGGCGGGGCTACCACGGGTTCGAGGGAGACCCGGTCTATACCGAGCTCGGCTATGTGGCGGACGTCGGCCGCGAAGTCCAGGTTCTGACGGGTGTAGGTCCCGCGCACGTAATAGTTGCGCCCGGCGCGGCTGCGTATGAGGGCCCGAATTCTGGGGAGCACGCGTTCGTAGCTGGCATGGCCGTCGGCCAGCCGCCGCCAGCGGTCGTGGACCGCGGGACGCCCGTCCAGACTGGCAATTACGGTGATTTCCCGTTGGTTAAGGAAATCAATGGTTCGGTCGTCCAGCAGGAGGCCGTTGGTGGTCACGGTGAAGCTGATTTTCTTGCCGCACTCTTGTGCCCGGCTTAACCCGTAATCGACGGTTTCCTTTAAGACTTCCGGATTGAGGAGGGGCTCGCCGCCGAAGAAATCTATATCCAGGCGGCGCTGGGGCCCGGAGTGATACAGCAGGAAATCGACGGCCCGCAGGGCCACGTCCCGGGACATCAAAGCCGGGCCCCCGCCGTATTGCCCCTGACCGGCGAAACAATAGCCGCAACGCATGTTGCAGGCGTGGGCCAGATGTAGGCAGAGGGCCCGCAGATATGAAGGACCCCCATCGGACCTCACTTCCGGAGGCGGGGGTGCCAGAAGGTTACCCCGACGTACCGCGCCGGCGATTTCCTCGAGGGCCGAACGTACCGCGCCGGCCCCAAAGCGGGCCCCGTAACGCGCTACCGCGGCACCCTCTTCACAGGGGTAGGAGGCGAGTATTTCCCACGCCACCCGGCTCACCCGGTGCAGGGCGCCGCTGTTAACGTCCAGCACCAGGTAGAGGGACCCGCTCTCGAACCTGTGAAGCACGCTTTCACCCGATCGAGGCGGGAAAGGCCCCTAGGCGGGCCTTTCCTCGTTTTTGCCGGCACAGCTCTGGTTACCCACCGTGCAGGAGGTTTTACAGGCCGACTGGCACGAAACCTGGCAATCCTCGCACGACGGTTCCCCCTCGTATATCTGTGCCGGGATTACGGTTATTACGTGCTGGCTCATAGTTCACGACCCCCCGTCAAGAATTATAAGAGAAACCGGCCTGTCTGGCAAGGTCGTAAAAAGTTGGTCGGTTAATCTAGACAAAGCTGGTTACAATGTTATAAAATCGATGGCGGCGCATCTAAAATCCGCTGTGTGGAGAGGCCTATGGAAACGGTTTTTTACGTGATAATCCGCGCGCTGCAGTTTTTCGTTACGGCGTTTGCCATTTATTACGTTCTCGTCTCCCTCTTCGGCCTGCGGCGCCACGAGGAGTCTGACTACCTACCCCCGCGGTGCCGTTTTGCCCTGGTAATAGCCGCCCACAACGAAGAGAAAGTCATCGGTCAGCTGGTCTCGAACCTGCAGCAGATGGATTATCCCAGGGAACTTTACGACATTTACGTGATCGCGGACAACTGTACGGATCGCACCGCCGAGGTTGCCAGGGAACAGGGGGCCCGGGTGATCGAACGGTTCAACCGCCGGGAGCAGGGCAAGGGGTATGCCCTGGAGTACGGGTTCGCCCAGATACTGTCCTCGGACCCGAATTACGACGCAGTGGTGGTCTTCGACGCCGACAATCTCGTGAGCACCAACTTTCTCCTGGTGATGAACACCCGTTTGTTGCGGGGGGAATCCATTATTCAGGGTTACCTGGCCACCAAGAACCCCGATGATACCTGGATTACCAAGGCCATCTGCGTGGGCTACCTGATCACCAACCGTTTCTGGCAGCTGGCCAAGTACCGTCTCGGACTCAGCTGCGCCCTAGGGGGTACCGGCATGTGTATCAGCGTGCCGGTTCTGCGCCGGTACGGCTGGGGTATGACCTCCCTGACCGAGGATCTGGAATTCCAGACCAAGGCCCTTCTCAACGGCCTGCGGGTGAGCTGGGCCCACGAGGCGCGCGTCTTCGACGAGAAGCCGCTGACCCTGGCGCGCTCCTGGCGTCAGCGGCGGCGCTGGATGCAGGGCCACTGCGATGTGGCGGGCCGGTATTTCATCCGGCTCCTCTGGCAAGGGCTGTGCCGTCGGGACCCGGCCATGATCGACGGGGCCCTTTACCTGTGTCAGCCGTTCCTGGTAATGGTGTGCGGCGTACTCCTGGCGTACAATCTGATGCACGTCCAATTTCACACGGCCCTGTTCTGGGTACTGGTTTCTCTGGCCCTTCAGATAAGCTATTTCAGCGTCGCGCTTCGGCTCGAGAGGGTGGAAAGGGCGGTTTATTCCTGGTTGTTTTACTATCCCGCCTTCATACTCACCTGGATTCCGGTGGCCTTCGTAGGGTATCTCTTGCGCAAGAAAAAGGAATGGACCCACACTCTCCATATCCGGGGCATCAGGTACGAAAATTTGCGAACCTACACACTGAGGGAGAAATAATGTCAAAAAACCCCTTGCCGTGGGGGTTTTTTTATGCTATTATGGAAACGCCGCAGAATGGAAAGGGGGATGCAAGTTGCCACCACCCCATTCACGGTTTCTCTTTCCGCTGCTGGCGTGCCTGCCCCCTTACGCCTATGTCTCCAATCTCCCGCTGAAGGAAAAGATCCGGTGTACTATTTTTTTGTGCCTCTTCCTGGGCCTGGTTTTGCCATTGCCTGCGGCGTGGGGCCGTGCCTACGGCGTGGAGGTCAACGGACAAATCGTAGGTTACGTTGCGCATCCCGGTGTGCTACGTCAGGCCCGGGCTGTGGTCCTTAACGAGTTGCGTGCCCGATTGGGCCAGGAGGTCCGGCTGGCCGACGCCGTACGGCTGGTGCCGGCCCGCATGCCGGGAGAGGAACTCCTCGGTGCCAACGCATTAGCGGAACTGCTGGAGCGGTCCTGTCGCTGGGAGGCTCTGGCCACGGGCATCGTCGTTAACGGGCGTACGGTCGCCTTGGTAAGGGATACGGCCACGGCAGAGCGCGTGCTGGAGCGGCTCAAAGCCCAGTATTCGGAGGATGGCGACGCCACGGTCCGGTTCGCCGAAGACGTGGCCTTGGTGCGCGTGGCGGCGGCCCCGGAGGCCATCTGGGACGAAGAAAGGGCCCTGGAGCAGTTGCGCTACGGAGGACTGGGGCCCGCCCGGCACGTCGTGGGGCCGGGAGACACCGTGTGGGATATCGCGCGGGCGTACGGGGTTGCCGTGGACGATCTCCTGGCCAGTAACGCGGGGCTTGATCCCGGAAGGTTACAGGTTGGTTCCACCCTTTTGATCCCGACCGGTACACCCCTCGTAAACGTCGTCGCCTTCCATCGGGAAACGGTGCGTGAGCGTCTCGACTTCCCCACCGAAGTGCGACAGGACGCCAATCTCTACCGGGGGCAGCGGCGGGTATTACGCGAGGGTCGGCCGGGCTGGGAGGAGGTCACCTACGAGGTCCTGAGCTACAACGGCCGGGAGCAACAGCGGCGGGTCGTGGCGAGAAAGCTCCTTGAACCACCGGTCGGGCGCGTGGTGGCCGAAGGGACCCGCAGCTGGCTCGTGGCCTCGCGCGGAGAAGGCGGGGGCCGCCTGGCCTGGCCCACGCCGGGCGGCGTATCTTCCCCGTTCGGTCGGCGGGGCGGCCGCATGCACACCGGAATTGACATAGGGGGGACCGTGGGCAACCCCGTGGTGGCGGCGGAGGCCGGGCGCGTCATCATGGCCGGCTGGTACGCCGGTTACGGCAAGGTCGTGGACATAGCCCACGGCGGGGGCGCTGTAACCAGGTACGCGCACCTCTCTACCATCCTGGTATCAGAGGGCCAGTACGTGGAGCGCGGTCAACTGATTGGTCGGCTGGGTTCCACCGGCCACACCACGGGCCCCAATCTCCATTTCGAGGTCCGCATCAACGGTACGCCCGTCAATCCGCTGCAGTACCTTCGGTGAGCGCCCGCCGCTACCCGGCAACCCCCGGACAGGGGGTTGCTTTTTTACTTGGCGCCGCGGTGAACCGGTAGTATAATTTAAGGCAGAATGGGTATGGGGGAATCAATGTGGCGCAACGTTCGTACTTCTTGTCGCGGCCCAAGAAGCGGCAGCAGAAAATAGTTTTCTGGTTCCTCGTGGTGGCCCTCGGCGTGGGTCTCGTGGGTTCGTCGGTGGTGTGGAGTACGGCCCGAACCCCACTACCGCAGAATTCTGCCGTCTCCGAAACCGGCGGCCGGGAATGGCTGGCGAATCTGGAGGCTCTGGAGGCCCGCGTGCGGGACAACCCCGGGGACCTGGAGGCCGCACAATCGCTGGCCCGCGCCTACGCGGCCGGCGGCCGCTGGCAGGACGCAGTGGCCCTGTACGAGCGTGTCCTTCAGGCCGCTCCGGACAACCATGGAGCGCGTCTGGAGCTGGCGCTGGTCCTCTACCATCTCGGCCGGGCGGGCGAGGCAGCCGACCAGGCCCGGCGCGCAGTGGAGGCCGCTCCGGACCTGGCCGTGGGTCATTACTACTACGGCATCATCCTGGGCGATGGCCTGAAGGATTACCGGGCCGGGATTGCCCAGCTGGAAGAGTTCATCCGCCTGGCGGGCCAGGGGCCCGAGGTGGAGAAGGCCCGTCAGATGATCCAGGACTGGCGGGGTAAGGTCCAGTCCCACTAATTCCCGCTGGCCAATCCCCACGGAGGCCGTTATAATGGAACCCCGTGGGGGGAAAGGGATGCGCGGTGCGGCCTGGATATGGCTTTTGCTCCTGGCCATCGGTGCGGTGGGGCTGGTGGCGGGTCGCCACATGTTCGAGGTGACCTGGCACCTGAATCGGGCCTTGACTTACCTGAGAACGTTGCATTTTTCACAACTCGAGGGCCCGCACTTCACAGTCCGGTATCCGCGCGGTGCCGAGGAAGACGCCCGCTTGGTACTGGCGGCCGCGGAACACTTCTATCCGCTGGTCGACCGGGACTTCGGCGGAAGGTTACCCCAAAAGAATATTATCATACTGGTCAATCGATTTCCTGATGACCAAACCATGGGTCTGTATTCCAGGGGCGTAATCGAGGTACTGGCACCGAGCCGCTGGTTACCCCCCGGAGGGGAGCGGGCCTCGCTGTTTTACGCCGAGGGCCCCCTGGCTCACGAGCTGACCCACCTTGCGGTGGACCTTCTTACGAGGGGTAACGTCCCCCGGTGGTTCACCGAGGGTGTTGCGCAGTACGAAGAATGCAAACTTACGGGCCGGCTACCGGATAAGGATACCACCGGGGCATGGTCGTCGGCGGCTTTCAACTCCGAACAGGAAGAGGCGTACGCGCAGGCTTTAGAGCGGGTACTGCGGCTCAAGGCGTATGGCGGCGAGGAATACCTGTACCAGATTATGGCCAAACTGGCCGTAGGAGCCCGCATTGACGAACTCCTGCCGCCGGTATGTTGGGGTTAATGGCGGGCAGGTGGAGGATGAACATGGAGAGAGTGGTCGTCGTAGGGGGTAGTCCCCTTCGCGGTACGGTCAGAGCCAGCGGGGCGAAAAACGCCGCGCTGGCTATTCTTTGCGCCAGCATGCTCTGTCCGGGTCGGGTGGTGATAGAGAACGTTCCGCGGATCAAGGACATCGAAGTAATGCTGGAATTGCTGGCCGGACTGGGGGCACAGGTTCAGGTACACACCGACGGAAAGGTGAGCGTTGAGCCTCCGTCCCGCATCCGGGGGGAGGCATCTTATAACCTGGTCAAGCAGTTACGGGCCTCGAATCTCCTGCTCGGTCCTCTGGTAGGAAGGTTCCGCAGCGTACGGCTGGCCCTTCCGGGCGGGTGCAATATCGGCGCGCGCCCCATGGACCTGCACTTCAAAGGGCTGCAGGCCCTGGGTGCCACTCTGGACGTGCGACGGGGGTACATTGAGGGTCGGGCAGGTATTTTGCGGGGAACGAGAATTTACCTCGACCTGCCCAGCGTAGGCGCCACGGAAAACATCATGATGGCGGCGGTTCTGGCCCGGGGACAGACGGTCATCGAAAACGCGGCCCGCGAACCCGAGGTGGTGGATCTGGCCAACTTCCTGAACGCCATGGGCGCCCGGGTGCGGGGAGCAGGGACCGACGTTATAAAGGTCGACGGGGTGGAGAATCTGGTCTCGGAAGTACACTACGCCGTGATTCCGGACCGCATAGAGGCCGGGACCTATATGGTGGCCGGGGTTGCGACCCGGGGGGAAGTCACCGTGACCGGCGTGATACCCCGGCACCTTGAGGCCGTGACCGCCAAGTTACGGGAGGCCGGGGCCGAGGTCGTGGAGGCAGAAGACAGCGTTACGGTACGGGGGACCGGGCCCCTGGGGCCCATAGACGTCAGGACCATGCCATATCCCGGCTTTCCCACGGACATGCAATCCCAGATTATGGCCCTGCTGACCACAGTCCCGGGCACCAGTTTGATCGTCGAGAACATCTTTGAGAACAGATTTCAGGTGGCCTACGAACTGCAGCGCATGGGGGCCCGCGTCCGGGTGGAGGGCAGGGTGGCCGTGGTCGAGGGGGTGGAGCGCCTTCAGGGAACGAGCGTACGCGCCACGGACCTGCGCGCCGCGGCGGCCCTGGTAGTGGCCGGTCTGGCCGCCGAAGGTCGTACCGAAATCCACAACGCCCACTACCTGGCCCGGGGGTACGAGGATGTGGTGGCCAAATTCCAGGCCCTCGGTGGTGAGGTAAGGACGGATCCGTGATATTTCTCGTTAAAAAATGAACTTGCCCGGAAGGAATCTGCGGAGTGAGGGCGAATATATTGGGTGGCTTGTCCCGCCCGGGACCGGCCGGTGGCCCGCCGGCTTCAGGATGGGTAACCTGAATTCAAAAGGTTAGGAGGTCCGACAATGTTTCTGCCCACCATCGATCCGGAAAAGTGTGAAGGCTGCGGCGAGTGCGTGGATGCGTGCCCAACGGGTATTCTCGAATTGGGCGAAGATAACAAGGCGCGGGTCACAGATCCCGCCGAATGCCAGGGTTGCGAGACGTGCGTTACCGTATGTCCCAACGAGGCGGTGACGTTGCAGGAGGTTTAGCATTCGGGGGGGTGAGGAAGGCTTCACTGCTGATCCACCACGGTCGAGCAAACCAAATGTGGAGGTGTACTGTATGGCCGGTTCCGAAACACCGCTTTTGAACGAACTGGAAAAGGGTCCGTGGCCGAGTTTCGTTACCGAGATAAAGAAGATGGCCGACAAGAAGCCGGCGGCCAGGGACCTGCTGGGGCAGCTGGAGTTATCGTATAAGGAGAAGCGAGGGCACTGGAAGCACGGCGGCATCGTCGGTGTTACCGGGTACGGAGGAGGCGTTATCGGCCGCTATTCGGATAGCCCCGACAAGTTCCCCGGGGTTGCTGAGTTCCACACCATGCGCATTAACCAACCGAGCGGTTGGTTTTACTCCACGAAGGCTTTGCGTGAGATTTGCGACATCTGGGAAAAGTACGGTAGTGGTCTGACCAACTTCCACGGCTCCACGGGCGATATCATCTTACTGGGGGCGCCCACCGCACATCTCCAGCCCGCCTTCGACGAACTCAGCGAGCACGGCTACGATTTGGGGGGCTCCGGCTCGGACCTGCGGACGCCCAGCTGCTGCGCCGGACCCGCCCGCTGCGAAAACGCCTGTATCGACACCCTCGACATCTGCTACGCCATCACGATGGAATTCCAAGACGAGCTGCACCGCCCCATGTGGCCCTACAAGTTTAAGATCAAGGTGGCGGGTTGCGCGAACGACTGCGTGGCGGCCATTCCGCGGGCGGATTTTGCCATCGTGGGTACCTGGCGGGATACCCTGCGCATCGATCAGGACGGGGTGCGGGAGTATGCGGAGCGGGGCTTCGACATCCAGGGCCAGGTGGTGGAGCGCTGTCCGACCAAGGCGCTCTCCTACGACCCTGCCGCAAAGCAACTTTCCGTACGGGCGGAAGACTGCGTGCGCTGCGTCCACTGCATCAACAAGATGCCCAAGGCCATCAGGCCCGGTGTGGAGCGGGGCGCCACCCTGCTGATCGGCGGCAAGGCCACCATCCTGCAGACCGCCTTCCTATCCTGGGTCATCGTGCCCTTTATGAAGATGGAGCCTCCGTACACCGAGGTTAAAGAACTCCTGCGCAAGATTTGGGAGTGGTGGGACGAGCACGGCAAGATGCGGGAGCGCGTCGGCGAGCTCATCTACCGGCTGGGGATGCGCAATTTCCTGCGTGCCGTTGACCTGCCGGCGGTGCCGCAAATGGTTTTCGAGCCCCGCGCGAACCCGTACATTTTCTGGTGGCCTGAAGAAATCATCAGGAAGTAGCACGATTCCTGAGGAAGAGGTGAGCTGGGATGGCGAAAACAGACATCGGACCGCCCCATTACAGCCAGATGCTACCACCGATCATCAAGGAGAACTACGGCAAATGGAAGTACCACGAAATTTTGAGGCCGGGCGTGCTCAAGCACGTGTCGGAGACCGGTGCGGAGTTGTACACCGTACGCGCGGGTTCCCCGCGCCTCCTGGCGATCGACACCATCCGGGAGATTTGCAATCTTGCCGATAAGTATTGCGACGGGTACCTGCGGTTCACCAGCCGGTACAACATAGAGTTCCTCCTTACCAATCCGGCCAACATCGACCCGCTCATCGAGGACCTGAAGAAGCTGGGGTTCCCGGTGGGCGGCACGGGACCGGCCATTACCAACATGGTCCATACCCAGGGCTGGGTACACTGCCACACCCCGGCGACGGATGCTTCGGGCATCGTAAAGGCCATCATGGACGAACTGTATGATTATTTCGTTAGCATGAAGCTACCGGCCAAGCTGCGCATCTCTCTGGCGTGCTGCCTGAACATGTGCGGGGCGGTGCACTGCTCGGACATCGGCCTGGTTGGTATTCACCGCACCATCCCCAAGATCGACCACGAGTGGGTGCCGAAGCAGTGCGAGATTCCCACGGTGATCGCCAGCTGTCCGACCTTCGCGATCCGTCCGGACCCCAAGCGGAAGAGCGTCCAGATCAACGAGGAGAAATGCATGTACTGCGGCAACTGCTACACCATGTGTCCCGCCATGCCCATCGCCGACCCGGACAACGACGGCGTGGCCATCTTCGTGGGCGGCAAGGTCTCCAACGCCCGGACCGCGCCCAAGTTCTCGCGGCTGGCCATCCCCTGGTTGCCCAACAATCCGCCGCGCTGGCCCGAGGTCGTGCAGGCCGTCAAGAAACTGGTAGACGTTTACGCCCGGAACGCCCGGGAGGGCGAACGGTACGGCGAGTGGATTGATCGCATTGGCTGGGAGACCTTCTTCAAACTGGCCGAAATTCCGTTTACTGAGAAGCACATCGATGATTTCATTTTCTCCGTGCCTACGTTCAGAACCACCACCAACTTCCGGTGGTAAGAAGGGGGTGACCTTGTTGGCGGCCACCGAAGAACTGAAGCAGCGCGTATTGGAGTACCTCGCAACGGTGAGCAAGGCCAAGCCCAAGGAGGTGGCCAGCGCCCTTAAGGAGTCCAAGGCGGTGGTGGACGAAGCGATTAAGCAGTTGGCGAAAGAAGGGAAGATTGAGTTCATTTACGCCGGCAGTTCCTTCGTCAAGTTGCCGGGCAAGTGAGGCGAAAGGGGCGTGGGGTTGCCGACGTCCCGTCGCCTGCAGGATGCTTTCCGCGTAACGGGTACGTCCGATTTTCCGGGGGCCGATCCGGTCCCCGGAAAATCGCCGGACCAAGGGGGTATCGCTGAATGAAGTTTTTCGTCGGCCAGGTAATGCCCTACATCACGGTAACCATCTTTCTCCTGGGGTTGCTGTGGCGCGCGTGGCGCTGGACCGGGGCGCTACGCATCCACAACATAACCCTCTCCCCCTTCGCCCGCAATTGGGCGGATACGATTGGTATTATTCTGGCCCAGATACTGTTTTTCTGGAATCCCTGGAAGTTCGACCGGCCGCTGTGGGTGGGGGCCTGGCCCATGCATGTGGCCCTGGCGGGCGTGCTGGGCGGGCACGTGTTGGGCATCTACTTTTTAGGCACTCAGTTCACTTACATCGGCCTTTCGGTGGCGGCCAGCAAGCAGGCTTCGGTCCTGCTCGGACAGCTCATCGGCGTCGTTTTTTTGGTGGCGCTTCTCTACCTGCTGTACCGGCGCATAGCCATCGAGAAGGTGCGGGCGGTCTCCGCTCCCAGTGACTACCTGCACCTTCTTTTGATGCTGGCCATCGTGGTGGTTGGTGACCTGATGCGGTTCCTGCCTTCGGCGGAGCTGGAGTACGAGGAGGCCCGGCATTTCCTGGCCGGCCTCTTCACGTTCCATCCGGTGCCCATTCCTGATAACTGGTACTTCATCATCCACTTTTTGCTGGTGCAAATCCTCATGATCGTTTTCCCGTTCAGCAAGCTGGTGCATCCCCTGGGCATGCTCTGGGAGCGCTGGATCGTCAACCGTCCGTACCAGGATACACCTCTCGGCCTGCCGGGTGTAAGGCTTACCTTGAGCGGCCCGGCCGGCGGGAGCACGGGTTCCAAGGGGGTGTAGGCGGTGGGTGCGGAAAAGAAATTGAAGGCGCCCAAAAAGGCCACGGAGGCAGAACTGCGGGCCATCCACATCAAGCCCGTGCCGGACGAGGAAAAGCCCAAGGTCGCCCTGGAGTTACTGCGGCGCTACAAGGACGAGTGGCGCTCCCTGGTCATGGCCATGGAGACCTGCGTGAAGTGCGGGCTGTGTGCGGAAAACTGCCACTCGTACCTGGGTACGCGCGACCCCTATAACATTCCCGCCAAGCGGGCGGATCTGGTGCGTAAAGTGTGGAAGCGGTACTTCACCCCGCAGGGTCGCCTGTTCGGGTGGCTGGTGGGGGCCGAGGACCTGACTCTGGAGACCCTGGAGATGTGGTACAGCTACTTCTACCAGTGCTCCGAGTGCCGGCGTTGCGGCCATGTGTGCCCCTTCGGCATCGACACCTGCGAGGTCACCATGGCGGCACGCAGGATCCTGCACCAGCTCGGCATGGTACCCAAGCTTCACGCCACCACCGGGGCCGCCATGCTGAAGAGCGGCAACCACATGGGCCTCACCCCGGCTGGCATTCAGGACACGCTGGAGTTCCTTTCGGACGAAATCGAAGAGGAGAACGGCTTCCGCATCGAGTTCCCCATTGACAAGCCGGACTCGGACATTCTTTACATCCCCTCGTCGGCCGACTTCATGCTGAACCCGGAGACGTTAAAGGGTGCTGCGCGGTTTTTCCACTATATCGGCGCCAACTGGACCATCACCACGCGCATGACCGAGGCCGGCAACTTCGGCTACCTCTTCGACCAGGCCCTGGTGCAAAAGGAACTGGTCAACCGGCTCTTCCAGGAGGCCGTGAGGCTGGGAGCCAAGAAGATCGTATGGGGTGAGTGCGGCCACGGGTGGCGGGCCATCAAGATGTACTACAACACCATGGCGGACCTGCCCCACCGCATACCCATCACCCACATCCTGGACGAGGCCGCGGAATACGTCAAGCGGGGATTGCTCAAGCTAGACAAGGAGAAGAATCCCGAGCCCACCACGCTGCACGACCCCTGCAACTACGTCCGGGCCTGCGGGCTTTCGGAAAACATGCGCGTCCTCATCAAGGCCGCGTGCGCCGACTTCCGGGAGATGGAGCCCAACCGCGAGAAGAACTTCTGCTGCGGCGGCGGCTCGGGCATCCTGTTCGACGACCCGGACATGTACGAACTCCGCATCAAGTTCTCACTGAAGAAGGCCGAGCAGATCCGGGCTACGGGGGCCAAGGTGCTGTGTGCGCCGTGCTCCATCTGCAAGGCGCAGTTCCACCCCATGATCGAGGAGCACCATCTGGGCGTGGAGCTTTACGGGTTGATCGACCTGGTGGGCAGGGCCCTGGTGTGGGATTGAGGGCAGGAGAAAAACCCTCTCGGTCGTATTCCTAAAAACTAAAGAACCAATCTCTTGTGGAGGTGCAAAGGATGCCCTATATCGAAGTGCTGGGCCAGCAGATCGAGGTGGACGAGGACGGCTACATCCAGGACCCGTCCATCTGGACCCCCGAAATCGCGAAGGCCATGGCGCCCATGGAACAGATCACCGAGTTGACCGACGAGCACTGGAAGGTCATCAATTACCTCCGCGATTACTACATGAAGTTCGGAATCTGCCCCATGATCCGGAAGCTGTGCAAGGATACCGGCTACACTTTGAAGAAAATCTACGAGTTATTCCCGACCGGGCCGGCCAAGGGCGCATGCAAGCTAGCCGGAGCACCCAAGCCCACCGGTTGCGTATGAGGAAGGACTTACCCGACGCGTCCGGGCTCTTGCCGGCCCGGACGCGCTTGTCTTGGAGGCAGAATGTCATCATGGAAGGACTCGTAGCAGTACCGCGGCTGGTCATCGGCGCGCCCCAGGGCCGGGTGGGTAAGACTACCGTGACCGCAGCGCTGATTGCCGCCTTTTGCGCCAGAGGTCTGCGGGTACAGCCGTATAAAAAGGGACCGGATTTCATCGACCCCAGCTGGCTGGGACTGGTGGCCGGGGTGCCTTGCCGTAACCTGGACGGGTTTCTGATGGACCGGGCTACGTTGCGGCACAGTTTCTTGCGCCACACCGCGGCGAGTGACCTGGCGGTGGTCGAGGGTGCCATGGGCCTCTTCGACGGGGTGGACCTGGCCGGCACGGGCAGCACGGCCGAACTGGCCAAGGTGCTGGCGGCGCCCGTGGTGCTGGTGGTGGACACAAGCCGGATGACCCGCAGCGTGGCGGCGGTGGTGCTGGGCTGCCAGCGCTTTGACCCGGACCTGAAGATAGCCGGGGTCATTCTCAACCGGGTGGCCCGGCCGCGCCACGAGGCCATGCTGCGGGCGGCCATTCGGGAGTACTGCGGCCTTCCGGTTCTGGGGGCATTCCCGAAAGATGAGGATTTGGTTATCCCGGACCGGCACCTGGGGCTGGTACCCGCCGGGGAAAGGGAGGAGTTGCTACCCGTCCTGGACCGGCTACGCCGTACCGCGGAGCGCTGTCTGGACCTGGAGGGCTTGCTGGGCGTGGCGCGCTCGGCCCCCCCCGTGGAGGCACCGGCCCTTCTCCGGGGAGACGCCGGGAGGGCGCAGGCGGGACCGCCCGTGGCGGTCGGGGTGCTGCGCGACCGCGCCTTCAGTTTTTATTATCCCGAGAACCTCGAGGCCCTGGTGGCGGGCGGGGCCCAACTGGTTTTCGTGGATGCCCTGGCCCACGCGGACCTGCCGCCGGTGGACGCCCTGTACATCGGAGGTGGTTTCCCCGAGGTTTTCGCGGCCGAACTGGAGTCCGGTATCTCCCTGCGCCAGAAAATCCGCAGGGCGGTCGAGGAAGGGCTCCCGGTGTACGCGGAATGCGGGGGTCTCATGTACCTCTGCCGTCACCTTTACCTTGACGGTCGCCGGTACGACATGGTGGGGGCCCTGCCCTGCGACGCCGTCATGGAACGCCGGCCCCAGGGGCACGGCTACACGGTCGTGGAGGTGGTAGGGTCCAACCCCTTTTTCCCGGTGGGACGGGTTTTGCGCGCCCACGAGTTCCACCACTCCCGGATCGTTAATGTGGAGGCCGGAAGGGTAAGTTTCGCCCTGCACGTGCACCGGGGCTGGGGAGCGGACGGCCGGCGTGATGGCCTGGTATACAGAAACGTTCTGGCCTTGTACAGCCACATCCACGTGCTGGGGGTCCCGGAATGGGCGGGAGCCATTCTGAGTCTGGCGCGGAATGCGGCCCAAGGGGCGGTCAAGCAGCACCGAGCTTAAGTAGTGCCGGAAAGCGGTCAAAGCCTACGTGTAGGGCCGGATGCGTCGCCGGGTTGGTTAAAGCGCGTGCCCCCGCCGTTCGGAGGCCCGGGTGGCGGGCAGTGCAGCGGTCTCGAGCTTCAGAGGAGGGTGGGGAAAGTGCATCGTATTCAGATTCGTCTGACTTTGATCGTGGTGGGGGCGAACGTCGTGGCCCTAGGGATGGCGGCTGCGGTTTTGCGGTTCTGGTACTTCGGCTGGCCGGGGTTCGTGGTCGGCGCGGCGGCGGGTCTCATTCTGGCCACCGTCCTTTACTATCTGGCCACGCGGCCCTTCGGGGAGGTGTTCCCCGTACTCCTGGAGGCCACCGGCCGCATTATCAAAGGGGACCTTACCGTAATGGTCCAGGTGGCGGGCAAGCACACCGGCGAGGAACTGGCCCCCGGGGTCACCCCTTACGTCATCCGGGTCAGCGAAAAGGACGAATTCGGAAGGCTGGCCGACAACATCCGCAGGATGCTCAAGGGCATGGTTAAGTACATTGGCCAGGTGCAGGATCAGGTAAAGGTTATGAACGAGGCCTCGCAGCAGATCCTGCGCAGCACGGAGCAGGTCTCCACCGGTAGTCAGGATCAGGCCCGTCAGATTCAGCAGGTGATGGAGAGCATTGAGGGTATCGCCAACCGCGCCCGGGCCTCGGTGGAGGCGGCCCAGCAGGCGGCCGAGGCGGCGCGCCGCACGGCCCAGACCGCGGTGTCGGGCGAGGGGAACGTGGAAAAGGTAGTGGCCGGTATGGAGGTCATCAGCGGGCGCATTGCGGAACTCAACACTAGCACCTCCAAGATCGGCCAGATCATCGAGGTCATCGACGACATTGCCGGCCAAACCAATCTTCTGGCCCTTAACGCCGCCATTGAGGCGGCCCGGGCCGGCGAACACGGCCGGGGCTTCGCCGTGGTGGCCGACGAGGTGCGCCGGCTGGCAGAGAATTCCGGGCGGGCCACGAAGGAAATCGCCCAGCTCATCGCCACCATCCAGCAGGGGACCACCGGTGCCGTGGAGGCCGTGCAACACGGCATACAACTCACCGCGGAGGCCCGTCAGGCCTTCCGCTCCATAAGTGCTGCGGCCCAGGAGACGGCCACCCTCATGGAGAGAATGGCCGAGGGGGCCCGGGAGCAGGCGGCGGCCACCCAGGCCGTGGTAGGGAGCATCCAGGCGATAGCGGCCGTAAGTGAGGAGGCCGCGGCCGCCTCCGAGGAAACCGCGGCCTTCGCCCAGGAATTCGTCAACGTGGCCACCAAATGCCAGCGGGTGGTGGACGTCTTCAAGTTTGTCGGATAGCCGGATTGAAAAGGGCCCGCCTAGCGGGCTTTTTTGTTTTGTTACGGAATAAACCCCCGGCCGGACCCGCACAATACTTTTGAAGATCGTTGTGACCGGAGTGCGGAGCGCATGCGGCGGGGAATGGCCTTGCTGTTGGTCCTTTCAAGCGTCCTGGTGGCAGTCAGATTCGCCGGCGCCCAGAACCCGGTGCTCTACTGGGGCGCCTCGGGCTACCACGTCACGCAGGTGCAGCAGAGGTTGAGCTGGTGGGGGTACTACGACGGGCCCATTGACGGTTATTACGGTCCCAGTACTTGGGAGGCTGTACGGCGGTTCCAGTGGCTCAACGGTCTGGCCGTGGACGGCGTGGTGGGCCCCGAGACCTGGGCCGCCCTGGGCCTGCCCCCGGTTATGCCCGCGGCGGGACCGGTCTCCCGGGGCGGGGTGGACAACCGGGACAGCCTGTACCTGCTGGCCAGGGTTATCATGGGTGAGGCCGCCGACGAGCCCCTGATTGGCAAGGTGGCGGTGGGTGCCGTGATCCTGAACCGCACCAGGCATCCCGAGTTTCCCCGGACCATTGCCGGAGTGATCTTCCAGCCCGGGGCCTTCGAGTCGGTCTCCAACGGCCAGATCTGGCGCGCCCTGAGCGACGAGGCCCTGCTGGCGGCGCAACTGGCCTTAAACGGCTGGGATCCCACCTATGGTGCCATATTCTTCTGGAATCCGGCCAAGCCCGTCAGCCCGTGGATTTGGACGCGTACCATCGTCACGCAAATCGGGCGGCACGTCTTTGCCATTTAGAATGAGCGACCGGGAGGTGTCCCCCCGTGTGGAAGAGGTGGCTCTTGCCCGCCACACTGGGCCTGCTGGCGGCCACCGCCTTGGCGTGGGGCCTTAACCAGTACGGCTTGCGGCGGGGGCTGGAAACGTATCTCGCTGGGAGGTACCAGCGTTCCTTCTACGAACTGATGGCCCACGTGCAGAACGTGGAGGTACTCCTCGCAAAGGCCCTGGTGGCCTCGGACCAGCAGGCGGCGCTTCTTTCGGACGTCTGGCAGCAGGCCTCGGCCGCCCAGGAGGCCCTCACGCAGCTGCCCCTCGGGGAGGACGTGGCGGCTCGCACCGCCACCTTCCTGACCCAGGTGGCGGACTATGCCCAGAGCTTCCTGCGCCGGGGCGTACCCGCCGAAAAAGAGTGGGACAATCTTCAGAACCTGTACCGGCAGGCCGGGGCCTTGAACCGGGAACTGCACGACATCGAGGCCAACTACGGGGATCCCAGAGCCTACTTCACGCAATTGACGCGCCTTGGCCGCCAGCCCGAGGGCCCGGCCATGGCCGTGGGATTTCGGAATGTGGACCGCACCATGCAGGGGTATCCCACCCTGGTGTACGACGGTCCCTTTTCCGAACACCTGGAAAGGCAGGAGCCCAGGGGGCTGGGTAAGGAAAAGATCGATGCCGACGGGGCGGTGCGGCGGGCCCTGGCCTTCCTCGACCCGGAACCAGGGGCCAGTTACAGCGCCCGGACTACGGGTTCGGTGCGGGCCAAAATCTCCGCCTGGCGCGTAGAGGTCGAGCCGGCCCCGGGGGCCCCGGGGAGCAGGGCCGTTGTGGACGTGTCGGAACAGGGAGGGCAGGTTGTCTGGTTGCTGGTATTGCGGCCCGTCGGGGACCCGACTATCGGTGTGGAGCAGGCCCGGGAGAAGGCCATGCAGTTCCTGGGGGCCAGGGGCTACCCGCCCATGGAGGTAACCTACCACCTGCAGCAGGGAAACACCGTAACCTTTAATATGGCCCCGGTACAGAACGGGGTGGTCCTATATCCCGATCTGGTTAAGGTGACGGTGGCCCTGGACAACGGTAAGGTGGTGGGCCTGGAGAGCACGGGCTACCTCTTCAACCACCATGTGCGGGATCTGCCGGCACCGCGGGTGACGCGCGCAGCAGCCCTGGCAAAGCTGAGCCCCCGCCTCAAGGCTTCCGGAGGCCGACTGGCCCTCGTTCCCACAGAGGGAGGCGGCGAGAAGCTGACTTACGAGTTTCTGGCCAAACTCGGTGAGGACGCCTTTCTGATCTACGTGGACGCCCTGACCGGCCGCCAGGAGCGGATCCTGAAACTCATCCCGCTGCCCGGCGGCACCCTGACCATGTAGCCCCGGGTTGTACCGTTGTTGCGACTTCCTCTTGACGCCCGCACCGCTTCGTGCTACAATCCTTTGTAACTTCATAGCGTTAGGGCCGTGAAGGGGAAGAAGGATGCCGGTCTCCCGTCCAGCGAGCCGGGGAGGGTGCAAGCCCGGCGGGGAAAGCATCCGTGCCACCCCGGAGCCGCGGGCGGAAACCTTATGTTAACGCAGAGGGAGTATGTCCGGCCGGCGCACCGCCGTTACCGGTTTCGAGGGGGCCGCATGTACTTGCGGCCAAGAAGGGTGGTACCGCGAGAAGGCAGGACTCTCGTCCCTTGGGACGGGAGTTTAATATTTTTTAAGGGGAGAGAGTCATGGAGCGGGACGCGGAGTTGCTGGAACTCCTGGAGGCCGACAGCCGTCTGAGCCATAAGCAACTGGCCGATATGCTCGGTATGCAGGAGGAACAGGTGGCCGAGAGGATACGCGTGCTGGAGGAAGAGGGGGCTATCTTGTGCTATCGCACGGTGGTTAACTGGGAAAAGGCAGGCCGCGAGAAGGTCTACGCCTTCATCAAGGTCAAGGTCATGCCCCAGCGCGACGTGGGCTTTGACGCCGTGGCTGAACGAATCTACCGCTTCCCCGAGGTCAACTCCGTCTACCTGGTCTCCGGTGATTACGACCTGGCTGTGCTGGCAGAGGGGGAGAGCATGAAGGAGGTGGCCCACTTCGTGGCCACCAAGCTTTCCACCATCGATGGCGTGGTGAGCACCTCCACCCACTTCGTACTAAAGGCTTACAAGCAGGAAGGCGTAATCCTGGAGGATACCGAAAAGAACAAAAGGCTGGTGGTGACGCCGTGACGTCCTGGACCCACGCCCTGAATCCCGTCGTGCGCGACATGCCGCCTTCGGGTATCCGCCGCTTTTTCGACCTGGTGGCGGCGACCAAGGGGGTGGTCTCCCTCGGTGTGGGAGAGCCGGATTTCGTCACCCCCTGGCATATCAGGGAGGCCTGCATTTACGCCCTGGGCCGGGGCTACACCCGGTATACCTCCAACCTGGGCATGCCCGAGCTGCGCCAGGCCATTGCGGGCTACCTGGAAGAGCTGTACGGTGTCCGCTATAATGCGGAGCGGGAGATCCTCGTCACCGTGGGGGTGAGCGAAGCCCTGGACCTGGCCTTGAGGGCCATTGTGTGCCCCGGTGAGGAGGTACTCATACCGGAGCCCTGCTACGTGTCCTACGCGCCCTGCACCACCCTTGCCGGGGGCGTCCCGGTGCTGCTGCCCACGGGTCCGGAGAACGGCTTTCAGGTGGAGGCCGCGCAGATCGAGGCCGCGATCACCCCGCGCACCAAGGCTCTCGTGCTCTGCTATCCTAACAATCCTACGGGCGCGGTGTTGGACCGGTCCCGGCTCCTGGAAATTGCCGAGGTGGCCCGGGCCCGGGATTTGATTGTGATCTCGGACGAGATCTACGACCGTTTGACCTACGACGGCGAGCACACCTGCGTGGCGGCCTTACCCGGGATGCGCGACCGCACCATCCTGCTCAACGGCTTTTCCAAGGCCTACGCCATGACGGGGTGGCGTATCGGCTACGCCTGCGGGCACCCGGACTTCATCGGGGCCATGACCAAGATCCACCAGTACACCATGCTGTGCGCGCCCATCACCGCCCAGGTAGCCGCCCTCGAGGCCCTTAAGAACGGGCGTGGCGAGATGGAGAAAATGGTGGCCCAGTACAACCGGCGCCGGCGCCTGGTACTCCAGGCCTTCCGCGAGATGGGGCTGCCCTGCATCACTCCACGGGGTGCCTTCTACGCTTTTCCCTACGTGGGCCACACGGGGCTTTCTTCCGAGGCCTTTGCCGAACGCCTGCTCCAGCAGGAGAAGGTGGCCGTGGTGCCCGGTACGGCCTTCGGGCCCAGCGGAGAGGGGTTCATCCGGTGTTCGTACGCGGCCTCGGTTTCTCAGCTCTCGGAGGCCCTCCAGCGCATGGCGCGCTTCCTGCAGCGCCTGACGCGCGCTAAAGTGGCCTCGGCCGCGGGTGGCTGAGGGCAGGAATCGGGCATTCCGTTCGAGAATAATACCGCCCCGGGGATCTTCCCCCGGGGACTTTTCGTGTTGCGGTGTACATTGGACAGGGACTGCAGTTGAAAGGGGGGACGGACCGACCCTGAGGTCGGCTGTCGCGCGGTGATCTGGAATCCCGATTGCGAATGCATGTCGCGTGACCAACTGGCAGAACTGCAGTTGCGGCGCCTGCGGGAGGTGGTGGCCCGGGTCCACGCCCGTGTACCCTTTTACCGGGAGCGTCTGGACGCGGCGGGCGTGCGGGCCGAGGACATCCGGAGCCTCGAGGACCTGCGGCGCTTGCCCTTTACCACCAAGGAGGACCTGCGGGCCCAGTATCCCTACGGACTGTTCGCCGTGCACCTGCGCGAGGTGGTCCGCCTGCACGCCTCCTCGGGCACCACGGGTAAGCCCATCGTGGTGGGCTACACCAGGCGGGACCTGGAAACCTGGACCGAACTCGTGGCCCGTATCGCGGTGCAGGCCGGAGTGACGGGTGAGGACGTGGCCCAGATCGTGTTCGGCTACGGCCTCTTCACCGGGGCCTTCGGCCTCCACTACGGTCTGGAAAGGGTGGGGGCCACCGTGGTACCGGCCTCGGCGGGCAATACCGAGCGGCAGATCATGCTCATGCGGGACTTCGGCACCACGGTGCTGGTGGGTACCCCATCCTACGTCATGCACCTGGCCGAGGTGGCAGAGGAAATGGGCATCGACCCGCGCTCCCTCGGCGTGCGATTGGGGCTGTTTGGCGCCGAGGCCTGGAGCGAGAGCATGCGCCGGGAACTGGAGGCCCGCTGGGGGATGAAGGCCACGGACAACTACGGCCTCAGCGAGGTCATGGGCCCCGGCGTGGCCGGAGAGTGCGCCGCAGCCTGCGGGATGCACGTGGCCGAAGATCACTTCCTGGTGGAGGTCATCGACCCCGACACCGGGGCCCCTCTGGACTACGGCGCCCGCGGTGAGCTGGTGATTACCACCCTTACCAAGGAGGCCCTGCCGGTCCTGCGCTACCGCACGCGGGACATCACCGTGCTGCACCCCGAGCCCTGCCCCTGCGGGCGTACCACCGTGCGCATGGAGAAGGTCACCGGCCGCACGGACGACATGGTGACGGTGCGGGGGGTCAACGTCTTTCCCTCCCAGATCGAGAGCATCCTGATGGACGTGGAAGGGGTGGCGCCCCACTACCAGATCGTTGTGCGCCGCAGGGGCTTTCTTGACGAATTGGAGGTGCGGGTGGAGCTGGAGCCCGAAAAGTTCACGGGGCAATTTCGGGATCTGGCGGCCCTGGAGGAGACCGTGCGCCGGCGGCTGTACGCCCACCTGGGGCTCGGGGTGCGGGTACGGCTGCTGGAGCCACGCTCCCTGGAGCGCAGTACGGGCAAGGCGCGCCGGCTCATCGACGAACGGGTGAAGGGGGACGCGACGTGAAGGAACTGTTGTCTGGCAACGCCGCCATAGCCCGGGGGGCCTTCGAGGCCGGGGTGACGGTGGCCACGGGGTACCCGGGGACGCCCAGCACCGAAATCCTGGAAAATCTGGCCCGGTACCCCGGGGTTTACGCCCAATGGTCCCCCAACGAAAAGGTGGCTCTGGAGGTGGGCGTGGGGGCTTCCCTGGCCGGGGCCAGGGTGCTGGTGGCCATGAAGCACGTGGGGGTCAACGTGGCCGCCGATCCCCTCATGACCCTGGCCTACACGGGGGTCAACGGCGGGCTGGTGCTGGTCTCGGCGGACGACCCGGGCATGCACAGCTCCCAGAACGAGCAAGACAACCGCTACCTGGCCCGGATGGCCGGTATTCCCATGCTGGAGCCCTCGGACAGCCAGGAGGCCAAAGACATGGTAGGCCTGGCCCTTGACCTGAGCGAAACCTTCGACACTCCCGTCATGCTGCGCACCACCACCAGAATTTCCCATAGCCAGGGCCTGGTGGAACTCGGCGCGCGCCGGGAGCCGGCCCGCCGGCCTTACAGGAAGGACGCGGCCAAGTACGTCATGGTCCCTGCCCACGCCAGGAAAAGGCGTCTGGCCTGGCTCGAGAGGCAGGAGGCCCTCCGGCGCTACGCCGAGGAATGTCCCGTAAACGTGATCATCGAGGGCGACGACCTGGGCATTGTTACGAGCGGGGTGGCCTACCAGTACGCGCGGGAGGCCTTCCCCGGGGCCACGGTGCTGAAGCTGGGCCTTACCAACCCCCTGCCGGCCGAACTCTTGCGCCGCTTTGCCACACGCGTGAGGCGCATCCTGGTGGTGGAGGAACTAGAGCCCTACCTGGAGGAGCAACTCCGGGCCCTGGGCCTCACCGTGGAAGGCAAAACCATCTTTCCCCGCCACGGCGAACTGGACCCCGTGGTCGTGGCGCGCGCCAACCGCTACAACGCCGGGCCTCCGGAAGCGGCGGCGCAGGCCGGGGAGGCCCTTCCGGCACGCCCTCCGGTACTCTGCCCGGGCTGCCCCCACCGGGGCGTGCTCTACGTACTGTCGCGCCTCAAGCTTACGGTCATGGGCGATATTGGCTGCTACACCCTGGGAGTGCAGCCCCCCCTGGCGGCCATGGACAGTTGCCTCTGCATGGGGGCTTCCATCGGGATGGCTCTGGGTATGGAAAAGGCCGCTCCCGATATGGCCACCCGTACCGTGGCCGTGATAGGGGATTCTACTTTCTTCCATTCGGGCCTTACCGGGCTTCTGGACATAGTATATAATCGGGGGCGAAGCACGGTCATCATTCTGGACAACGGTACTACGGCCATGACCGGCCACCAGGACCACCCGGGGACCGGCCGCACCCTCTTGGGTGACGAGGCCCCGCGCCTCGACCTGGAGCAGGTGGTGCGGGGCCTCGGCGTGCGGCGGGTGGTGGTGGTGGATCCTTACGACCTGGCGGCCGTGCGCAAGGCCGTGCGCCAGGAGACCGCGGCCCCCGAGCCTTCGGTTATCATCGCGCGCCGGCCCTGCAGCCTTACGGTGCCGCCGGGACCCGCGCCCCGAGTGGACCAGGCCGCCTGTACGGGCTGCGGGAACTGCCTGCGCCTGGGATGTCCGGCCCTAGCGCTGGTGGAGAAGGTGGCGGTGATCGACGCCGAACTGTGCCGCGGTTGCGGACTCTGCAGTCAGGTTTGCAGGACCGGAGCCATAAAGGAAGGGGATGGAGACCGTGCGTAACGCCGCGACCGACGTGCTGCTGGCCGGTGTGGGGGGACAGGGGACCATCCTGGCCGGTAAGGTGCTGGCCCGCGCGGCGCAACTGGCCGGCCGGGACGTGAAGGTATCCGAGGTACACGGCATGGCGCAGCGGGGCGGCAGCGTGGTCACCCAGGTACGCTTCGGTCCCTGTGTCCGTTCGCCGCTGATCGCCTTCGCGGACGTGCTGGTGGCCTTCGAACAATTGGAGGGCCTGCGCTGGTTGCCCCGGCTTAAAGCCGGGGCCATGGTGATCCTTAACCGGCAAACCATCTATCCCCTGCCCGTGCTAACAGGAGCGGCCGCCTATCCGCAAGAAATACCCGCCACGATTCGGGCCCGGGGCTTCCGCACCCTGGTGGTCGACGGCCCCGGCCTGGCCGCCCAAGCCGGCTCCGCAAAGGCGGTCAACATGGTGCTGGTCGGCGCGCTGGCGGCGGAACTCGACCTACCCGGGGAGGCCTGGAGTCAGGCCCTGGAGGATCTGGTACCGCCTGCTTACCGGGAGGTCAACCACAGGGCCTTCGACCTCGGCCGTGCCGCCGCCGGGCCGCGGGCCCGGGGCGGCAGCGTCCCGGTTTCTTGACAGTTGCAGGGAGCCTGTATTAAGCTTGAAGGGTAAATTTTTCGTCAGGGTGAACCTACTATGCCCGACGTCGTACAGGAAATGCGCAATGACTTAAGCCGGCGGCTGCGTGCGGCCGCGGGGGCCTTGCTTGCCCAACTCGGTCGCGACCCGACGGTCCCGGGGTTTGTGGTGGAAGTGCCGCGGGAAAAGGTGCACGGAGACTTCGCCACCAACCTGGCCCTGCTGCTGGCGCGTCACGCGGGCCAGCCCCCCCGGCGGCTGGCCGAAGAGATCGTGGCCCGGTTAGACCGCGAGGGCCTGCCGCTCGTGGACGTCACCGTGGCAGGACCGGGCTTCATCAATTTCCGGCTGGAGCCCTCGTGGCTGTACCGGGCCCTCTCCCTGGCCGTGGCCCTGGACCGGGACTACGGTCGCAGCTCCCGGGGGCGGGGAGGCCGCGTGCAGGTGGAGTTCGTAAGCGCCAACCCCACGGGCCTGCTTCACATGGGCAACGCGCGCGGGGCGGCCCTCGGGGATAGCATCGCCGCATTGCTGGAATTCGTGGGGTACAGGGTGACCCGGGAGTTCTACATCAACGACTTCGGCCACCAGATCGAGCTTTTTGGGCGCTCCCTCGAGGCCCGGTACTTGCAGCATCTGGGTCTTGAGGCCGAGGTACCTCCGGACGGCTACCACGGCGAGGATCTGGTGGCCACAGTGCGCATTTTTGCCGCCCGCTACGGCGACCGGTACCTGCGGGCCGGCCCGGAGGAGCGCCGGCAGGCCCTCGTAGAATTCGCCCTGGCCGAGAAGCTCGCCGGTATGAAGGCCGCATTAGAACAGTTCGGCGTGCACTACGACGTGTGGTTTTCGGAACGGGAGCTGCACGAGCGGGGGGCGGTACGGGAGGTGCTGGCCGAACTGGAGCGGCGCGGCTACCTTTACCACCGCGAGGGCGCCCTGTGGTTTCGCGCCACGGCCTTTGGGGCCGACAAGGACGACGTGGTGGTGCGGGCCAGCGGGGTCCCGACCTATTTCGCAGCCGACATCGCCTACCACAAAAACAAGTTCGACCGCGGTTTCGACCGCGTCATCGACGTGTGGGGGGCGGACCACCACGGCCACGTGGGCCGGGTGCGGGCGGCCATGGCCGCGCTGGGCTACGACCCGGAGCGGCTCCGCGTGGTCATCATGCAACTGGTACGGCTGGTGCGCGGGGGCGAGGTGGTACGCATGTCCAAGCGCACCGGTCAGGTGGTGACCCTGGAGGAACTGATGGAGGAAGTGGGCCGGGACGCCGCACGCTACTTCTTCGTGATGCGCAGCGCGGACAGCCACCTGGAGTTCGACCTGGACCTGGCGCGGGCCCAGAGCAACGAAAACCCGGTGTACTACGTGCAGTATGCCCACGCCCGCATCGCGAGCGTGTTGCGCCAGGCCACCGAAAGGGGGGTAATGCTTCCGCAGCCCCAGGACGCAGACCTGTCCCTGCTCAACAGCGAGTCCGAACTCGACCTGGTACGGCGGGTGGCGGCCTTTCCCGAGGAGGTGGCCGTGGCGGCCGAGGAAATGGCCCCGCACCGGCTGGCCCACTACCTCCACGAACTGGCCGGGACCTTCCACAGCTTCTACAACAGCCATCGCATCATTTCGGAGGACCGCGCCCTGACGGCGGCCCGCCTGGTGCTGGCGCGGGCCGTGGGTGTCGTGCTACGTAACGGATTGAACCTCCTGGGCGTGGCGGCTCCGGAGCGCATGTAACGCGGAACGGAGGAGCGTCTAGTGGCCAAGTTCATATTCGTTACCGGCGGGGTAGTCTCCTCGCTGGGCAAGGGTATCACCGCCTCTTCCCTGGGTCGGCTCCTGAAGTCCCGGGGCCTGAAGGTGGCCATTCAGAAGCTGGACCCCTACATTAACGTGGATCCCGGAACCATGAGCCCCTACCAGCACGGGGAGGTCTTCGTGACCGAGGACGGGGCCGAGACGGACCTGGACCTCGGGCACTACGAACGCTTCATAGACGTGAACCTGACCCGTAACAGCAACGTTACCACCGGTGGCATTTACGGCGCGGTAATAGACAAGGAAAGGAAGGGTGCCTACCTGGGCAGTACGGTCCAGGTCATTCCCCACATCACCAACGAGATCAAAGAGCGGGTGCTGGAGATGGGGCGCATCGGCTCCCCCGACGTTGTGATCACCGAGATCGGCGGTACGGTGGGCGACATCGAGTCCCAGCCCTTCCTGGAGGCCATCCGCCAGCTAAAGGGTGACCTGGGCCGCGAGAATACCATGTACGTCCACGTCACTCTGGTGCCTTACTTACGGGCGGCCAACGAACTGAAAACCAAGCCCACCCAGCACAGCGTCAAGGAGCTGCGGGGCATCGGGATCCAGCCGGACGTCATCGTGTGCCGCACCGAGCTACCCCTGTCCCGCGAAATGAAGGAAAAGATCGCCCTCTTCTGCGATATCGAGAGCCGGGCCGTTATCCAGGCCCTCGACAGCCCCTCCATTTACGAGGTGCCCCTCAGGCTTGAGGAAGAGGGCCTGGGACAGATCACGGTGGAGCGCCTGGGGCTGGCGTGCGGGGAGCCGGACCTGGTCGAGTGGCGCGCACTGGTGGAGCGCATCAGGCATCTGGAGGCGGGGCCGACCATAGCCCTGGTGGGCAAATATACGGACCTGCCGGACGCCTATTTCAGCGTAGTGGAGGCCCTCCGGCACGGGGGATTTCACCACGGCGTATCCGTGGCCGTACGGTGGGTGCGGGCCGAAGACCTGGAGCGCCACCCGCCGGAGCGGTATCTGGAAGACGCGGACGGTATCCTGGTTCCCGGGGGGTTCGGGGATCGGGGAGTAGAGGGTAAGATTTGCGCCATCCGTTACGCTCGGGAACGAAACATTCCTTTTCTGGGCATCTGCCTCGGCATGCAGCTGGCCGTGGTGGAGTTCGCCCGGGGCGTGCTGGGGTGGGCCTCGGCCAACAGCTCGGAATTTGCCCCGGACACGCCTTACCCGGTCATTGACCTCCTGCCCGAGCAAAAGCAGGTGACTTACCTCGGGGGCACCATGCGTCTGGGGGCCTATCCCTGCCGGTTGCTGCCGGGTACCCGGGCGCACCTGGCCTACGGGTGCGAGGAGATCGCCGAGCGCCACCGCCACCGCTACGAGGTCAACAACGCCTACCGTGATATCCTCCGGGCCCACGGACTGGTGGCCAGCGGCCTGTCGCCCGACGGTCAGTTGGTTGAGATCGTCGAACTGAGGGACCACCCCTGGTTTGTGGCCACCCAGTTCCACCCGGAGTTCAAGTCGCGGCCCAACCGGGCGCACCCCCTCTTCCGGGAATTCGTGGGGCAGGCCCTGGCCCGGCGGCGGGGCCGGGCGGCAGGGGGGGCGTAGGGCACGGCCCCCATCGGCCATACTAGGTACAGCGCGGGCCGGCGCTCGTCGCAAGCGAGCCGCCGGAAAACTGACGGAGACCGGCGTGATGGCGCATTGAGGACGGTGGCACGGATTTATGGAAAGACGGAGGCTTTTCGTCATCGTACTGGGGGTCGTAGTGGTGCTGTCCCTGGTGGCGGCGGGGCTGTTGCGGGCCGCCCCAAAGGAAGACGGGCGTCCGGGCGCGGGTCGTGTGGGGCTGGTACGGGTGGAGGGCGTGCTGGTCGCCGGTGCGGGCGGCCAGTTCGCCGGCATGACCGCCTCGGCCGAGGAGGTGGCCGCGCAGCTCGACAGGGCGCGGCGGGACCCCAACTTGCGGGCGGTCGTCCTGCGCATCAACAGCCCCGGGGGTAGCGCGGCGGCGGCCCAGGAGATAACCCGGGCCATCGAGCGGCTGCGGGGGGCGGGCAAGCCGGTGGTGGCCTCCCTGGGAGACACCGCCGCTTCCGGCGGGTACTGGATCGCGGCGGCCGCGGACCGCATCGTGGCCAATCCCGCGTCCCTCACCGGGAGCATCGGGGTCATCATCGAGACCGCCAACCTCGCGGAACTTTACCGCAAGCTGGGCATCGGCGTCGATACCGTCAAAAGCGGCCCGTACAAGGACATGGGTTCCCCGGCCCGGCCCCTGGCCCCCGAGGAGCGGGCCATTTTTCAGTCCATGGTGAACGACGTTTACCAGCAGTTTCTGGACGTGGTTTGCGCGGGCCGGCACATGGACCGGGAAAGGGTACGCGGGCTGGCGGACGGGCGCGTGTTCACCGGCCGCCAGGCCCTCGAGGTTGGTCTGGTGGACCAGTTGGGGGACCTGCACGAGGCCATCCGCTGGGCGGCCGAGGCCGCGGGGGTACCGGAGGAGCCGGTGGTGGTGGAGCTGACGCCCCGACCCTGGTGGTACGGTCTCCTCCGGGGGATCGAGGGCCTGGTGGCCCGGTGGTTGCCGGGCCGGCCCGCAGAGGTGAAGGTGTGGTGAGCCTTCCGGTGCTGGCGGACCTGGTGGCCGGGGTGTATCTACACCCGGTTCGGACCTTTCGGGAGGTCGCGGTGAGCGCACCCGTCGGGCGGGCACTTTTTTTGTACCTCCTGGTTAGCGCGGCCGGGGCCCTTATGGCCGTGCTCACGACGCCCAGGCTGGCGCCCCACCCGCAGCTCGCTGCGGTTTCCGGAGGGTTCGGGTTCGCGGTGGCGGTAATGTTCTTAGCGTGGGCCCTCGCCAAGCTCTTCGTATACAGCGGCCTGCTACACCTGGTGGCTGAGTTCTTCGGCGGCCGGGGGTCCGCCCGCGGGGTGTTCACGGTGTACGGGCTGGCGTCCCTTCCCACCCTCGTACTCGTTCCGTGGCACTTACTTGTCACATGGCTACCCGGCTACTTGCGTGTGGGGCTTACGGTTCCTGTGGCTCTGGGAATTTTCATCTGGACCGTGGTACTGCTAATCCTCGGGGTGAGGGAGGTGCACGGTCTGACCACGGCGCGGGCCGCCCTGGTGGTGCTGGTGCCGCCGGCGGCCCTCGCATTGGGTGTCTTGGCGGCCGCCGCGAGCCTGCTGGCCGGCGTGGGGGCGCATCTGGGGATTCCCTGAATACGGGCACCGGGGGGATTACAGCATGGAGGTCCTGGTGGTCGACGATCGACCCGCCATACGTCGCCTGCTGGCGGAAGCCCTTGACGGGTTGGGGTGCCGGGTGCGGGCAGCCAGTAGCGGGCGCGAGGCCCTGGAACTGTTGCGGGGTTTTTGCCCGGGGGCTGTGCTGCTGGACCTGAAGATGCCGGGGATGGACGGCCTGGAGGTTTTGCGCGAAATCCGGCGCCTGCATCCCACGCTGCCCGTGGTGTTAATGACGGCCTACGGTGAAGCCGGGTGGCAGGAGGCCGCGGCGGCCCTGGGCGTCCACCAGTACCTGCTCAAACCCTTCAGCCTGAGTGACGTGCGCCAGGTGGTGAACGCCCTTCTTAAGGGAACGCAAGCCGGAGATTTCCGGGAGGAAATCGAGACGGGGCGGCGAACTAACCTTTGAGTTGGTTGGACGACGGGTCCCAAGGAGGTACCGCCGTGCTGTTCGATGGTGAAATCGGCGTCGCCGTACGGTGCCCGGAGTGCGGCAAACTGGAACTGCGGCGCCTCTCCCGCTTCGCGATTGGCAAAAACGGCCGGGTAGAGTTCGGCTGCCGCTGTAGTGGGCTCCTTCTGGCCGTGAGCGCCCGGGGTTGCGGGCGGTACCTGGTGGAGATTCCCTGTGTGGTCTGCGTGGGGGTGCACGAAATCGAGGTTACGGGGCGGGAAATCTGGCGGCCGAACGTCGCGGCCTTGCACTGCCCCGAGACCGGATTGATACTGGCCCACTTCGGCCGTCGGGAGCAGATTGAGGAGGCGGTCTGCCCCGCAGCGGAGGCACCCGGCGGCGAGGCTACCTTCTTTCAAAATCCGGAAATCATGTATCAGGTTTTGAGCCGCATCTACAGCATGGCCGACGGCGGTCTCATCACCTGTGGATGCGGTTGCCGCTGGGTGGAAGTTACGATCTTTCCCGACCGCGTGCAACTGGTCTGCCGTGACTGCGGTGCCACCCGCATCGTGCGGGCCGTGGTGCCGGAAGACGTGTCGCGCCTCAGGCGCATGCGGCACCTGAGGCTTTCGGCGGTGGAGCGCCACGCGCGCAATGCGCGGCCCAGGCGTAAAAGACCCTGAGGGCGGGCATAATCGGAACGGGGGGTGGTGACGGTGGGCCTGGTAACCCTGCGTGACGTGCTGGGGGCCGCCGAGGTCGGGGGCTATGCCGTCGGCGCGTTCAACTGCCACAACATGGAACTGGTCCAGGCCATCATAGCGGCCGCGGAAGCCGAGAGGGCCCCGGTCATCCTCCAGGCCAGCCAGGGAGCCATTAAGTATGCGGGCCTGCCCTACATCACGGCCCTGGCCAGAACGGCGGCGGATGCGGCGCGGGTCCCCGTAGTCCTGCACCTGGATCACGGCACCAGCTTCGAGCAGGCCGTGGCCTGCCTCCGGGCGGGCTTCACTTCGGTCATGATCGACGGGTCGGCGCTGCCCCTGGAGGAGAACGTGGCGCTGACGGCGCGTGTGGTGGCGGTGGCCAGGGCCGTCGGGGTTTCGGTGGAGGGGGAGCTGGGCCGCATCGTGGGCACCGAGGACGAAATCTCGGTGGCCGAACGGGAGGCCCTGTTCACGGACCCCGACGAGGCCACCTATTTTGTGGACCGCACCGGCGTGGACGCCCTCGCCGTGTCCGTCGGCACGGCCCACGGGCGCTACCGCGGTACGCCGCAGTTGGACTTTCCGCGCCTGGCGCTCATAAAGGAGCGGGTGCGAATTCCCCTGGTGCTGCACGGCTCCTCGGGAGTGCCCGACGAGGCTATTCAAGAGGCCGTGCGCCTGGGTGTTAGGAAAATCAACATCGATACCGACATCAGGGAAGCCTTCGTGGGGACCGTGCGGCGGGAACTGGCGGCCCGCCCCGAAGAGATAGATCCCAGGAAAATCCTCGGACCGGCGCGCGAGGCCGCGGTGGAGGTCATCCGCCACAAGATGCGCGTCTTCGGCTGCGCGGGCCGGGCCGGCTGATGCGGTATGCTTTGAGTGGACGGTGGGCCGCGACGTATTTGGGCCGCGGCCCGGAAACGCCGAGTTATATCGCCTTGGGGGGTGGCGAAGATTAAACTATTTCTCGATACGGCCAACGTAAACGAAATACGCGAGGCGTGCGCGCTGGGGGTCATTTCCGGGGTTACCACCAACCCTACCCTGGTGGCGCGGGAAAAACGGCCGCTCTCCGAGATAGTCGCGGAGATCGTCTCCGTCGTCAACGGGCCGGTAAGCGTGGAGGCCGTCTCGCAGGAGTCCGGCGCCATGGTGGCCGAGGCCCGGGACCTCGCGGCCATCCACCCCAACGTCGTGGTCAAGATCCCGATTACGGCCGAGGGCTTGAAGGCCGTGCGGGTTTTGAGCGCGGAAGGCGTCAAAACCAACGTCACCCTGGTATTTTCTCCCCTGCAGGCCCTGCTGGCGGCCCTGGCCGGTGCCACTTACGTGAGTCCCTTTGTGGGTCGCCTGGACGACGTGGGGCACGAGGGTACCGGCCTGGTCGAGGACATCGTCCGGATTTTTGATGTTCATGGTCTGACCACGCGGGTAATCGCGGCCAGCATCCGCCACCCCGTCCACGTGCTGGCGGCGGCCCGCGCGGGGGCCCATATTGCCACGGTACCCTATGCGGTGTTGCTCCAGATGCTGCGCCACCCCCTCACCGACCAGGGAATCGCCAGGTTCCTCGCCGACTGGGCCACGGTGCCCCGGGGCCGTTAGCGGCGGCCCCCCGCGGGGCTATTGACGGCGGCCGTATCCGGTTTTATACTACAGGTGCGAGACCTTTGTGCCGGCGCGGCCGGCGCGCGGGCACGAGGTAACCCCAAACCCCAAGAGCCTTCAAACAGCCACCTGGTGAGGTCGTTCGAGCTTCAGCGAGGGACCGGATTGCTTCCCGATCCTCCACATGCGGCGATTGCCCGTCCTTTTCGGGTTCCCTCTCACGCGTACAACCGTATGGCCGTGTGGCCGCCGGCGGGAGGTGAATAAGGGGCCGGACGGCCGGACATACCTACCCTGAGAAACGGACGGAGGGTCTGATGTGTATTTGTCCGACCTTGAAAGTAAGACTATGGCAGAATTGTATAAGATAGCTAAGGAACTCGAGATCTCCGGTTATTCGCGCCTACGGAAATCGGAACTCATCCACGCCATTATGAAGGTCCAGGCGGAAAAGACGGGCCTGCTGTTCATGGAGGGCGTGCTGGAGATCCTGCCCGAGGGCTACGGGTTCCTGCGCCCCTTTCAGTACCTGCCCAGCAACGAGGACGTCTACGTGTCCGCCTCCCAGATCCGGAGGTTCGATTTGCGCACCGGAGACCTGGTGGCGGGCCAGGTACGGCGGCCGAAGGACAACGAAAGGTACCTGGCACTGCTGCGCGTGGAAAGGGTGAACGGCGCGGACCCCGAGACCATCCCCGAGCGCGTGCACTTCGACGCCCTGACACCCCTGTATCCCCAGGAAAGGATCAGGCTGGAGACCAGGCCGGACCGGCTGTCGCCGCGCCTGATTGACTTGATCGCGCCCATCGGTAAGGGTCAGCGGGGCCTGATCGTGGCGCCGCCCAAGGCCGGGAAGACCACTCTTTTAAAGGAAATCGCCAACAGCATCACCGCCAACCACCCGGAAATAGTCCTCATCATTCTCCTCATCGACGAGCGCCCGGAAGAGGTCACGGACATACAGCGCTCCGTGCAGGCCGAGGTCGTGAGCTCCACCTTCGACGAGCCTCCCGAAAATCACGTTAGGGTCGCCGAAATGGTACTGGAACGGGCTAAGAGGCTGGTGGAACACAAGAAGGACGTGGTGATTCTGCTCGACAGCATCACCCGGCTGGGGCGGGCCCACAACCTGGTGGTACCCCCCAGCGGGCGCACCCTCTCCGGAGGCCTGGATCCCACGGCCCTGCACAAGCCCAAGCGCTTCTTCGGCGCGGCCCG
>DYER01000073.1 GCA_020725605.1 Ammonifex sp. | reverse complement strand
TTGGACTTGACGTGCTTGACCACGGTCATGGCAAAGCGCAGGTCGGTCATTTCTTCGGGTGTGGGCAGCCTTCGGGTGACCACCCGCAGGTCCTCCTCCCGCCAGACCTCCCGGTCCGTCTCCTGCACCAGGAACCCTCCGCGTACCTGGCGCACCTCGTACACGTAGCCGCCGTCCTGGTCCAGGGGACCGGTACTCAGAACGCGCAGGTCGGCCTTCCGGCGCAGCACCTCCAGGGCCCCGGGGGTGAAGTCCGGCGCGATGACGGCCTCCAAAAAGATCTCCACCATTTCCCGGGCAGCAGCCTCGTCCACCGTGCAGTTGAAGGCCACGATGCCGCCGAAGGCGGAAACCGGGTCCGCCTCGAAGGCCCTGCGGTAGGCCGTGGCCGGGTCCCCCGCCGTGGCCACCCCGCAGGGGTTGTTGTGCTTGATGATGGCCGCCGTGGGCTCGCGAAACTCCCTGACCAGCTCCAGGGCCGCGTGCAAATCGAGAATATTGTTGTAGGATAGTTCCTTACCCTGCCACTGCCGGGCCGTGGCCACCCCGGCACCGGCGGCGGGCACCTCGCGGTAAAAGGCGGCCCGCTGGTGGGGATTTTCCCCGTACCGCAGTAACATGACGCGCTCACCGGCCAGGGTAAAGCCGGCCGGGAAGTCACGGTCCTCCCGCAGGCCCCCCAGATATCGGGCGATGGTACTGTCGTAGGCCGCGGTGTGGGCGAAGGCCTCGGCCGCCAGTTCCAGGCGCAGGCTTAAATCCACCCCGCCCCCGCGCAGGGCGTCCAGGACCACCGGGTAGCGATCGGGGTTGACCACCACGATGACGTGTTCGTAATTCTTGGCCGCGGCCCTGATCATGGCCGGCCCGCCGATGTCGATGTTCTCGATGGCCTCCTCCAGGGAAACCCCGGGCCGCGCCACGGTGGCCGCGAAGGGATAGAGGTTCACGGCCACCAGGTCTACGGGTGCGATACCGTGGGCCTTCAACTGGGCCAGGTGCTCGGGTGTGCGCCGCGCCAGAATACCGCCGTGCACCGCGGGATGCAGGGTTTTAACCCGGCCCTCCAGGATTTCGGGGAAACCCGTCACCTCGCTGACGTACGTGACCGCGACCCCGGCCTCCCGCAACTGCCGCGCCGTACCCCCGGTGGAGACGATCTCGAAGCCCAGCTCTACCAGCCCGCGCGCAAAATCCACAATCCCCTCTTTGTTGGACACGCTCAACAGCGCCCGCCGCATCAATTCGACCTCCCGCCCCTCAGGCGTCGTTAATGCGTCAACCACACTTATTCTGTCCCTGGCCGCAAATCTTGCCGGCCGTCCCGCCCCTCTCATTCGGGCCACGGTCCGGGGCAAATTCAAGGGCGCCGGCTCAGCCGAGGGCCCCGATCTTGGCCCCGCGCACGGCCTTGCGCGCGGCCTCGCTGGCCCTGACCAGCTCACCGGAGCGCTCCGGCGTGATGGCCGCGAGCAACGGCGTCTGGCCGGCGTAGACCTCCCGCCAGAGGGCCCGGTCCTCGGGCCCGAGCCACTCCTCCCACGCGGCCCGCTGCCAGCCGGCCGCCAGGGCCAGTACCGCCTCCCGGCCGCCGGAGGCGAAGACCCTCGCGACCAGTTCCAGCACCAGGGTGTCGGTGGCGATGCAGGCGAGTTCGGCGTGGGCCAGGGCGTACCGGTTGCCGTTGAAGGAGACGGCCAGCCCTCCGTGTGAGCGCACCAGGTCGAAGGCCGCCGTATCCGTAATGCTGTCGCCCACGTAGACCGCGGCGGAAGGGGATTCTCCTTCCCGTTCCAGGATCTCGGCCACGGCCCGCGCCTTCTCGCTCCCGCCCACCGGGTTGACCTCCCGGTACACGGCGCCTATCTCCATGGCCGGAATGCGGGCCCAGAAGATCTCCTCCAGGCGCTGCCACACCGGCCGAAACTCGGCCCCCAAATCTTCGGGACCGGCTGCCCCTTCGGGCCACTCCAGAAGGGGCATGGCCGCTATCTCCCGGGCGAGTCCCCTCAAAAGCTCCGCATCGGACTCGGCCAGGGGGTACCGGTCCAGGCTGACGGCCGTACAGTAGGCCCGCTCCACGGGCAGCCCGATCACCCGGCACAGGGCCCGGATGTAGGGCGCGTAGCTCGTGCTCACCATGTAAACCGGGCACAGGCCGCCGATTCTCCGCAGCGAGCGCTGAGCGCCCGGCATGAGGAGGATGCTCTCCCGCGAAAATTCCTCCATGGCGGCGTCGGTCAGGCCGTGGGCCTTGAGAAAGGGCAGGATGAGCTTCAAGGTGTCGCCGGGCTTGTACCCCGGCCGCCGCACCACGTCGGCCAGGAAGTCGTCGTACCTGCTCACCCGGGCGAAGAATTCCTCGCCCCGGGGAATAAGGTGGCCGCACAGCTCGAAGGCGTTGTCGTTCTTGCTCACCGGCCCCTCGCAATCGGTGATATAGAGCACCCCCATCCCCCCCGGGCCGCCAGCCAGGCGGCCACCTCTTCGTTGACACATCTCCCGGGTACCGGCCGGCCCGCGGCGTCGCACACCGCCCCGGGCGCCACGCGCAACCCACCCTCGGCCAGGGCTTTGATGGTAACCACGAGCAGGGCCGGCTCCCGCCGCACTCCGTCGGCACGGATTTTGCGGAACAGCGGTTCGTTCTCGCCCTCGGCGGCGATTATTTCGGCCGGGGTGCGGGTCCGGCACTTCGCGTGCCACTGCTCCCACAGGGGCGCATACTCGGGCGTGTCCAGGGGAAAGGTGAAGTAGGCCACCGCCGGACCGCGGTCCAGCTCCTCGGTCACCACGTGGGTCATGGCCCCCGCCTCCCGCGCACCTTCCCCTATGAGGGTCCAGATGACCTCCTGCCAGGTGCCGGCCGGCCCGCCCGGTGGCGCCGGGTGCAGGTTCACCATGGCCAGACGCCGGCACATCTCCGGCCCCGCGATGAGCATGTAGCCGGCCAGCAGCACGGCGTCGGCGCCCAGGGGCTCCACGCGGGCCAGCACCTCCCGGTCGTAGGCCAGCCGCCACTCCTCCACGGAGGCGCGGCGCAAATCGGGCCTGAAGCGAGAGGCGCTGAAATACACCAGGGGCAGGCCCAGGTCGCGCACGAGTTCCAGAAAACGATCGCTTTCGGGCGTCTCCCCCGGCTCCCGGCTGCAGAAAACGCAGGCCAGTTCCACGGGCAGGAAACCGGACACCACTTCCCGGTATACCACTTCCAGCAGCATCCGGGCCGCCTCGTCGCGGCCCGTGGAAAACCAGCCCAGACGAAAGGCCAGCTCGCCCACCCCCCCGGCCCCCGGTGCTCCGCGGGGACCCGAACCGGTAACACCAGATTAAGTTCGCCCCTTCAACGCTGGTTCCTGCCGTCGAAAACCTCCGGCCCGGGATAGCGTGTGCGCCCGTAACCTTTCAGGCTCGCGGCCGCTGCACGCGCGGCCAGCTGGCCGCACACCTCCAGGGGATAACCGCGCAAAACGCCCGCCAGAAAGCCGGCGTTGAAGACGTCCCCGGCACCCGTGGTGTCCACCACCTCAGTTGGCACCGGCGGGACCGCCCACTCCCGCCGGGCCGTGAAGATGGTGGCCCCCAGGGCGCCTCGCCTCACAACCACCACTTCCGGCCCGAACCCCAGCAACTCCCGGGCCCCCTCCTCCCACTCCCGGCCCGTCAGCATGGCCACCTCTTCCGCCGTGGCCAGCAGGATGGCGGTGCGCCGCAGGAGACCCTCGAGGGCCGCCGCGCCCAGACGGGCGTAAATTTCGCCCGGGTCCAGGCTCACAACTACCTCCGGCGGCAGGGCGGCCACGGCCTCCTGCTGGGCCAGGCGCGGTCCGGGCCCAACCAGGGAGGAAAGGTGCACCAGGCGGGCGGCCCCCGGAACCGCAAGGTCCACGCCCGCAGGTCCCGGGTCCCAGTCGGTGCCCGGAAAAACAAAAATGCACCGGTCACCCTCGGGTCCCAGTACCACCAGGCTACACCCGGTGCGCCCGGCGCGCACCACCCCGCGCAGGTCCAGGCCCGCCATGGTGCGTAACACAAAGTCCCCGTCCTCGTCGGCCCCCACCCGGCCCACGACGCCCGCCCTCAGGCCCAGGCGGGCGCAGGCCACGGCGGTGTTGGCCGCGGAACCGCCCCCTTCCCGCGCCACCAGCCGGCCTTCGGAGGACAACAGCGCCAGCACGTGCGGCATTTCTTCCCGGGGCAGGACCGTCTCCCGACCGGGAACCGCCTCCAGGCCGGCACGCCACAGCAGCCCGAGGTCCGCCACGCGGTAGACCAGGTCCAGGTTCAGGGCCCCGAAACCAACCAGGTCCAGACGGGTCATGCGAATTCTACCGCCGGGTCCCCGGCCACGACCTCGCCGATGACCCAGGCCCCCTCGCCCTGCCCCCGGAGTTCCCCCACCAGGTCCGGCGCCTGGGCGGCCGGGACCACGAGCACAAAGCCCACGCCCAGGTTGAATACCCGCCGCATCTCCTCCTCGGCCACCCGGCCCGCCTCCCGGATCAGCCCGAATACGGGCGGCTCGGGCCAGGACCCGGGCCTCAGCAGCACCCGCGTGCCCGGGGGGAGAATGCGCACGATATTTTCGGGCAGCCCGCCGCCCGTGATGTGGGCCATGCCCCGGACGTCGTAACGCCCGAGGAGTGGCAGAACCGTGCGTACGTAAATGCGGGTGGGCCGGAGCAGTTCCTCGCCCAGGGTGCACCCCAGGGCCGGCACCCTGTCATCCAGGCGATAGCCGGCGGCCTCCAGCAGGGCCTTCCTGGCCAGGGAGTAGCCGTTGCTGTGCAACCCGGCCGACGCCAATCCCACCACCGCATCCCCGGGTCGGATGCGCCCCCCGTCCACCAGGGCCTCCCGCTCTACGACCCCTACCACGAAGCCGGCCAGGTCGTACTCCTCCGGACCGTAGAAACCCGGCATTTCGGCCGTCTCGCCCCCTATGAGGGCGCAGCCGGCCATCCTGCAGCCCTCAGCGATGCCCGCCACGATGGACGCCACCCGTTCCGGGACCAGCCGGCCCACGGCCAGGTAGTCCAGAAAAAACAGGGGCTCGGCCCCGTGCACCAGCACGTCGTTGGCGCACATGGCCACCAGGTCTATGCCCACGGTGTCGTGCCGGTCAAGGACCTGGGCGATGCGCAACTTGGTACCCACCCCGTCGGTGGCGGCCACCAGTACGGGCCGCCGGTAGCGCGCGGTATCCAGGGCGAAAAAGCCCCCGAAGCCCCCCACCTCACCCAGCACCCCGGGGCGGTGGGTGGCGCCCGCCAGCCCCCTGATGAGCTCCACGGCGCGGGAGGCTGCCCGTAAGTCCACGCCCGCGGCTCTGTAGGTTAGACCCCCACCGGAACCGGCTCCCAAATCTTTCCCCCGCCCATCTCAAAGGTCAGTTTGTGCCAGCCTTCCGCCGGTACTTCCGACGGGTAGTCGCCGCTGAAGCAGGCGGTGCAGAAAACATCGCCTTGCACGCCGAACACCGCACGCAGGCCTTCCAGGCTCAGGTAGTACAGGCCGTCGGCCCCGAGCATGCGGCGTATCTCCTCCACGGTCTTGTGGGCCGCCACCAGTTCCTCCCGGTTGGCGGTGTCGATACCGTAGTAGCAGGGGTAACGCACCGGAGGGGACCCCAGGCAAAGGTGTACGGACCGCACGCCGCTCTCCCGCAGCATGGCGACGATCTTCCCGCTGGTGGTCCCGCGCACCAGGGAATCGTCCACCAGTATGACCCGCCGGCCTTCCAGCAGGTCCCGGATGGGGTTCAGTTTCAGCCTGACGCCCAGGTCCCGGGTGCTCTGTTCGGGCTGGATGAAGGTGCGGCCCACGTAGCGGTTCTTCATCAGTCCCTCTTCATACGGCAGGCCGGCCGCTTCGGCGTAACCCCGGGCCGCCGAGATGCCCGAGTCCGGCACCGGGATCACCAGGTCCGCCGGCACCCGGTATTCGCGGGCCAGCTGGTGTCCCATCTTGCGCCGCATCCGGTGCACGTGAAAGCCGTCCATGTAGCTGTCGGGACGGGCCAGGTAAATGTACTCGAAGATGCAGTGGGCCCGGCGCGGGCTGGGCAGTATCAGATGGCTGGTCAGGCCGTGCTCGTCCACCACAAGCATCTCCCCCGGGGCCACGTCCCGTACGAATTCCGCCTCCACGGCGTCCAGGGCGCAGGACTCCGAGGCCACCACGTAAGCGTCCCCCAGGCGGCCCAGGCAGAGGGGCCGGAAGCCGAAGGGGTCGCGCACCGCGATGAGCTTCTCTTCGGTAAGGATCAGCAGGGAATAGGCCCCCCGCACCTCCCTCACCGCCTGGACCACGCTCTCCTCCACGGCCCCGCCCCCGTGGCGGGCCATGAGGTTGCCGATGACCTCGGTGTCGCTGGTGGTCTGGAAGATGGAGCCGGCCGCCGCCAGCCGCCGCCTCAACAGGCCGGCGTTGGTCAGGTTGCCGTTGTGGGCCAGGCCGATGATGCCCTGAGCGTAGCGAAAAACCAGGGGCTGGGCGTTCATAAGGTGACTGGCCCCCGCCGTGGAGTACCGCACGTGCCCCACCGCGATGTGCCCCCTGAGCATGTCCAGCACCCCGCCCCCGAAGACCTCGGGTGCCAGGCCCATCCCCTTGTGGAGGTGGACGGTCCGCCCGTCGGCCACGGCCATCCCGGCGCTCTCCTGCCCCCGGTGCTGCAGTGCAAACAGGCCGTAAAAGGTCAGCCGGGCCACGTCCAGCCCCGGCCCGTAAATGCCGAAAACGCCGCATTCCTCGCGCGGTTTATCGCCGCCCGCCACGCCACCTTCCCCCCGCCCGCCGGCGCCCGGTGGACTCGCCCGCCCCTGCATGCGCCGGCCCGATTGCCTTTCTCCCCTACTGGTTCTGGCCGAACCCCCGGGTATTTCCGACCAGACGCCTGTAGACCTCCGCGTAGGCCTCGGCCACGCCGCCCAGATCGCGGCGGAAACGGTCCTTGTCCAGTTTCTCCCCGGTATCCCGGTCCCAGAAGCGGCAGGTGTCCGGGGAAATCTCGTCGCCCATCAGGATCTCCCCGTTGTCCACGCCGAACTCCAGCTTGAAGTCCACCAGGTCTATGTCGCGGCCGGCCAGGTGGGTCTTGAGGATACCGTTGGCCCTCAGGGCCGCTTCCTGCATCACCTGGAGCTGTCCCGGAGTGGCCAGGCGCAGCGCCTCGATGTGCGACTCGTTGACCATGGGGTCACCCAAGGCGTCGTCCTTGTAATAATATTCTACCACCGGACGGAACAGCGGGGTACCCTCTTCGATGCCCAGACGCTTCGAGAGGCTTCCGGCGGCCACGTTGCGCACGATGACCTCCAGGCGGAACATCCTGAGGGCCCGCACCAGCATCTGGGTTTCCCCTACCACCCTCACGAAATGGTTGGGGACCCCGCTCCGGGCCAGTAGCGAAAAGAGGTAGGCCGAAATCTGGTTGTTGTAGAACCCCTTCCGCTCTATTACCCCCCGCTTCTTGCCGTCGAAGGCCGTGGCGTCGTCCTTGAACTCCACCAGGTAGTAGCGCGGGTCCGCCGTGCGGTAAACCCGCTTGGCCTTCCCCTCGTACAGAAGTTCTCCCTTCTCCATGTTCCCCTCCCCCGGGTTCCGCCCCCGCGCCCTCACAGGCCGAAACGGGCGTAAATGTCGTCCACGTGGCGCAGGAAGTAGCCGTAGTCGAAAAGCCCGCGCAGTTCTTCCTCCGAGAGCCTGGCCCGCACGGCCTCGTCGCTACGCAGCAGGTCCAGAAAACCGCCCTCTCCCCGCCAGCAGGACATGGCGTGCCTCTGGACCAGGCGGTAGGCCTCGTCGCGGTCCATGCCCCGGGCGACCAGGGCCAGCAGCACGCGCTGGGAAAAGACCAGCCCCCCGGTCCGTTCCAGATTGCGCCGCATGTTTTCCGGGTAAACCAGCAACCTTTCCATGATGCCCGTGAACCTGGCCAGCATGTAATCGAGCAGGGTCGTGCTGTCGGGGATGACGACCCGCTCCACCGAGGAGTGGGAGATGTCCCGCTCGTGCCAGAGGGCCACGTTCTCCAGGGCGGCCAGGGCGTTGGCCCGCACCACCCGGGCCAGCCCGCTGACGCGCTCCGCCGTAATGGGGTTGCGCTTGTGGGGCATGGCCGAGGACCCCTTCTGCCCGGCGGCGAAGAACTCCTCCACCTCCCTGAGTTCGGTGCGCTGGAGGTTGCGGATTTCGGTGGCAAACTTCTCCAGGGAGGCCGCCACCAGGGCGCAGGTGCTCATATATTCGGCGTGCCGGTCACGCTGCACCACCTGGGTGGCCACCCGCGCCGGCCGCAGCCCCAGCCGGGCGCAGACGTAGGCTTCCACCCGGGGGTCCACGGTGGCGTAGGTGCCGACGGCCCCGGCCAGCTTGCCCACGCTCACGACCTCCACGGCGCGCCGCATGCGGCGGATGTTCCGCTCCGTCTCCGACGCCCACAGGAGCATCTTGAGCCCGAAGGTGGTGGGCTCGGCGTGCACCCCGTGGGTGCGGCCCATCATCAGGGTGCGGCGGTGCTCCCGGGCCCGCTCCAGCAGCACCTCCCGCAGGCGCTCCAGGCGGCTCAATATTTGCTCCCCCGCCTCCCTCATCCTTACGGCCAGGGCCGTGTCCAGGATGTCGGAGGAGGTCAGGCCCATGTGGATGTACCGCGCCGCCTCGCCCACGTGCTCACCCACGCAGGTGAGGAAGGCGATCACGTCGTGGCGGGTGACGGCCTCGAGTTCCAGAATGCGCCGGACGTCGAAGCGGGCCCGCTCTTTAATGGCGCTCAAAGCCTCTGCCGGAATGTTGCCCAGCTCCGCCTGGGCCTCGCAGGCCAGGATTTCAATCTCCAGCCATTTCTGGAACTTGTACTCTTCGGACCAGATGCGCCGCATCTCGGGGAGGGTGTACCTTTCGATCACTTACCGGCCGCCTCCCTCTCCGCCAGGTAGGCCTCCAGCCCCACCCCGGCCAGACGCTCCGCCTCCCGCTCCACCGCCGCGCGCATGGCCGCGACGTACTCGTCCAGGCGCCGGCGCACCTCCGGGTCGCCCACGGCCAAAATGCGGGCCGCCAGCAGGGCCGCGTTCCGGGCCGCGCCGATGCCCACCGTGGCCACCGGTACGCCCGGCGGCATCTGCACCATGCTGTACAGGGCGTCCCGCCCGCCCAGGGCGCCCACGGCCAATGGCAGCCCGATGACGGGCAACGTGGTGTGGGCCGCCAGCACCCCCGGCAGGTGGGCCGCCAGGCCGGCGGCGGCGATGATGACCCCCACACCGCGGCCCGCCGCGTCCCGGGCGTAGGCCACGGCCCGATCCGGCGTACGGTGGGCCGAGGCCAGGACCACCTCGTGCTCGATTCCCAGTTGTGCCAGGGTCCGGGCGGCCTCCCGTACCGGCGGCAGGTCCGAATCGCTGCCCACCACTATGCCCACGCGGGGCAAATTGCTCACCTCACCCATGAATGTCCTCCCCAAGGTCCCCGGGCCACCGCCCCGCAACCGGCGTCCGCCAAAAGGCAGAGTAGTCGTCGCCCCCCCTCTGCCCCCTGCCGGCGCCCGGCTCCTTTCGCTGGCTACTCCCACTCGATGGTCGCGGGGGGCTTGGACGTCACGTCGTACACCACGCGGTTGACCGCCGGGATTTCGTTAACGATCCGGGAAGCGATGCGCTCCAGCACCTCGTAGGGCAACCGTACCCAGTCGGCCGTCATGCCGTCCTCGCTGGTCACGACCCGCACCGCCACGGTGTGGGCGTAGGTGCGTGAGTCTCCCATCACACCCACACTGCGAATGTCCGGCAGCACCGCGAAGGCCTGCCAGACCGCGCGGTACAGGCCGGCCCGCCGGATCTCTTCCTCCACGATCGCGTCGGCCTCCCGCACCAGGGCCAGCTTCTCCGGGGTGACCTCCCCCAGAATGCGCACCGCCAGCCCCGGCCCGGGGAAGGGGTGCCGCCAGACGATTTCCTCCGGCAGGCCCAGTTCCAACCCCACCAGGCGCACCTCGTCCTTGAACAACCACCGCAGCGGCTCCACCAGCCGGAGTTGCATGTCGGCCGGCAGCCCGCCCACGTTGTGGTGGGACTTGATGGTGGCCGCGGTGGAGGTGCCGCTTTCCACCACGTCGGGGTAGAGGGTACCCTGCACCAGGAACTTCACGCCTGCCAGGCCGCGGGCCACTTCCTCAAAGACCCTTATAAATTCCCTGCCTATTATTTTGCGCTTGGCCTCGGGGTCCGCCACGCCGTTCAGGGCCTCCAGAAACCTGTTACTGGCGTCGGTGTGCACCAGGTCGATGCCCAGGTCCCGGAAGGCCTGCACCACCCGGGCCGCCTCGCCCCGGCGCAAGAGACCGTGGTCCACGAAAACACATGTCAATCGGTCGCCGATGGCCCGGTGCACCAGGAGCGCGGCCACCGCCGAGTCCACGCCCCCGCTTAAGGCACATAAAGCCCGTGCCCCGCCCACCTGGGCCCGCACTTCCTCCACGGCCTGCCGGATGAAGGAGGCCACGGTCCACTCGCCCCGGCAGCCGCAGATGCGGTACAGGAAGTTGGCGATCACCGTGCGGCCCTTCGGAGTGTGCACCACCTCGGGGTGGAACTGTACGCCGTACAGGCGCCGGGCGGGGTCCCCCATGGCCGCCACCGGCGTGTGCTCCGTGCGCCCCAGCAGCCGGAACCCGGGCGGCAGGGCGCGCACCACGTCGCCGTGGCTCATCCAGCAGTCTTCCTGTGGCTCCAGCCCGGCCAGCAGGTCCGACGCGTCCAGGACCTCCATGCGCACCCGGCCGTACTCCCTGAAAGCGGCCGGCTCCACCCTGCCCCCCAACTGGTGGGCCATCAACTGCATTCCGTAGCAGATGCCCAGCACGGGTACGTCCAGCCCGTAGACGCGCGGGTCCGCCGTCGGGGCCCCGGCCCCGTACACGCTGGCGGGGCCGCCGGAGAAAACCAGACCCCTGGGCTCCCGTGCCACAAGCTCGTCCACCGGGGTATGGTACGGCAGGATTTCGCAAAAAACCCGGCACTCCCGGATGCGCCGGGCGATCAGCTGGGTGTACTGACCCCCGAAGTCCAGCACCACGATCAGTTCCCGCCCGCCGGGCATGTCCCCTTCACCCCTAGACAGAGTTCCCCCGGTAGACCTCGCGCCGGAGCACCACGATGTCCGAAAGGTGCCGGTAGCGCTCGTTGTAGTCCAGGCCGTAGCCCACCACGAACTCGTCCGGAATTACGAACCCGCAGTAATCTATGGGCACCGGCACCCGGCGGCGCTCGGGCTTATCCAGGAGCACGCACACCCGCAAACTCGCCGGGGCCCGTGCCCTGAAGATCTCCAGAAGGTAGTTGAGGGTCAGTCCCGTGTCCACGATATCCTCCACCAGGAGGACGTGGCGCCCGGCGATGTCCTGCTCCAGGTCCTTCAAGATGCGCACGGCCCCGGAAGACTCGGTACCGGCCCCGTAGCTGCCCACGGCCACGAAGTCGATGGCCACCGGTACGGTCAGGCGGCGCACCAGGTCCGCCAGAAAAATGAGCGCTCCCTTCAAAATGCCCACCGCCAGCAATTCCCGGCCGGCGTAGTCCCGGGAAATTGAGTCCCCGAGTTCCCGCACCCGCCGGTCTATGGCGGCGGAATCGAGGAGCACCCGCTCGAGTTCGGCACCGTACACGTTATGGCCCACCCATCCGTGCAACGTGGCTCCTAACTTCTTTTTTAAACATTTTCCCGCAAAATCCTCCTGGCCAAATTAGTGGTTTACTTCCGGGGCGTTTACGGTTATATTGTGATCAAAATCCCGGAACCGTAAGAGCAGTTCGACGCCCGCATTCGCACCGACCCGGCTCGCGGCACGCAAGCGCACCTGCCACAGCCGGGCGCTTCCGGGCTCGAGCCACAGGGTATAGTCGAAGTCCGTGAAATGACTTTCCAGAAAGGGATGGTCCGGCGTGCCCCGCACCCCCAGGACCACCGTGCGGGCCCCGTCGATCCTTTCCCGGCCACGGGCCTGAACCTCGCGTATCTCCTTGAGCCGCAGAACCGCCAGGGGGTTCAGCTCGGTGGCGAAGAGTTCGGATTGCGGTAACGAACTGCCGGGCAGAATGAGCCAGCGGCCTGAAAACTGATCGCGCATGTAGACGGTGTCCCGCACCTGAATGTATTCCACGGGCGTGTTTACCACGGTACCCCTGATGTGGGAGCGGTCGGGTGCCACCCATTCTCCGTTTACGTCACTCACGTACTGCTCCCGACCGTCGACGAACAACCTTGCCTCGGCGCGGTACCTGAAGCTCTTGCTGGCGGCGGTGCACGCGAGACCCTCGTTCAGCAATTCCCGGGGAGAGGGCGGGGTTGCCGCATGACGCCACATCAGGAGGGCCACCGCCACCACCACTCCGATTACCAGCCCGGCCAGTTTAACCCGCGGTCCACGCAGCACCGCCATCCCCTCCGCTAATTTATACTGACCGGGAACACCGGGCATGACACGGGATCCGGGGACCGCCCGTCCGGCCGGGCGGAAACGACTGCGGCGTTTTTTCGCGTACGAGGTACGCTTCCGGAACCGCCGGGCGGAGGCGGAGCACTTTGGCGGCGGGGGGCCGCGCCCGCGCCGCCACCGTCGGTCATGGGGTAGGACGAACGCACAGGCCGGCCCTGCCGGCGTCCTTTGGCTTTCCCGTGAGGGAGGGTTGGCACCGTGGGAGAATGGTTCTCACTCTTGCGCGAGTTCCGCCTGCGTAGCTTTTACATGTCCCTGCCCGCGGCCGAAAAGAGGCTGCTGGCCAGCCTGGCGCGGAAAATCCTGCTGGCCGTGCGTTCCTGCCCCCTGGGCTTCCGGCCGCGCACGGCGGCCCAGTTCCTGTGGGTGGCCGCGGCCAACGCCCTGCCGCGGGGCCACCACCCCTTCGCGGAAAAGCTCCTGCTACAGGCCCTGCAGGTGGCCGCCAACGAGCAGGACCGGGCCTGCGCCCACGCCAACCTGGCCCAGCTCTACTTCGAACTCCGGGACCGCCTGCCGGACGCGCGCGAAAAGTGCCGCATGCACTGCGAGGCCACCCTCAGGACCGGCCTGTTCACGTGCTGGGTCACCAAGATCCTCAAAGAGCTGGAGGAGGGCGAAGCCGGTGGCGCTCATTGTCCCCTTTAGGGGCTTGCGGTACAATCCCGAGGTGGTGCGTGACCTGGGGGAGGTGGTGGCACCACCCTACGACGTCATCGACGCCACGGCCCGGGAGGAATACTACCGGCGCCACCCCTACAACGTCGTCCGGCTGGAGTGCGGGCGGGAAGAACCGGGGGACACGGAGGCGGATAATCGCTACACCCGCGCGGCCGCCACCCTGGCAGACTGGCGGCGGCGGGGCATCCTGGTTCCGGACCCCGCGCCGGCCCTTTACCTGTACGAGCAGGAATTCGCTTACGGCGGCCGGACCTTCAGGCGCCGCGGCCTGGCCTGCGCCGTCAGGCTGGCCGACTACGAAGAGGGAACCATACTGCCCCACGAGGAGACCATGTCCCGCCACAGGGAGGACCGGCTGGCCCTCCTGCGGGCCTGCCGGGCCAGCTTCAGCCCCATACTGGGCCTGTACCTCGACCCGGAACACAGGGTGGCGGAGGCGCTTGGTGACCCCGGAGAGCCCGCAGTGTCCTTTCGGGACGAAAGGAACCACCGCCACCGGTTATGGCGGGTGACGGACGTTCGCGCCTGCGCCCGGGTCCGGGAACTGTTCGCGCCGCTGCGCCTCTACATCGCCGACGGCCACCACCGGTACGAGACGGCCCTGGCCTACCGCAACGAGCGGATGGCCGGCAACCCCGGGGAGGCCGCGGCCGCCGGGCACCCGGCCCCGACCACCCCGGCCCCCGCCTTTGCCTACGCCTTCATGGTGCTCATCAACGTCTACGATAACGGACTGGTTATCCTGCCAACCCACCGTCTGGTACGCCCCCCCGTGGCCCCGGATTTGGGCCGCCTCCTGAGGGAACTCGGGCACCTCTTTCAGGTCGCCCCCTGGCCCGGGCCCTCCCCCCGCCGCGACGCGGCGGGGTTTGCCCGTACCCTGGCCGCCCGGTCCGGCCCGGAAGGCGGAACCCGCCGCTTCGCCACGGTCCTCTATGCCGGTGGGGACCGGGCCTGGCTCCTCACCCTGAAGGACGGTCTGGACCCGGCCCCCTGGCTACCCGGCGGCCGCTCCCCGGCCTGGTGCTCCCTGGACGTGGTACTGCTGCGGTACCTCATTCTGGAGAGGTACCTGGGCCTCGAACCCGCGGCCTTCCAGGACGAGGACCGCGTGGCGTACACCCACGACCCGGAAGCCGCCGCCGCGGCCGTGGACCGGGGCACCTACCCCCTGGCCTTCCTCCTCAATCCGACCCCGGTAGCGGACCTGGTGGCCGTGGCGACCGCGGGGGAGAAAATGCCGCAGAAATCGACCCACTTCTACCCCAAACTCCCCACCGGCCCGGTGATTTACGCCCACGACCTGCAGGAGTGAGGTGGGCGCGGCCGGTCCGCAAAAAAGGCCGGGTTGGTACCCGGCCCGTGGCATGCGGGATCTACGCGCCCGCCAGTTGCTGCAGGATCTTGGGAATGATGGCCGTGGCCAGGTCGGTGCGCGAGCCGCCGCCCAGCACCACCACCAGGCGGCCTCGGCTCGCCTCCTCCGCGGCCTTAATCACCACCTCGGCGATGCGCGGATAGCAGCGCTCGCTCAGGCCCAGACTCCCGTAGTCCATGAGGTGGGTGTCGAACCCGAAGTACCAGATGGTTACGTCGGGCCGGAAGGCCACGGCCCGCGGTACAAACTCCCTTTCCACCCGGGCCAGGTACTCCCGGTCCATGTCCCCGCCTTCCTCGGCCAGGGCGTAGACGTCTACGTCCACCTTGGTCCCGTCCGCAGACACCGCGTCGGTGCCGCAGAAGCACACGTGGAGGATATCGGGGTCGTCTTCAATCAGCTCCCGGGTCCCGTCGCCGTGGTGGGCATCGGTGTCCAGGACGGCAAAGCGCCGCACGCCGCACCGCTCCCGGGCGTTGACGATGGCCAGCACCACGTCGTTGAAGCAACAGTACCCCCAGAAGTAACCCCGCCCGGCGTGGTGCCCCCCGGCCCCGATGAAGGCGAAGGCGTTGTCCAGGTTGCCGGCCGCCACCTCGGCCACGGCCTGCACCACCCCGCCGGCCGAGTGCCAGGCCGTGGCGCAGAAGGGGTCGCGCCGCACCTGCTGGAGCATCAGCGGCGTGTGCACCTTCAGCAGGAGTTCTTCGCTCACGGCCGGCGATTCGTAGTACCGCACGTTGGGCCGCTCCAGAATGTGCTGCATGGCCGCGGGAAAATCGGCCAGCCTGCGCCCCACCGTCAGATAGCTGCGCCGGCTGAAGCTGGGATGGTAAAAGATACCGGTACGTCGCACCTTATCCCTCCGTCCGGTACGCTCCGCTCCCTACCCGCAGTCCCATACGGCAGCCCGGGATCAGACCTCTACCTCCCGGCCCGGCTCCAGCACCACCACTTCCACGCCGGGCGCCTCCTTTTGGACCAGGGCCACGAACTCGGCCGCGTCCTGCGCCAGGATGGGAAAGGTACGGAAGTGCATGGGGATCACCTTGCGCGGCCGCAACAATGCGGCGGCCAGGGCCGCCTGCCGGGCGTCCATGGTGAACACACCGCCGATGGGCAGCAACGCCAGGTCCAGGGGGTAGAGCCTGCCCAGCAGTTCCATCCCGGCAAAGATACCCGTATCGCCGGCGTGGTAGAAGGTAAACCCGTCTTCGAAGCGCACGATGTATCCGGCCGGAGCCCCGGTCTCGGAAGAATGCACCGCCTGGGTCATGGTCACCGCCACACCGTCGATTACGGCCGTCCCGCCCACGTTCATACCGAAGCCGCCGAAAACCACCCGCTCGTCCGGTATCCCGGCGGCCTGTTTGATGCGGCGTACGGTCTCGGGTATGCCCACCAGCGCGGCCCCGGTCTTCTCCACCACCCGGGCCGCGTCGGCCGCGTGGTCGAAGTGATCGTGGGTCACGAGTACGGCGGTGGCCGCCGGCAGATCCTCGACCCGGTCACGGGCCACCGGATTGCCCTCCAGCCAAGGGTCCACCACGACCACCTTGCCACCCGCCCCCGTCACCACGAAACCCGCATGCCCCAACCACTTTACCCTGGCTCCCGCCATGTACGGATTCCTCCCTCCTCGCGACCCACCGCCCGGTCTGGCCACCGGGTGTGGGCGCCGCTTTCCAGAATCAGTATATCTGAAGCCGGAAGCCCGCATACCGGCTTTACTTCACCGTCGGTAACGCCTTCAGGGTCTCGTATCCCGCGGCGTACTGGGGCACCAGTTCCCGGGCCCGGTTCAGGTAATCCCGGGCCGCGGAGGTCTGGCCCTGGCGCTCCTTGAGCACCGCCAGCCAGAGGTAGGCCTCGCCCCTGGTAGTCTGATCCGCGTCCTGTGCTTCGGCCGTTTTCTTGAGGTCGGCCTCCGCCGCGGACCAGTCCTTCAGGAAGTACCGCGCGGCGCCCGTATTGAGGTTGACGGCAGGTGTGGGGGCCATGGGGGGGGCCACGGTCCACAGGCCCCGCTCCCTGGGGCCCAGGGTGGCCATCCTGGCCTGAATCCGGTCCGGCACGCCGGCCGCCACTTCGAAGTAGCCGCGCGCCTCCTCGAGACCGCCCGGGCGGTCCGACTCGCCCGTAAGGCTGCTCAGGCCGGCCAGGAAGGCCGTACGGCCCAGAAGCTCGTACCAGTAGACCTGAAAGGGTGCCAGGTTTACGGCCGCCTCGGCGTAACCCACCGCCTCGGCGGGCCTCCCCGCGGCGTAGGCCACGCTGGCCAGGTCCGCCTGCCGGGAGGCGGAATACCGGCTGCGCAGGGCCGCGGCCCGGGCCTCGGCCAGCGCCAGGTCGTACTTACCCTGGAGCTGATAAAGGCGCGCCAGCTGGGTGTGGTAGTCGGCACTGAAAGGGTTCCAGGCCACCGCCTTCTGGAGGCGTTCGACCGCCGCGCCGTAGTTGCCCTGCTGGGCGTACCGTCCGGCATCCCGGGCCCAGGCACCGGCCGCCGCCAGGGAGGCGCCCAGGGCCGCCACGGCCGCCGCGGCCAGGGTTGCGGCCACCAGCACCGTAGTGCTGGGCCGATGGTAGGACTTTCGCGCCTTACCCGGGGCCGGCGACCAGACGCGCCCCAGTGCCACGGTAAGGCCGAACAGGGCTACCAGCACCAGGGTGAGGGCCGCCAGCGACAGGTCGAAATCGATGGCCGCATGCAGGCCCACCACCACCGCAGCGCCGGCGAGCGTGGCGACCAGAAGCCGGCGCCGGGGATCTTCCTTGACCCGCACGAAAAGCCCGCGCACGGCCACCAGGAAGCTACCCCAGACGCCCGCCACCACCGCCAGACCGATGATGCCCGCCTCCACCGCCACCTGAACGTAATAGCTGTGGATCTGGGTGGAGTTGTAGAGGTAGCCCTGAAAGGCGCGGTAGGCCTCCTGCCAGCCTCCGCCGCCCCAGCCCAGGACCGGCCGGAGCCGGATCATCTTCAGGGCGTCGCCGTAGAAGTAGAGGCGCTCCACGAGATTGCGCGGGTTCAGAAAAGAGGCCAGCTTCTGGGGCCAGCCCCCGTATACGGCCGCGCCCGCGGCCGCCACCAGAACCACCGCCAGCACTGCCGGGACCAGCCAGCGGCCGGCCACGGACCCACCCGCCAGGAATTTTTCCCCTCGCTCCAGCCCGTACTGCAGCACCACCGCCAGCGCCAGACCGGCCAGCACCCAGGCCCAGGCGAGGTTCATATTTCCGGCCTCCACCGCGGCCAGGAAACGCGAGATCGCCAGGACGGCGGGCCCGCCAACGGCCACCAGGTGACAGAGGATCGGACCCCGGTGTCCCCGGGGCAGCAGGGCAAAGTATACCGGTAGGATGAGGGCCAGGGCCACCAGCCCTCCGCGCGATCTGGCTCCCAGGAAGACGGCGAGCAGGATCAGATTGCCCATGGTGAAAAGGTAGGCCTGAAAGCGTGCCAGCCAGGCCTCCACCCCCGCGCGCGATAACCTCGAGGACACGCCGGCGGTCCACACCGCCAGGCGACCGGGCCCGGCGGCCGCCGGCCGCGCCGCCCTGCCGCTGCCCGGCCAGTTCGCGCGGGGGATGCCTTTGAGGGGCGCCTTCCTGGCCCGCCCGGCGGGTGGTTTTTCTCGGGCGCGACGGGGGGTCACCGGAACCACCCGATTTTCAACGGCGCGCCGCGGTGCCGCTGCCAGAAAAACGCTCCGGCGCCACAGGTACACGCCCAGGAAGAAGGCCGCCGTGAGGAAGCTCGCCAGAGCGTTGGGGTACTGGAAGGACGAGTAGATGCGCCCGCCCACGAAGCCGTCCTTGATGTGGATCACGCCCGTGGCGGTGGCCAGCCCCGCCAGGGCCACGCCCGTAGCACTTAAGTAAACCACGGTAAGCAGGGTATTGGCCTCGCCCTCGGTGGTCACCAGGCGCGCCACGGCCCAGAAGGTCAGGAAGTAGAGGGCGTTTTCCACCACTTCGTCCACGGCCAGCCCGTGGTTGACGGCCACAAGGGCCGCGCCCGCGTACACGGCGGGTAGCGCCAGCATGAAGTACTCCAGGGGGTGGCCGAGGAACTCGTAGTCCTGCCGGCTCCACTTCCAAAGCCAGGTTACCCAGAACACCAGGGCGGCGAAGATCAGGGCCCGTTCCTGCTCCGGGGCAAAAAACAAACCCCGGAAGTAGGGCGGAAAGAAAAGCAAAGCCGCCAGACCCCAGAAGGCGATCTGCCGGCTGAGGGCCGGCGGGCTGGTCGCCACGGGCTGCTTCAGGGGTAGCGGCCGCACCTTGGCGGTGGCTTTGGTCATCTGCCATCGACCTCCGCCGGAATATTCGACATCCGGAGGTTTCACTCCTGCCCGGCGGTCCGCTGCGCCGGTTATTTACGCAGGCACTGCACCCGCTCGGCAGGGCTCAGGATGCTCGTGATGCGCACGCCGAAATTCTCGTTGACCACCACCACTTCCCCCCGGGCTACCGGCACCCCGTTCACCAGTACCTCCACGGGTTCGTCGGCCAGGGCGTCTAATTCCACAATGGAGCCCGGGGCCATTTCCAGTACTTCCTTGATGGGCCGGCGGGTACGGCCGAGGACCACCGTGACCCTCAGGGGTATGTCCAGCAACAGCCGCAGCTTTTCTTCGTCCACCGGCGGCACCTGCGGCTTCACCGCGGCCCAGGGCGGGGGCCCGATGGCCGGGGCCTCTATCGGGGCCTCTCGGGACCGGGCCAGGGGCACCACCTTCTCCCCCGAGGCCCTTCCCCCGGAGCCCCCTCCCGCCTCCCCGGCCGGTGGCTGTTCCTCCGCCGGCGCGACCGCGGGCGCCTCCGCCGGTTCCGCCACGGAGGCCGGTTCCGGACCTCCGGCGGCGTTCGCCATCTGCAACAGCAACCCGGCCACGTCCCGGGCCGTCTCCAGGCCCATGACCTGCATGATGGTGGTGTCCACCAGGCCCTCGATGGTCATGTGAAAGGAAACGGCCACCACGGGGTCTTCGAGGCCCAGGATTTCGTTCGCGGCCTCGCTTGGATTCCGGAACACACGGGCCTGGGGCGGAGAGATGCCCACGGTGCGGCCGAAGATGTTGGCCATGGCCGTGGCGGCCGCTCCGATCATCTGGTTCATGGCCTCGGCAGCGGCGCTCATTTGTATCTCGTCCAGGGTCCCGCTCTGGCCGCTTCCGTCACCGCCCATCATAATGTCGGCGATGACCTGGGCGTCGGCCTCCCGCACGATGAGGAGGTTGGTACCGGCCAGCCCTTCGGTAAAGTTTACCTCCACCGCCAGATAGGGTACCGTGAACTGGGTAAAAAGGGTCTCCCGCGTTGTGGTCTCGACGTGGGGGCTGGTAATGGTCACGCGGCGCCCGAGCAGGGTGGAAAGGGATGTGGCGGCCGAGCCCATCGAGATGTTTCCTATTTCTCCTAGCGCGTCCTTTTCTTCGGTCGTCAGCTCCCGAACTCCGGTTTCCTGAGGGGGGTACTGCTGCAGCAGGGCGTCGACCTCTTCCTGCCGCAAAAGGCGGCTAGACAAAAGCGCCACCCCCCTCGGCCAGGGAGGTTACCTGAACCGCCAGCCGCCGGCCCAGCGTGCCGGGCTGCACCTTGAACTTCAACCGGTCGGCCACGTAAAGGTCCAGGTCCTGGTCCTTTTTTTTCTGCAGGGGCAACACATCGCCCACCTGGAGCTGGAGCAGTTCCCCCACGGTAATCTGGGTCTCACCAGCCACAACTACCAGGTCCAGGGTGGAACGGCCCAGCCAGTACTTCAAGTGCTTGAGGTCCCTCTCCTCCTGGTGGCTCCCCCGGCCCACGAGGCGGTAGTGGACCGAGAGTTCGGCCAGTACGGGTTCCAGAAGCAGGTAAGACAGGCACAGATTGATGATCCCGCGGCTGGTGCCGCCCACCACTGTGGTGAGGGTGACCACCGCCACCACCTCGCTGGGCGAGATGATCTGGTGCAGCCGCGGGTTGGCCTCGACCGTCTCCACCTGGGGCGTGACGGGATAGACGTCGGCCCAGACGGTGCCGAGGTTCTCCAGTAACTTCCCGCAAACCTTCCTCGCCACGGAGAGCTCTATGTCGGTAAATTCCCGCACCTTCTTCGGTATGTCCCCCGGTCCCCCGAAGAGCAGGTCGATCACCGGGAACAGGAACTGCGGGTTTGTTTCCATGAGCGCAAGGCCCTTCAGGGGTTCCAGGCTGAAAACGGTCATAAGGGTGGGCGTGGGCACGGACCGCAAGAAATCGTCGAAGGTGAACTGGTCCACCGAGGCCACCCGCACCACGATGTTGGCCCGCAGGTACCCCGATAGAAAGCTCGAAAGCAGCCGCGCGTAGTTATCGTGGAGCATACGCAGGGTGTTCAGGTGGTCCTTGGTAAACTTGTTGGGACGGCGAAAGTCGTAGGGCCGGTAACCGACCTGCTTCTCCGTTTCCTTGAGTTCCTCGGGCCTGACCTTGCCGGAAAACAGGGCGTCAAGGAGCGAATCGATTTCGGCCTGGCTGAGAATTTCTTGCATCAAGCCTCACCCCCGGTCCCTGCTGGGCGGAATGGAACGCTTACCTAGAATTATAGCCCTACTGCCCCGCCCTGGCCAGTACCCGTTCGATGGCCTGGAGGATCCGCTCCTGCTGGAACGGCTTGACTATAAAGTCCTTGGCCCCCGCCTGGATGGCCTCCATCACCATGGCTTGCTGTCCCATCGCGCTGACCATGATGATATTGGCGTTGGGATCGATCTGGCGGATCCGGCGCACGCCTTCGATGCCGTCCATTTCCGGCATGGTGATGTCCATGGTCACCACGTCCGGACGCAGTTCCTGGTACAGGGCCACGGCCGCGGCCCCGTTCTCCGCTTCCCCGACCACGTCGTAACCGCTCTTGGTCAGAATGTTGCGGATCATCATGCGCATGAAGGCGGCGTCGTCGACGATCAGAACGCGCTTGCCCACACCACTCACTCCCTTTCCGAACTACGAGCCCAACCCCAGGGCCGCGAAGAGCCGGTCCAGCACTTCGGGCTGCGTGAGCAGAAAGAAGTGCCCCCGGATCTCTTCTCCGCCCTCCTGGACCATGACCGTTTCGATGAGCAACACCTGATCTTCGGTGTAGCCGGCCGCGATCACCGAAGTGCTCAGCACGGCCCCCAGCATGTCGAAACCCAGCATGGGCACGCCGGTGCGCACCGCCAGTCCGGTCATGGTCTCGAGGGCGCCCACGAAGGCGCCGGTGAGGATGTTGCCCACCTCCCGGACCGCCGAAACCCCCATTTCGTCCAGGCCCGTCGTGGTTCCGGGGGCCTGGCCGGTGAGCAGGTGCACCAGTCTGTAGGTACTGCGTTCGTCAAATACAAAGAGCACGGTGCCCTGCACGCCGCCCGTCACCTGCATGTAAACGCAGGACACCAGCTCCTCGTAACCGCCGATACCCTCGATGATCTCCTCCAGGGGCAGAAAGGCCACCCGCGGCACCCCCATGGTCACCTTGCCGCCGAGCAACTGCGCCAGGGAGGTGAGGGCGTTACCGATCCCGATGTTACCGATTTCGCGCAGGACATCCAGGTGCGCGGCGTCGAGTTGGGACACGCTATCACCCCCCACGCAGCTTCCGGTAGAAACAGGGTGCGATTTTCTCGTAGCCCAGTTCCCGGTAGTTAAAGATGGTTTCGGCCCCGCCGATGAACAGAATGCCTCCCGGCCTCAGTGCCCGGG
>DYER01000072.1 GCA_020725605.1 Ammonifex sp. | reverse complement strand
TGCTGGGGGCCCTGGCCACCCTGACCCGCAACGTGGGGGTGGCCCTGTGGCCGGCCCTGGCCCTGGAGTACCGGGAGGCGTACGGCCTGCGTCTCCGGAGGGAGGCCCTGGCATTACTGGTGCCACCGCTGGCCTACGGGGCCTTCATGCTCTACCAGGCGGTCCGCTTCGGCGACCCCCTGGCCCACGTGCACGCCCAGCTCACAGAGGTGTGGGGACGCGAGGTCTCCCTACCCGGCTATCCCCTCCTGCTGGGCCTGGGCGCGCTCTACCCGGTGACGTTCAGCTACGGTTACGCGTACAACCTCAACGACGTGGCCTTTACTTTGATGGCCGCCGGCCTGCTGGTGCTCGGGTGGCGACGGGTGCGCAGGAGTTACTGGCTCTTCGCGGCGGGGGCCCTGCTCCTGCCCCTGAGCTCCTTTATACCTTCGGCCCCGCTCACCAGCCTCCCGCGGTACGTGTTGGTACTTTTCCCCAACTTCGTAACCCTGGCGGCCCTGACCGGAAACCGATGGGCCGAGCGTTTGACCGCGGTGGTCTTCGCGGCCTTTTTCGCCCTTTTTACCATACTTTACACCAACGGTTACTGGGTGGCCTGAAGAGGAAAATAATGTCCGCCCATTGAATCTTTAGCATATTAGTGTCGAGGTGCCGAACATGTCGCCCTTTCTTTCCGTGGTGATACCGGCGTACAACGAAGAACGGCGCCTGCCGGCTACCCTGAGCAGCATCTACGAATACTTTGCCGGACAGCCCTTTTCGGTGGAGGTCATTGTGGTGGACGACGGTTCCGCGGACCGCACCTGCGAGGTCTGCCGGGCTTACCGAGACCTGAGGGTTCTGCGTAATGAGAGAAATTACGGGAAGGGCTACAGCGTACGGCGGGGCATGCTGGCCGCCAGGGGTGAGTATATCCTCTTTTCCGACGCGGACCTGGCCGCACCCATCGCCGAAAGCGCCAAGCTCCTGGGGGCGCTCCAGACCAGTGACGTGGCCATCGGCTCCCGCGGCCTGCCGCAGTCCCTGGTGGTCCGGCAGAGCCCGGCACGGGAACTCCTGAGCCAGGCCTTCAACCGCTTCGTACGCCTCCTAACCGGGTTGCCGTACGCCGACACCCAGTGCGGCTTCAAGGCCTTCCGGCGGGAGGCCGCGCAGCTCCTCTTCCGATACTTGCGCTGCCACCGGTTTTCCTTCGACGTGGAGGTGCTGCTTACCGCCCGCCATCTGGGTCTGCGCGTGGTGGAGGTGCCCATAGAGTGGCACGAGCGGCCCGGATCGCGCATCAACCCCTGGCGGGACGGCTGGCACATGGTGCGGGACGTTGTCTGGCTCAAACTCACTTCCCAGAACAACCACAGGGGGCGCTAACATGGGGTATCTGCTCGCCCTGATCGCCGTTTTCCTGGGTACCGCCGGTCAGGTTTACCTCAAGTCCGGAGTCAACGCGGCCGGCGGGCTGCAGGCCGGATTCTTCAGGGTACTGCTGCACCCGCACGTGGTGCTGGGCTTTCTTCTGTACGGGATTTCCTCCCTGGTCTGGCTGGGCGTGCTTTCCCGCCTGCCCCTTTCGAATGCTTATCCCCTGCTGGCCCTCAACTTCGTACTGATCCTGGTCTTTGCGGTGCTTTTCCTGGGCGAACCCGTGACGGCCGCCAAGGTCACCGGGGTCCTGCTCATCTTCTGCGGCATGGCCCTGGCGGCCTTCTAATCGTACACGATCCGGAAATCCGGAAACTCGTTGCGGTACTCCTCCCACTGCACCTGCACGCCGGTCACCCTGGCCGCCGGCGGCCCTTGATGGCACCAGGCGATGATCCGCCGCAAGGCCTCCTCGTCCCCCTCGAAGACGGCCTCCACGCTGCCGTCCCGCCGGTTCTTGACCCAGCCCTTGAGGCCCATCATCTCGGCCTGCTCCCGGGTGGCGTACCGGTAGTAAACCCCCTGCACCTTGCCCCGTATTACCACGCGAGCCCGGGCGTTCAATCGGATCACCCCGACAAATAATTGTAAAGGGCGGGGGGCAGGAAAACAACCCGTACCGTCGAAGAAAGCCCAACGAGATTTCGCGTTTAAGGAGGCGGAAAACGGTGCAGACCACGCGCCTCGTAATCGTGGGGGGTGTCGCGGCCGGTCCCAAGGCGGCGGCCCGGGCCCGCCGCTGCGACCCCCGCGCCGAGATCACCATCCTGGAACAGGGAGAGTTCATCTCCTTCGCCGGATGCGGCCTGCCCTACTTCATAGGAGGGCAAATCGCGGAGGCCAGGGAGCTGATGTGCACCCCGGTGGGAGTGGTGCGCGACGAGGCCTTCTTCCGGAACGTGAAGGACATCCGGGTCCTAACCCGCACCAGGGCCGTGGCCATCGACCGGGCCGCTAAGACCGTCACGGCGCGCCGCCTGGACTCAGGCGAGCAAATCGTGCTGCCCTACGACAGGCTGGTGCTGGCCACGGGCAGCCGGCCGGTGCGCCTCGACCTGCCGGGCGTGGACCTGCCCGGCGTCTACACTTTGCGCGGCATACCCGACGCCCTGGCCATCAGGGAGGCCCTGGCCGGCGTCACCGACGTGGTGGTCATCGGGGCCGGCCTCATCGGTCTGGAAGTGGTGGACGCGCTCCTGGCGGTCCGGCAGACCCGGCAGCTCAACGTCACCCTGTTAGAAAGGCTGGCCCATCCCCTGCCGGTCCTGCTGGACCCGGAAATGGGGGCTCTGGTGGCCAGATTCCTCAAGGCGGCCGGAGTCAACTTCCTGCCGGCCCGGGAGGTGCGGCGACTGGAGGGGCAGGGCCGCGTGGAACGCGTGGTGACGGACCGCGAGGAGATTCCCGCCCAGCTGGTGGTCGTGGGGGTGGGCGTGCGGCCCGAGACCGAACTGGCGCAGGCCGCGGGCCTGGCCCTCGGGCCCACCGGGGCCATCGCCGTCAACGAATACCTGCAGACCAGCGACCCCGACATCTACGCCGGCGGGGACTGCGTGGAGAACGTGCACCTGGTCTCGGGCCAGAAGGTTTACCTCCCCCTGGGGTCCACGGCCAACCGCCACGGCCGGGTCATCGGAGACAACATTGCGGGCGGGCGCGACCTCTTCCCGGGCGTGGTGGGCACCGCCATCCTGAAGCTGGGCACCCTCAACGTCGGCCGGACGGGCCTGACCGTGGAAGAGGCCCGCAGGGCGGGCTTTGACCCGGTGTCGGTGCTGTGCGCCGGTCCGGACCGGGCCCACTACCATCCCGAAAGCAAGCCCCTGGTCGTAAAACTCATCGCGGACCGGGCCACCCGCCGCCTCCTGGGGGCACAGGTACTGGGAGCGGGCGCGGCCGACAAGCGCCTGGACGTGGCGGCCGCGGCCCTGACGGCGGGCTTCACCGTGGACCGCCTGGCCACGGTGGACCTGGCCTACGCGCCGCCCTACGCCACGGCCCTGGACATCCTGACCCACGCCGCCAACACTTTGCGCAACAAGCTCGACGGCCGGGCGCGGGGCGTGTCCCCGCGGGAGGTCCGCGAGCGCCTGGCCCGGGGCGAAGACTTCGTGTTGCTCGACGTGCGCACCCCGAAGGAGCTAGAGGAGGCGCGGCTGGACCTGCCCAACGTCACCTGGATCCCCCTCGGCCAGCTGCGGAGCCGCGCCGGGGAGCTGCCGCGGGACAAGAAGATCATCACCTTCTGCAAGGTGTCCCTGCGCGGCTACGAGGCCCAGCTCATCCTGGACGCCGAGGGCTTCGCCGACGTGGGCTTCATGGAGGGCGGCCTGGCCGCCTGGGTCTAACGTAAAGAAGACCAGGCTCCGCGGGACATCACGGTGGGGGCAGCTCCGCGGCCGGCGGCACCTAAAAACCCGGGACTCCCGGCCGTGTCGGGGGCGCCCCCCGGCCCCGTCAAAGCCCGTGTTCTCGGTCACACAATTGCGCCACCCGCTTGCCTGGTTCTCCAGGCCCGCCTCCCCGGCGGGCCCGGCCCCCCGACCAGGCCTTCGCCTCCCGAACGGGATATTTGTTTGGCCCCCGAAGGGGCCGGGCGACGGGGGACCTCGGCCCGGGAGTCCCACCCGGACGGGAGTGCCGCGCGCGCCGGGCGCCCGATAGGCGTTGGCCGCCGCGCGGGGGCTTTACGCCCCGCCTCCCGCGTCCTGTTTGGACGCCTGCCCGGTTTGTCCGACACCGGGCTAAACGGGGTCATCCGCGCATCCAGGACAGCCTGCCGAAGTCGCGCCAGACCGAGTCGCCCTTCCGCTGCTGCCAGGCCTGCAGTCCGTTGTGCAGCGGGAGCCTCCGGTCCAGCCGCCTCAGGGCCGCCCGGACGCCGCGGCTCATCCCTGTTCCTTCCTTCGGACGAGGTGAATCCGCCGCAGGGTTCAGGCGCTGCCTGAGCGCCGCCACGAACTCCTTCATTTCCTTCGTCACGCGCTCGCGGAGGCCCAGCGCGCGCCGGCCCAGCACCAGGGCCGCGGCGCAGGGCACCGGGACCGCGAAGCGCCGCGCGTACTTCCAGAAGCCGATCGCCGAGACGTACTCCGGCCGCACGAGGACGAACCCGGCCCGCTCCCGCGCGGCCCGCCGGCAAAGGGCCTCCGCCGTCCGGTACACCGGCAGCCGGGTCCCGCCCAGGGCCGGGTTCTCGACGGCCAGGGGCCGCCCCAGCTCCAGGGCGATGTCCACCACGGCCTTCGCCAGCACTCCGGCCAGGTAGTCGCGCCGGAAGCCACGGGCCTCCGCCAGGTCGGGCACCCTGAGGTGCATGAACCCTCCTGCATGGCGGACCGCCCGGAACTCGCCGGAGAACTTGCCGAGGCCGGCCGGGCACGGCACCTCGAGGCCTTCCGGCCAGGGCTCAGGATTTCCGCTCCGGCCCACGTGGCAAAGGGCCACGCCGTCGGGGCGCAGCTTCACCGCCAGGCAGCCCGAGGAGAGGTCCGGCCGGGCCGGCGCCGCCAGCCCCAGGTGCACGTGCACCCGGTACCTGCCGTCCCGACCGCGGATGAGGTCGACGCCGTACGGCAGGCCCATCAGGAGCCACGTCCTGAGCCGGTCGCAGTGCTTCTCCGGTACCCACAGGCGGCCGACGACCCGCGGCGCGGGCCTCATGTTCGGCCTGCCCAGGTGGTCGGTCCCGGCCTGCTCCGCAAGGTGGGATACGGCCGCGGCCATGACGAACCCGCCGCCGCGCCATTCGATCCTGAAGTTGAGATTGCCCCGGTACTTCGAGTCCCCGTGGCACGAAAGGCGGTTCTTCCGGGCCGCCCGCCACTCCTCGCGGGAGGCGCGGCCCTTGCAGACCCTCTTCCACAGGCGGCTGCCGCCGAAGACCGGGGGCGGCGCCTCGCCGCGCTCCCGGTAGGCCCGGAGCTCGGCCAGCCTCTCCTCCAGGGTCTCCACGCGGAGCCTCAGCCCGGACGCCACGCGGCGGAGGAGCTCCGCCTTCTTTTGGTCGCCGCGCTCCCCGGCCTGCGCGAGGTCGCGCCGGGCGCGGGCGAACCTGCGGGCGGCCCTCTTGAGCTTCTCCTCCGCCTCCGCGACGCGGTACTCGAGCAGGGCCTTCAGGGCCTTGTGAAGGGTTTCGGCCTTGCTGAAGGCCGCGGCCAGGTAACGGCTGTTGAGCCCGAAGAGGCGGCGCCCCTCGCGGAGTACGTCCGACTTGGACCAGCCCTCGGCGACGCGGTTGTAGGCCCACCTGGTGCAGGCGCAGAAAAGGCGCATCTCGGTCTCCAGGGGGTCCTCGTCGCCGCGGCTCCAGCGCTCGGAGCGCTCCGCGGGAAAGACCTCCGGAAACCACTCGCCGCAGATCGTGTACCTCAGTTCGCCGCGGTTCAGAACCGCAAGCGGCACGACTTCTCCCTCCATCCGGGCACGGAAGTATGCGTTATCAACCGGCGCGCACAGAGTCAAGTGGCGACCCCGGCTGCAGCCTTCCGCTTAGCCAGCCACTTCCTCACATGCGCGGGGTGCTAGCGCCTCCGCTCCCCGGCCTGGCACTCCAGGTAGCGCACCTCGCGGATGCTCTCAAACACGAACGGCTGCCCGCAGGTCAGGCAGGTGTTTCCAGAGAACCATCCCTCCTCCTCGTACCTCGCCCGCCCCGAGCCTCCGCCCGCGGCGTTGCCGGCGGTGCCTGATATCCACCCGCGCCAGGAAGACCACCCATAGAGCCTCCCGGCCAGGTGGCTCAGCTCGCGTGTGACCCTTCCTTTGCGAGGCATTCACCCGCACCTATTGCCGCCTGGGGGACTAGCTTTGTTTGCCCGCGCTCCGATCTGGCTTCCCAGTCTGGTGCCCCATTTCCGTAGTTTCGTAACCCGGATGTACGGTGCGGCACTCTGCTCCCGCAGGAGAAGCATGTCCAGTACTGTTGCGCGGTGGCCGCGCTGTACCACAGGCGGCCGCACTTCGGGCAGGTACGTTGCTCCATGACTTTCCTCCTTCGCAGCAAAACGATTCTCTCAAACTTATACCGCCTCGCACGTAGCTAGACGGGCCCGCCGGGCCTTCTTTGCGCGCCTCTTGCCCGGCAGTTAAAGCCGGGTTTAGTCACAGTCCCCGCCGGGCACGTCCCTCCGGTCGGTTCCGCTGCGGCCTTCCCCGGCCCCTCCCCGGGACCTGCTTGCGGCCGCCAGGAAGGCCGCGATGGCCTCCGGCGGCACGCCGGCGCGCCGCGCGAGACGCCGCACCAGGGGGTCCGACGCGGACACCGGCTCCCCGGCCGCGCCCTCCCGGACCTTCGCCGGCGGGTTCCGCCCGAGCAGCCGGTCCGCGGAGACCTCCAGGACGTCGGCCAGCCGCGCCAGAGCCGCGATGCTGGGATGCTCCACGCCGCGCTCCCAGTTGGACAACGTGGGGCGCCCCACGCCCACCAGCCGCGCCAGCTCGCCCTGGGTCAGCCCCTTCTCCTCCCTGATCCGGCGCAAGATCTTGCCGAAGTCCCGCACGGCATCCCCTCTCCCGGTCGGCCAGGCGCAAGGGGCCCTGCCGCGCGGCAGGGCCCCGGAATGCTGCACGCTCGCGCCTTGCGCCGATCATCCCGGCCCGACAGCCGCACCCCGGACGCGCCCTTCCGAACGGGCGCGGGCTACACGCCGAGGGCGTCAAGCAGCCGCAGGGTCATGGCCGCGGTCTCGGCGCGGGTGGCCGGGTTGAAGGGCCTGAAAGTGCCGTCCTCGTAGCCCTTGATGATGCCCCTGGCCACGGCCTGGGCAATGCCGTCGGCGGCCCAGGAGGGGATGTCGGTGGCATCCTTAAAGCCCAGTTGCGCCTTCTCGGTCGCCTTGAGGGCCCGCGCCACCATCACGGCCAGCTCAGCGCGCGTGACCGATCGTGCCGCCTCAAAGGTCACCGTACCGTCCGGCTGCGGGTAGCCCTTCACCAGGCCCTCCTTCACCGCCGCCACAACCGCACCTCTGGCCCAGACCGGGATAGAAGCATTGTCCTTGAACCCAGTTTCAACCGCGGGCCGCAAGTACTTTGGGATGCCTGCCGGCACCGTCCTGTCTGCCCTGATGCCCGTGCTCACCAGCTTACCCGTTTCGTCCGTACGGGCGTAGTACCAGTAGCCGGTTGCCTCGTCCTTGAGGATCGTGTACCCGTCGACTGTCTCCCACCCGTGCAGCCACTCGTCCCCCCACTGCCTCGCGAGGAAGGCCGACCCGTCGGGCTGCCGCAGTTCCTTCAGACCCGGGAACGCCGGCACGGCCTCGGGCTTTTTATCTTTGCTCGGCAAGCTCCCGTCAGCACCGGATGCAATTCTAAAAACGCGCACCAGGATGGCCGCGATCTCGGCGCGGGTCACTTCCCTGTCGGGACAGAACGTGCCGTCCGGGTAGCCGGAAATGATACCCATCTCAGCAAGCCTGCCCACCGCGTCGGCCGCCCAGTGGCCCTGCATGTCCTTGAAGGTGACCCCCGGAGGCCGCGGGGGCTGCGTCTGCTTCGCCACCGCGAAGACGGCAAAAAGCGTCAGGTGATCGACTGTCACCGTTATGGCTCCATTATCCAGGTCTGCGATGCCCTCGAGGTGTACCCATCTGCCGACCTTCTCATCGTAGTAGAAGGCCGCCGGCTCCTGGTCCTTGCCCAGCTTGCTCCTGTCGAAGTAGAGGGTGATGGTGATCTTGCCGGTCAGGGCGCCGTTCTTGAGGGTAACGTCTATCACCTTGCCGAGCAGGGTCATCCGCGCGTCAGCGGCTTTTTCATCGCCCACGACCTCAGCCTTGATAGCGGCGTTCGCTCCGGCTACGGCCCCGGCCGGCACCTCAACCTTCACCTTGCCGGGAATCTCGGCCACGGTGGTGGCTCCCGCTTGCACGGGCTTTTCGACCTTATCGGCAGACGGCGTTGGTATGCCTCCACCGCCGCCCCCGCCACCGCCGCCACCACCCCCACCGCTGGGCGGCGTTACAGGCGCCGCTTGGGTGGTGAAGCTAAAAGCTACCTGATTGTTATATCCGCCGTAGACTGCGCTACGTACGGTTCCCGGTGGTATCGTCACGGTGTACGTTGTTTGATAGCTGAACTTTTCGTGATTGATAATGAGCTCGTTGTTACTGACCGCAGGTTGTATACCTGTAGATCCCAAAACATGCTTAACGGTAACTTTTGTAAGGTCCGCGGCTTCAACCGGCCTGTCAAAAACCACCCTTATGGGCTCGTCCACCGTAACTCCGGTGGCTCCGTCCGCCGGCGATGTGCTCGTTACCAGCGGCTTATACTCCCCCACCGCCGTAGCGAAAGGATAGTTGTTATAAGGGATTTCAACGCCGGTCACCGCATACTTCCAGGTGCCGGGCGAGGCGTCCGGAACCTCAATCACAATCGGCGATACGCTCGATTCCTTGACCTGGTACAGGTTTCCTTGGGGGTCGTAGACTGCCAGCCTGACCGTGCTTCCCCCCCAGGCCACACAGAAAACGAGGTATTGGGGTGCGGAAACGCAGTATTCGAATTCGACCGTAGCCCCTTGAGTGGAGAATACATTTACGTTCTGTTCCGTTACAGAGTAACCGCCTTTTTCAACTTGTTCCCCAATCTCATCCAGGAACTTCGATGCCTGGGGGAGGAACGTTGTGTACTCGAGGAACCTCCGCTGGAGATCGGAGAGCTGTGCCTCGTTGTGGAAGGTGGTGTAGACAACCAGACCGTTTCCGTACCGGAAAGAAACGGCAAGCGGTTTCTTCTCCAGAACCGTTATTTCCTGCCCCCCCGCACCTACTACTGCCGACCGTTCTGGAGCGTGGGGTAATCCGCGGCTTTGGGAAGCGGCTTGGGCAGAAGAAATCTGGACGTCCCCCTGGAGAAGCACGTTTGTGTCCGGACCAACGCTGTCAATTACTGCCCAGCTAGGGAGATCGTAGGTAACCTTAACTTGCTCGGCGCCGAGGTAGTTCCTAAGCCCGCCGTCGATTACCGTTGCGTACACACTCTGAGCAACGCCGACGCGTGGGTCGGGCTCCACAAAGTTCACGTACCCTGGAAAGATTTCTTTAACAAACGGGAAGGCCCAGTCGGAGGCATAGAGGCTGCCGCCGTTGGCTACGTAGAACCGCACGGCTTCTTTTATAGCGCTGTCAATTTGGGAGGGTATATCCCAAGCACAGTTTATGAAAACGGTGCCAAAGGAATCCAGAAATTCGCGGTCGGCAAGCCTCCCGTACTCATCTTGCAGTTCAAAGTAGTTGTGACCGAGTCCAGCTAAAATAGCACCTATGTCATCATACCCGGGATGCGTGACGGCGTAGAGGGTCGCCAGGTCGGAGGTCATCGTCAAGCCCGGATCGCTTATCCTGGAAAGGGTCGCGCCCGTCTTCCTGCCGTCGTACCAGTTGCTGTCCGGGTTTGTGTCGCTGCTGAAACGGCGGTTTCCGCCCGTTCCTGGGAACGGGTCCCCTGCGTCACCCAAATTCTTCTTGAGGTCCAAGTCAGCAAGCCCGTCAGCCTCTTCGAGGTCAACAAGTTTGTGGGTTTCGTCTTTATTGTTGGGTATGGATTCGTCCACGTGCCAGACCAGGAGCCCTTCGCCCGGAAGGGCGCGGTCAAACCCAATCCTCTGGCGGTTTTCCACTAAGAAGTATTCGCCTTGTCCCGGCCAATCAACCCCTTGCGGGTTGCTGAGCAGCATGTAAACCTGAGGGGACTCCTCCACGGCTTTTATCTCCACATTTTCCCGGAAGCCCTTGACCTTCTCGGGGGTAACCCAGCCGAGGAAAGCCTTGGACCAGGCGGAAAAATGAGCAGGCGTGTCACCGGGACACTGCGTCTCTAGCCAGCTCCCTGCGCCCATAAGGTCCCAGCAGCCGACACCTTCGGAGGTATAGTCGGTATCGTAGAGGTCAGGCAAGCCGAGAACGTGCCCGAACTCGTGACAGAAGACGCCAATGGTGCTTATCCCCTGCCACTGCCTTTCGGGCTGAATCGTGTAGTCGTCAACTATCACGCCGTCCACCTGCACCGGGCCGAGACCTGCTCCCGAAAGGCTCCACCTGTGGGACCAGATATCATTTGCATCCCCACTCTCTTCCTCGCCGCGCCCCTGGTGGATCACGACCACTGCGTCGACCTTTCCGTCTCCATCATTGTCGTACTGGGAGAAGTCGATCTGCGCGTCTGCTTTCAGGACCACCTCTTTCACAAGTTCGGCCGGACGAAGATCGTATCCGGAGGCGTTATTGCCGCCGTAGTAAGGGCGCTCGTGGTCTGCATAAACCCATCCGACCACTCCGGCGGGGCCGCCCGAGAGAAGTAGTTTGCCATAGGAAACCTCTTTGTAGTAATCCCTCATGCTACCAGGCCCAGTGGCCACCGGCGGATGGTCACCGAAAAGCAGCGCCTCGAAGTCTTCTTTGCCGTAAACTTCCTGGCCAACCATATCGCTAAAAGTAATCAAAATGACCGGAACGTTAATGTTTCCTGTCGCTGGGACTACTCCGGCGCGTCCCGCTCCGGCAACCGCAGGCGCTCTACTCCTTTCGCTTCCCGACTCAACCATGGGCCGCACGTACTTGGGGATGTCTGCCGGAGGCGTCCTATCTGCCCTGACGCCTGTGCTTACCAAGTTACCTTTTTCGTCCGTGCGGGCATAGTACCAGTAGCCGATTGCCTCGTCCTTGAGGATTGTGTACCCGTCGGCTGTCTCCCACCCGTGCAGCCACTCGTCCCCCCACTGCCTTGCGAGGAAGGCCGACCCGTCGGGTTGCCGCAACTCCTTCAGACCTGGAAACGCCGGCACGGCCTCGGCGCGACCGACGACGGTAACCAACAGCACGAATACGAACAAACAGGACAAAATAAAGGGTAGGGAGCTCCCCGATTTACCGTTCTCCCTGTGCCGAGCACGGGAACCGGATAAGCCTCTGTACGAACCGATACCACTCACTTCCTCCTTCAACCTCCTTACCGGTGATTTGGAAAAGTGTTACGTAACTCGTCAGGCCATACACACCCTGTCCCTCACGCTTTCACCCCCTCATAACGTGTTTGAAACATCCCATACACAAACCACTCTGGCTCCTCAAAGCTTGAGAAGACATGCCGGTTCGTAAACATGTGTTTGGCAGCAAAAGTAACAAATTTAATCACCGCTTCCCTGTCACTGGTTCCCCTTTGCCATCCGTTTTCCACGAATCTTCCAAGTCCAATGTGCATCTTGTTGCTAGCCAAACATTATGAAACGCCAGGCTTTTTAAGCGATGACCTGACGTTTCCTTCCCAGCCTTCCCCTAATTGTCACCCCCTCCGGGCCGCCCCGCGCGGCGGCCGAATGCGCCCTCCGCCCCGCGGGGCATAATCCCCGGAAAAACCGGCAATATCTATGGCTGGAGGCCCGGGGGCCGCGGCCTACGCGGACCCCTGCGCCCTCGAGCCGCCTCCGGCGAACCGGGTGCCGGCGAACTCCTCCGCGAAGAAGTCCTCCACGTGTCCGTTGAGCACGTGCGCGATCCTGAGCGCCGTGGCCAGGGAGGGGTGCTTGTAGCCCTTTTCGATGTTCGTGTAGGAGGCGCGGCTCAGACCGGCCCGTCGGGCGACCTCCGCCTGGGTCAAACCGGCCCGCAGTCGCGCCTCGCGCAGGGCAATCCGCATGTGCCGCATCCCCTTTCTCGGCTATATTGCTTCCATTCACGTGCCGGTCGGACACGTTATTGGTTCCTTTTGTGTGCCGTTCGGACACATTATATGTGTTCTATTGGACACTTGTCAAGGGGGTACTGGACGAAGTAAGGTTTCTAGTAGAAACCCTGGAGGCGCTTCTATGAATCGGTTCGGCCAAGCCTTGAAACAGTTGCGGCAGCGGATGGGTCTCCGGCAGAACGACCTGGCGGCGATGGTCGGGGTGGAACGCTCGACCGTGGCCAACTGGGAACGCGGGGCCAAGCAGCCGAGCCTGGACATGGTGATGAGGCTGAGCGAGGTCCTGGGCGTCTCGCTGGACGAGCTCGTGGGCGCCCCGAGGGCCGCCGACTCCCTGCCCCCGCCCTGCCACCGCGCCCTGGCCTCGGACCCCGTCGTGAGGCTCCTGGCCGAGCGGACCGGGGTCCCGGCGAAGACCATCGCGGCCTTCATCGCCGCGCTCCAGGCCCCGGACGGCAACTGCTGTAATGACCGGCAGCCCAAAAGGCGCTGAGTTCTGGGTGATTTGGCCATGCCGGGCACACAAAAAAGGCCCGCGTTGCCGCGGGCCCGAGGTAAAGGGGAAAGGTAGACGGTTCGCTCATTGACCTGCGGTGTGAGCCCGCACGGCGCCGCGCGCCTCCACCGGCCTGCGGGCCAGCAGCCGGTCCAGGGCCTGGAAGGTCATGGCCACCGCCAGGCCGGAAACCAGGGCGATGACCACGGATACGATGCCGTAGAACACGCCGTTGGCCGCGGCCTGGCGGCGTGCCCACCCCACCACCCCGACGCTTCTGACCTGCAGGGTGGCCCGGCCCGCGTCCACCAGAACCCCGTCCTTCACGGCGTAAGCCTCCACCTCGAGGTCGCTCTGCGGCACGTTGCGCGGCACGGGCAGGGTGAAGGCGAAGCGGCCGTCGGGCTCAATCCGTACCGCACCTTCGTGGACGGCGTAAAGGCCCCGCTTAAGGTAGATGTCCGTCAACGCCCTCTTGTATTCGTCCGCCCTATCGGCGGCCAGGGGCACCCGCCGGCCCGCCTCCCTCTGCCAGACCCGGGCGCGGGCCTCCACCTGGCGGAAGTCGGCGTCGATCCCGACCCGTTCCTCCAGCTCCGGCGTCAGCCGTGCCAGGGGGGCCGAGGTGAACACCTGATACAGGCGGGGCATGCCTTCCACCCAGACGTGCTCCACGTTCATCCATAGAGGGCCGATGTGGCCTTTGCGGTTGAGGCTAACCGTGGACCCCGGGGAAGAGCTCACCCGCACGTAGAGGTCGCTTCCCTCCGGCACCCGGCCGGTCACCTGGACCTGCTGCCCCCGGAAGGTCAACCCCACCCGCACCTCGTCCGGCTGCAGTTCGACCCGGAGACCTTGCGCCAGCGCCGGGCCGCACCAGCCCAGCCAGAACAGCGCGCCCGCCAGCAGTCCCGCGAGGCGGCGCATCAGTGGCCACCCCCCAGCACGATGAGGCTTCCCGGCACGGCCAGCAGGTCGCGCAGGATCTTGACCATCACGCCCAGCACGACCAGGGAGAAAATGATGCGCAGTTGCTCGCCGCGGAGGCGCCTCCCGATCTTGGCCCCGACCTGGGCCCCCACCGCGGACCCGATCAGCAAGAGAAGGGCCAGAATCACGTCCACCGTGTGGTTGACGATCCCCTGGGCGATGGTGACGTTCATGGCCGTGAAGATCACCGTGAAAATGCTGGTCCCCACCGCCACGTGGGTCGGCATTCCGATCAGGTAAATCATCACGGGAAGCATGATGAAACCGCCGCCCACGCCCATGAGGGCGGCCAGGATCCCGATCAGAAAGCCCAGGCCGAAGAGGGTGATCACCGAGCAGTTGAGGCGCGCCACCTCGAAGTACATCTGCATGGGCAGGCGTTCCAGAAACCGGCCCACGGCCCCCGGCCGGCGCTCGTCTGCCGGGCCCTTCTTCCGCAGCGCCCCCAGACTCTCGTAGAACATGAAGCTCCCCACGCCCAGCAGCATCACCACGTAGGCCACCCGCACCGCGAATTCGAAATTGCCGATGCCGCGCAGGAAATTGACCAGGATCGTGCCGTAGCTGCCCCCCAGCAATCCCCCGGCCAGTATGATGAACCCGAGCTTGAAGTCCACGTTGCCCTGGCGGCTGTGGGCCAGGGTACCCGAGACCGAGGCCGCCACGATCTGGTTGGTGTCGCTGGCCACGGCCACGGCCGGCGGGATCCCGATCATCATGAGCAGGGGCGTGAGGAGGAAGCCGCCGCCCACGCCGAACAGGCCCGAGAGCAGGCCGACGGTCCCGCCCAGGCCCATGATGACGAAGACGTTCACGGGCATGCCCGCCACCGGGAGAAAGATGTCCACGCTCTCAACCTCCTGTCCTGGCAGTTCCACGCCCGGACGGTCGGGGTCCGGCCCCCCGCTCACAGCGGCCGGGCCCCGAGTTCCCGGTCTTCGGCCAGCACCGAAGTTCCCACCCGCTTCAACAGCAGGAGCATGGCGTAGTGCTCCAGGAGCAGGTTGTGGGCCGCCATGGAAACGCCCATCAGCAGCAGAATGAGCAGGGTCACGCCGTACGGAAAGTACTTCACGTGCGGGTCGTCCGGCGTGTAGACGTTGCCGACGGCGTCCTTCCACATGTAGATCTCCCCGGTGTCGGGATCCTGCTCCACGATCATGTGCCTGGTGGGGTTGAAGTAGTGTTTGAAGACGTTTTCCTTCAGGAAGTCCACCCCGGCCCAGAAGACGAAGACGGCCAGCACCAGCACCAGCAGGCCGGCCCCGGTGCCGAACCTCCGCAGCTTCTCGGTTTCGTGGGCCGTGAGCAAATCGCGCAGTTCCATCGCACCGACCTCCCTCCCGAAAGTAATCGTGCTTGGCTGGAGTCCGCCGCCGCGGGCGGGCGGACCCCTGCCGGGAGGGAGTTGCAAGAACGGTACCACGTCCCGGACCGGAAATTTTCCCCGTTAAAGGTCGCCGCGCGCGGGGAACGCGTCCCGCCTGCCGCCGGAGGTGGGCAAAAAATGCCCACCCCGGGCAAGAATTGCCCGGGGTGGGGCGCGCTTCGGACCGCCGTCACAAGAGGCTTTCGATGTAGGGCAGGAGGTCGATGACGCGCAGGATACCCACCACGCCGTTGCCCGCCGTGACGGGGAGGTGGCTGACGCCGTGGTCCAGCATGCGCAGGGCCGCCTCTTCGGGCGAGTCGTCCGGGTGCACCGTGACCGCGTCCACCGGACGCATGATCTCCCGCACGCGCATGGTGCTGTCGGGTCTGAGCTGGCGCAACGCGTACCAGCTCCACGCCTCGGACCGGAACCAGACGTCCGCGCAAAGGTCTTTGATGCCCACCGCGTGCAACAGGGCCCGCAGGGTCAGCAGTCCGGCCGGCCTGCCCCCTTCGTCGAGCACCACCAGCAGCTGCGGGCCGTACCATACGCCTTCCACGCGTCGGAAGGACTGCCTTAAGGCAACCACCGCTTCCAGCACCGTGGCGCCCGCACCCACCGTGGGGTAGTGTTCCAGGCCCACCATGAAATCCTTTACCCGCAAAGTTCCGGTCACCCCGTCACTCCTCGTCCGCCTCCAGAAGCTCTCCCAGCACCCAGAACACGTCCAGCAGGCGCACCATACCCACCACAATGCCGTCGTCCACCACCGGCAGGGAGTTGAAGTGGCGCCACAGCATGATCAGGGCCGCCCGCAGGACCGTGTCGTCGGCCCGCACCGTAACCGCGCGCACCGGCCGCATGATGTCCCGCACGCGCAGGCCCCGCGTTTCTCTGTACCACTGCCAGTAGTAGGCCCCCCAGGAGGCCCCCAGGACGCGCAGGTCCCGGTCCAGGTGGCGCAGGCGCACCAGCTTCAGCAGGCCCCGCAGGGTCAGAAGGCCCACCAGGGCGCCGCGGCGGTCGTACACCAAAACCGACTGGTACCCGTGCCAGGCCCCCTTCTCCGGCGGCGCAGACTCCCGCAGCAGGTCCACCACTTCGTGTAAGGAGGCGTCCTCGTGGACCCTGGGATAGGCCGTTACGGGAACCATAATTTCCCGCACCTTACGCCGGGCCGGCATACAACTCCCCCCGTTCCGCCCGCCCCGCTACGTGTGGGGCGGTACCAGTTCTGCGTCGTGCACCGCTATGCCCCAGTATAATCACCGGGCCGGGGAAAGAAAAGCCCCCGCAGGGGCCGGAGTAAAGGGGAAAGGTAGAGGGTTGGCATCGTTCAGGCCAGGGGCCGTCCGCGTTCCACGCGGCAGGCGAGCCCCGAGGCAACCTCCCACGGCCCCGCCCGGCTTTCCTCCCAGAGGCGCTCCTGCATGAGCACCAGTATGAGGGCGTAGTGCTCGACGAGCAGCCGGTGGCCCAGAACTCCCAGTCCCAGGAGCAGGAGCAGCAGCGCCGCGCAGGCGTAGGGGAAGTAGCGCACGTGGGCGTCATCCTGGGTATACACGTTGTCCAGGGCGTCCTTCCAGGCGTAGACCTCCCCCGTCACCGGGTCCTGGTCCACGACGACGTGGCGCGTGGGGTTGAACCAGTGTTTGAAAACGCTTTCCCTCAGGAACACGGTGCCGCCCCAGAACAGCAGAACCCCCAGCACCACCGCCAGCAGGGCCGCCGCCCCGCTGAAGCGCTCCAGCCGCCGCCTGTTTTCCCCGGAAAGCAGTTGTACTATTTCCACAGGCCTCATCTCCTTCGGCCGGGCCGACCGTGCGGCACGATGGCCTAGGTGGTCTTGGCCGCCACGGCGGCTTCCGCCTCTACGCGCAGCTCCCTCTTCCGCTTCCACATGCTGCCCACGATGATCACGCCGCCCAGAGCCAGGGCGAAGCACATCACCAGGAAGCTCACGTTTTTCAGCAGGCCAACGGTGGGTGCGGCCAGCTGCACGATACCGAGTTCGTGCAGGTAGGTGGGAATGGCCACGCCCCGGCTGACGGCCACGATGAGCATCACGGTGGACATTACCAGTTTAACCATGTAGTCCTTGACATAGGTCGTGCCCACCGCACCCAGCTGCACGCCGACGAGGGAGCCCAGCAAGATCAGAAGGACCATCCTGAGGTCCACGAAGCCGCTCAGGGCCCAGTTGAGGGTACCCGAAAGGCCCATCACAAATGCGATTACCAGTTCGGTGGCGCTGGCCACCAGGCTGGGGGCCCCTATCACGTAGATCATGCCCGGCACCCCGATGAAGCCGCCCACGGCGATGGTGGCGGCCAGCATGCCGGTGGCCACGCCCAGGGGGACCGTGACCCACAGGGAGACCGTGGCGTCCGCGGTTTTGAACCGGACCATGGGCCAGAGCCTGAGCTGCTGCACGCGCCGCGCAAGGTTCGAGGTGACCTCCGTGGCCTCGCCGGTTTTCATGCGCCGCAGCCCGTCGAACAGGACGTAGCTGCCCAGCGTGACCAGCACCACCACGAACACCACGCTCACGTAAAGGTTGGACCCGGCGGAACCCCATTGCGCGTAGATAAACTTCTGGATCTCGACGCCGACCTCCACGCCGACGATGGCCGAGATGCCCATGATGAGGCCCAGCTTCAGGTCCACCTGGCCGTACTTGTAGCGCTTGTAGGCCCCCACCAGGGCCTTCGGGAACTTGTGGCACATGTTGCTGGCCACGGCCACGGCCGCCGGGGCCCCCAGGCTCATCATGCCCGGGGTGAGCACGAAGGCCCCTCCCGAACCGATGAAACCGCTGATCAGCCCCCCGAGGAAGCCCAGAATAATCAGAAACAGGCCGCCCGAGAGGTTGAGGGTCACGAATTCCTTGGCCGCTACGGTAACCCCGTGATCCATCCCTATTTACCCCCCTTTTGTTTCAGGGGCCGGATGCCGATTGCCTCCAGCAGGTAGTTGGCGAAGGCCCCGTGGATGAAGGAAAAAACCAGCGCGGCGGCGACGACCAGCACGGCGAAGAGCCCGCCGCGGGTCGTGTAGTCGATCACCGCGGCCTGGTTGGTGAATACCAGCAGGTACGCCACCAGCGTTATGATGCCCCATATCACGGCCTGCCTTATCATCTTCCTGCGGTCCGTCACGTCTGGCCACCCCCTCTTCCCGAATGCCAGCGACCGGCGCGTTCGGCCGTCGCAAACGAGCGCCCGCAACTCCGCCCTACCGGCGTAACCCGGAGCACGGTCCCTGTTCGCCCACCCCCCGTTCCGACGCTACCGCAAAGAAAAGGCAAAAGCCGTGCCACGGGGGCTTTGAGGCACGGCCCGGTAACGGCGCGGGTTTGCGGCCCCGCCCCCCCGGTCCGGACTCCCGGGGAGTGTTGGCCGGTCCGACACCGCCGTCTGAATTTTCAACATGGCAGGAGTTTTGCTAAGGAGTAACGGGTGGCGAATCCGATCGGGGGTGACCGCAAGTGCTCTCCTCAATTTGCAACTGGCTCCGGGACGAGGAAAACGTGCGCCTCGCCCTGGTGCTGGTGCTGGTGGTGAACTGGTGCGTGGCCCTGGCCTACCTGAACCACCTCCTGAACCGCACGTCTGAGGCCATGAGGTGGAGCTGGGCCCTGCTGGGGTTTTAGAATTTAGAGGAGGCCGTACTCCTTCATCTTGGCGTACAGGGAGCGCCGGTTCAGGCCCAGGGCCGCGGCCGTGGCCGTGCGGTTCCAGTCGTGTTCCCGCAGGGCACGTAAGATAACCTCCCGTTCCACGTCGGCCACGATCTCCTTCAGCGTCATGCGGGGCGCCACTGCTCCCTCTTCGCGCCTGGCCCTCTGGAGGTTGTAGGGCAGGTCTCCGGGGAGGACCACCGGCCCGTCCGCCATGACCACGGCGCGCTCCACCAGGTTCTCCAGTTCGCGGACGTTTCCCGGCCAGTCGTAGCGCTGCAGCAACTCCATGGCCTCGGGCGAGAAGCCCCGGACCTCCTTGTTGAACTCCCGGGTGTACTTCTTCAGGAAGTACTCCACCAGCAGGGGTATGTCTTCCTTGCGTTCCCTCAGGGGAGGCAGGGCGACGGTGACCACGTTCAGGCGAAAGAAGAGGTCCTCCCGGAACGTGCCCTCCTCTACCATGCGCTGCAGGTTGCGGTTGGTGGCCGCGAGCACCCTCACGTCCACTCTGATGGTCTCGGTGCCGCCCACGCGCTCGAATTCCTTCTCCTGCAGGAAGCGCAGCAGCTTGGCCTGGGTGGCGGGGCTCAGCTCGCCGATCTCGTCCAGGAGCACCGTACCCCTGTGGGCCAGTTCGAACTTGCCCAGCTTGCGGCCCACGGCGCCCGTAAAGGCGCCCCGCTCGTGGCCGAAGAGCTCGCTCTCCAGCAGGTTCTCCGGAATGGTGGCGCAATTGATCTTCACGAAGGGCTGGTTCCACCGCCGGCTGTTGCGGTGGATGGCCCGCGCCACCAGTTCCTTGCCGGTGCCGCTCTCGCCCTGGATCAGCACCGTCACGTTGCGGTCCGCCACCTTGCCGATGCACTTGTAGACCTGCTGCATCTTGGGAGAACGGCCGATGATGGTGTCCAGCCGGGAGTCCTCGCCCAGCTCCTCCTTCAGGGTGGTCACTTCGGCCGCCAGGCGCTGCATGGTCACCGCGCGCTTCACGGTCAGCAGGAGTTCCTCAAGGTGGAAGGGTTTGAGCACGTAGTCGAAGGCCCCGAGCTTCATGGCCCTGATGGCGGTTTCGGTGGTGCCGTAGGCCGTCATGAGGATGATGGGCACCTGACCCCCGTTCTGGCGCACGGCCTCCAGCACCTGCACCCCGTCCAGTTCGGGCATGCGGATGTCCAGCAGCACCGCGTCGTAGTACACGCCCGTTATGCGCTCCAGGGCCTGCCGCCCGTCCGCGGCCAGTTCCACCTGATAACCCGCGTCCGTGAGCACGTCCCGCAGCATGCGGCAAACGCTCTCTTCGTCGTCAACCACCAGTATCCGGGCCACAATCCTCCCTCCCCTCGGCTACGGGAATCAGAATGCGGAAAACGCTCCCGGCGCCCACCCTGCTCTCCACCTCGATGGTACCCCCGTGGGCACGCACGATTTCGTAGGCGATGGCCAGCCCCAGCCCCGCGCCCCTGGGCTTGGTGGTGAAGAAGGGGTCGAAAAGGTGGGGCAGGTGCTCCGGCGGAATTCCGGGGCCCTCGTCGGCCACGGCCACCGCCACGCAGCCGCGGTCCGGCTCCAGGAAAGTGCTGACCCGCAGCGCGCCGCCCCGCGGCATGGCCTGGCAGGCGTTGTAGACGACGTTGGCCAGGGCCTGCTCCATCTGCTCGGGGTCCACCGACACCCGGGGCAGGTCCGGCGCCAGCCTCACCTCGACGTTCAGCCCGTCGCACTGGGTGGCCCGGAAGAAGGCCAGCACCCGCTCCACCAGGTCGTTGACGTCCTGGCAGGTGAACCGCGCCTCCGGGGGCCGGCTGAAAAAGAGCAGCTTTTCCACCAGGCCGTTCAGCCTTGCCACCTCCCGGGCAATGACGTCCATGGATTCGGGCGAGGGGCTGTTGTGCTTCTGCCAGAACTGGATGTAGCCGCTGATGGCCGTGAGGGGATTGCGGATCTCGTGGGCCACGCCCGCCACGAGCTTGCCCAGGGCCGCCAGTCGCTCCTGGCGGTGCATCTGGTCCTCCATACGCTTGCGCTCGGTGATGTCCCGGCAACTCAGAACCGCGCCTACCAGTTCTCCCCTGGGGTTGAAGAGGAGCCCGGTGCTGGCCAGGAGGTGCAGCCGCCCGCCCTGGCCGTTCTCCGGCCAGGTGAGTTCCCGGTCGCGCACCGGTTCGCGGTCGCGCAGGGCCCCTTCCAGCAGGCCGGCGAGGGCCGACCCCGGGGGGAAGACCGAACCGTAGGGCTTGCCCGGGCTGTCGGGCGGCAGGCCGAACATCCTGGCGGCGGCGGGATTGACGATTGCCAGGCGGCCCTTGAGGTCCACGGCCACGATGGCCTCCTCGATGTTGGCCAGGATCAGCTCCTTGTATCCCTGCACCGTCACCAGCCGGTTGGCCAGGTGGTTGACGGCCTCGCTGATCTCCCCCAGCTCGCCGATGGCCGGGGGCAGGTGGTAGGTGAGGTCGTATTCCAGAGTCTGGAGGCCCTTCTTGATCTGGTTAATGCCCCGGAAGAGGGTGCCGATGAGGAAAAAGAACCCGCCCAGGCCCAGGGCTATGCTGGCGAAGATCACGGCGTACGCGTCGCGCTGCACCTGGTCGACCCGCCGGTAGACCTTGCTCAGGTTCTCGCGGGCCACCACGGCTCCGAAGACCGCCCCGTCGCGCACCAGGGGCCGGTAGGTTTCCAGCATGCCCCCCTGGCCCAGCCCGATGGTCTCCAGCACCGTCTTTTGCTCCCGCATGGTCTGGTCCAGGGCCTGCTTGCGACGGGTGGAAAAGTTCTCGCCGTAGTTTTCGGTGTTGCCGTCCAGAATGACGTCCAGGTCCCGGGAATAATACCCCAGTTCGATGCCCGGAAATTCGCGGCCCACCCTTTCGATGAGCGGCTTCAGCTGCCGGTTCAGGAAGGCGACCTTGTCCCGCCGCGGGGCGCCGTCCATGCCGTGGCGCGCCAGCATTTCCTCGAAGGTGCCCGGAAGGTCCTCGGCCAGCAGTTCCATGGCCTTGGTCAGCTTGGCCTTGTGACTCTCCACCAAGGCCAGCTCGGTGCGGTGGATGACCTCCAGCATGTACACGGTCAGGGCCGCCGGCAGTACCAGCAGGATGGCAATGAGCACGAACAGTTGGTTGGTGATACCCCTTCGCAGGCGCACCCTCTCACGCTCCACCCAGTCTCCATGCAAAAAACGCGCCAGCAAGAACCGCACCCGGCCGCGCCGTCAAAGGCGCCGCAGGATCATACAGCAAGTTGTGAAGGAAATCCGTGCCTCCCGCCGAATTACATTGTAGATACGCGGCAAAGCGTCCCCACATCCTTGTTAGCGGAGCCCTTACGCGATCAATTTCCCCGGTTCGCGGTCAATTCCTTTGTCGCCGGCGGCCTCTACCTCCTGGCCGGCACGGCTGGGGTCTTCCGGGCCGCGGCACCCGAAGCCACCGCCCAATCCGCACGTTGCACTAAACGTAAGAAGACATTTACGAAAGTACTTTGTCACTACTGTTGGGTACACGGGCAATTTCCGGGTCTTGCAGCTTCGCATCGCAAAAGGATTCTTGTCGATTTATAGGGAACAAACTCGTTGAGAACCGTTCCTGAGCTTTGCCAGCCCACCGCGGGCCGTGATAATGTTAACGCAAGCGGTATTTCTCCACCCATCCGTTTCCGGAGGTTGGCGCCGGTGCTGCGCTGGAGGGAGCAACCCCATGCCGGTCCGGTCGTGCTTGCCCTGGTGCTGTGGCTGAGCCTTTGGGCCGCTGACGCCCTGGTCACCTGGCACGCCCAGAAGCTGCTGGAGCGGACCCTGAGCGAGCGTCTGGAAAAGCTCGTCCTGTGCGCCCGTCTCGTTGACTTCGCGGCCCCCGCCGACTCCGGATCCTATCCCCCCCACCCCCCCCCCCCCCCCCCCCCCCCC
>DYER01000071.1 GCA_020725605.1 Ammonifex sp. | reverse complement strand
GCGGTGAAGTAGGGCGTGGCCGTGGAGGACCTGGCGGCCCGCAATGCCATCACCGCTTCGGACCGCCTGCTGGCAGGCCAAAGGCTGATCGTACCCGGCCCGGTGGCCCGCGGCCGCGTGGCCCTACAGGCGCGGCTGGAGTGGCCGCTCCTCGGGCCCGTCACCTCGGGCTTCGGGTGGCGGGAGGGACGGCGCCACGAGGGTGTGGACCTGGCGGCCGATTACGGGGCCCCGGTGCGGGCCGCGGCGGCCGGACGGGTGATTTTCGCGGGGCCGCGGGGCACCTACGGTTTGGCGGTAATCGTCGACCACGGGGGCGGCGTGGCCACCCTTTACGCCCACAACTCGCGGTTACTGGTACGGGAGGGAGACGCGGTGCGGGCCGGCGAGCCCCTGGCCCTGGTGGGCAGCACCGGACGCGCCACCGGCCCCCACCTGCACTTCGAAGTACGCTACTACGGCATACCGGTCGACCCCCTATGGGTCCTTACCGGAGGCCGGGCCTAGGCGACCCGGCCTCCTTACGTCCCGGTTTTTGCGCGGGATGCACTGCCGCTGTGAGGCCTTCTCGGTACGGTTTTACCGCGGTACCCTAAACAGGGTGCGCTTTCTTTTTGGGCACGATTGCGGTCATGGCGGTCCTGTGCTATAATTGATGGCGGTTTGACGAAGCGAGGTGACGGAGATGAAAAAGGGCATTCATCCGCCTTACGGTCCGGCGAGGGTGGTGTGCGCCTGCGGCAACACCTTCGAGACCGGTTCCACGAAAAAAGAGCTGCGGGTCGAGATATGTTCCCGGTGCCACCCCTTCTTCACCGGGGTGCGGCGCACGGTGGAGGCCCGGGGCCGGGCCGAACGGTTCAAGAAGAAGTACGGCTTGTAGGGATACCCGGGGCAGGGCCAGCAGCTCTGCCCTTTGTTTCTTCGCGGGCAGCCTGTTACCGGTCGGGCGAGCCACGAAGTTGGGTTTTGAGTTCTGCCGGGTGTGCTGCGGACGACGGCGTCAGAGAGCCCAAGGACGCGATTCGGGGGCGGCACGGTGGCCAGGTTTAGCTATGGCGGGCAGGCGGTGATCGAGGGCGTGATGATGCGGGGGCCGGCAAGCTGGGCCGTGGCCGTGCGCCGGCCGGACGAGACCGTGGTGGTGGACCGTCATCCCCGTGCGGCTGCGGTGCACCGCTACGCCTGGCTCAGGCTGCCGGTACTGCGGGGGGTGGCCGTGCTCTGGGAGGCCCTGGTGCTGGGGGTCGCGGCCCTGACCTACTCCGCCCGGCAGGCCGCCGGGGACGACGTCAAACTGGGCCGCCTCGAACTCGCCGGCACGGTGTTGCTGGCGGTGGCGCTGGCGGTAACTCTTTTTCTGGCCCTGCCGGCCCTGATGGCGCACCTGGCCCAGGGGTTCGTCCGGGGCGGCCTGGCGCAAAACCTGGTGGAGGGGCTCGTAAGGCTGCTGGTTTTCCTGGCCTACGTGGTGGTCATCGGCTGGTTTCCTGACATCAGGCGGGTGCAGGCCTACCACGGGGCCGAACACAAGGTGATTAACGCCTTCGAGGCCGGGGCCGAACTGGAGGTGTCCACAGTGCGGACTTTTAGCACCTTTCATCCGCGCTGCGGCACCAGTTTCGTTTTTCTCGTTCTGGTGGTGAGCATTTTCGTCTTCTCCCTGGTGGACCACCGCGTCCTCTGGTGGCGCCTGGCGTCGCGGCTGGTCCTCCTGCCCGTGGTGGCCGGCCTGGCCTTTGAGCTGGTCCGGCTGAGCAACGATTTTTACCACACACCGTGGGGCCGCCTGGTGGCCGCACCCGGCAGGTTCCTCCAGGGCCTGACCACCAGGGAGCCCGACGACGGGCAAATCGAGGTGGCCCTGGTCGCCTTACGTTCCGTACTGGAAGGCGGTGGTGAGACCCGTGTTCGATAAACTGAAGGGCCTGGAGGAACGCTACGAGGAACTGAACCGCCTGATCGGCGATCCGGCGGTGATGGCGGACCAGAATCGGTGGCGCGAGTACGTAAAGGCCCACGCCGAACTCGAGGAGATCGTTGCCGCATACCGCGAATACAAGAGGATCGCGGACGAGATTCGGGAGGCCCGGGAGCTGCTGGAACAGGCCCTGGAAAGCGATTTCCGCGACCTGGTGGTGGAGGAATTAGAGCGACTGGAGGAGCAAAAGGAGAACGTCGAGCAGCGCCTTAAAATTCTTCTTTTGCCGCGGGACCCCAACGACGAGAAAAACGTACTGGTGGAAATCCGGGCCGGTACCGGCGGCGAGGAGGCGGCGCTGTTTGCCGCGGACCTGCTCCGGATGTACTCCCGGTACGCAGAAAGCAGGGGGTGGCGCACCGAACTGCTCAGTTCCAGCCCCACGGATCTGGGGGGCTTCAAGGAGGTCATTCTCCTGGTAGAAGGGAAGGGGGCCTATAGCCGGCTCAAGTTCGAAAGCGGGGTCCACCGGGTGCAGCGGGTGCCAGTGACCGAGGCCGGGGGGCGTATCCACACTTCGGCGGCCACGGTGGCGGTCCTGCCCGAGGCCGAGGAGGTGGAGGTGGAGATCGACCCGCGGGACCTGCGCATCGACGTCTTTTGTTCCACCGGGCCCGGTGGTCAATCGGTGAACACGACCCAGTCCGCGGTGCGCATCACCCACCTGCCCACCAACATCGTGGTGACGTGCCAGGACGAAAAATCCCAGCATAAGAACAAGGAGAAGGCCATGCGGGTGCTGCGGGCCCGGCTGCTGGACCGGCTGCAGCAGGAGCAGCACGAGAAAATGGCCCAGGCGCGGCGCCTCATGGTAGGTACCGGGGACCGGAGTGAGCGCATTCGTACCTACAACTTTCCCCAGAACCGGGTCACGGACCATCGCATCGGCCTGACCATCTACCGGCTGGAGGAAGTGTTGCAGGGGCATCTGGACGAGATCATCGACGCGCTGATCACTTCAGATCAGGCCGCGCGCCTGCGGCAGGTGCAGTAACTTGGCGCCGTCCGTCAAGGAGGCCCTGACCCGGGGCCGGCAAATCTTGCGGCGGGCCGGCGTGCCGGAGGCCGCGGTGGACGCCGAGGTGCTCCTGGCGCACGTGCTGGCCACGGACCGGCTAGCCCTGTACCGGGACGAGCAGCGTACCCTGAGCCCCCGGGAATGGACCCTTTTTCGGGACCTCCTGGCGCGACGCGCCCGCCGGGAGCCCGTGGCCTACCTGACGGGCCGCAAGGAGTTCATGGGCCTGACCTTTGCGGTGAACAGGGCGGTGCTCATACCCCGGCCGGAGACGGAGTTGCTCGTGGAGCGGGCCCTGACCCTCTTATCCGGACGGGAGGCGCCGGTAGTGGTGGACGTGGGTACGGGTTGCGGGGCCGTGGCGGTGAGCCTCGCCCACTACCACCCCGGGGCCGAAATCTACGCCACCGACATTTCGGATGCGGCCCTGACCGTGGCCCGGGAAAACGCGGCCCGGCACGGCCTGGCCCACCGGGTGTGTTTTTACTGCGGTGACCTTCTGGCTCCGGTGGCCTTTCTGGCGGGCAGGGTGGACCTGGTGGTGGCCAATCTACCGTATGTTCCCTCCGGCGAACTGGCCTGCCTGCCGCCCGACGTGCGTGACTACGAGCCGCGCGCGGCCCTGGACGGCGGACCGAACGGCCTGGCCCCGCACCGGCGCCTGGTGCCCCAGGCTGCGTCGACCTTACGTGCCGGCGGGATTCTATTGGCCGAGGTGGGGCCTGGGCAGGGCCGGGTGCTGGCGGACCTGCTGGTGGCCGCAGGCTGGCGCCGAACGAGGGTAATTTTGGATTACGGAGGGCGGGAGCGGGTGGTAGAGGCGGTCCGCCAATAGGAGGTTCCGGCCGGGAGTGGGGCTGGCCCGAGGGGCGGCGCACGCGGCGGGGGCCGGCCGGCGGCCCGACCACTGGTGGTAGCTGCCGCTTTGTGGTATACTGATCTACGATACCGGTGAGGTGAGGCCGGCGGTGCAGACCAGGTACTTGCGTGTGAACCCGAACCGCCCCGAAGCCGCGGTCATTGACGAAGCTGCCGGGGTGATCCGCGCCGGGGGCGTGGTGGCCCACCCCACGGAGACCGTATACGGCCTGGCCGCCGACGTTTTCAACGAGGCGGCGGTGCGGCGGGTTTTCGCCGCCAAGGGCCGTCCGCCCGGCAAGCCGCTCATCGTGGCCGTGGCGACGCGGGGGGACCTGGAACGGCTGGTGCGGGAGCTGGTTCCGGGTGCGGAGGCCCTGATGGATGCCTTCTGGCCCGGCCCCCTCACCCTCGTCTTGCCCCGGCGTCCGGAGGTGCCCGACGTGGTAACCGGCGGGCGGGACGGCGTGGCGGTACGCATGCCGGCCCACCCCGTGGCCCTGACCCTCATCGGGGCCGCGGGGATTCCGGTCACGACCACCAGCGCTAACCCGGCGGGTGCACCTCCGCCGGTCACGGCCTCGGAGGTGGAGCGTTACCTGGCGGGTCGCATCCAGATCTTGCTGGACGGTGGCCCGGCGGGCTCAGGGATACCCTCCACGATCCTGGACCTAACGGCCCGGGTGCCCACCGTGGTACGGCCGGGCGGCCTGAGTCCCGTTGAGCTGGCTGCGGTCCTCGGGCGTCCGGTGGCCGCACCGGAATCCGCCATAGGGACGGCGCGGAGACCATGAGTCTCTGGACCATCCTGGCCCTGGCCGTGGCCCTGGGCACGGACGCACTGGCGGTATGTCTGGGCCTTGGCATGGGGGGCGTCACGCGGCGGCAGGTGGTCGTCATTTCCGCGGTGGTGCTGGTTTTCCACATCGTCATGCCCCTGGTTGGCTGGCTTACGGGCGAAATGGTGGGCCAGATCCTGGGACGCGTCGCAGGCGTCGCCGGGGCCCTTTTGCTAATTTACCTGGGGGCCAGGATGATGCTCAGTAACGGCACCGCCGCAAACGAGGCCCTGGAGTGGTTAAAACACCGTGCAGGGGTGGTGGCCCTCGGCGCGGGCGTGAGCGTAGACGCCCTCAGCGCGGGGTTCGCCCTGGGTACGCAAGAACCCAGCATGTGGCTGGTGGTGCCAGTCATCGGTCTGGCGGCCGGAGCCATGACCTGCGCGGGACTGCTGGGCGGACGTTTTATTTCCTTAAGTCTTGGGGCGCGGGCCCGGCAGCTCGGCGGCCTCGTTCTGCTCGCCATCGGCGGGCGTTTCCTGGTCGGGGGTTAAGGGGAGCGGCAATGAAGGTACTGTTTGTATGCACGGGTAATACGTGCCGGAGCACCATGGCGGCGGCCATAGCCCGCCACCAGGCGGCCGAGGCCGGCGTGGACCTGGAAGTGGAGTCCGCGGGCACCCACGCCCTGCCCGGCGCGCCCGCCGCGGAAGAGGCGGTGCAGGTGCTGCGGGAGGGCGGGGTGGATCTGCCGGTGCACCAGGCCAGGCTGCTCACACGGGAGATGGTGGAGGGCGCGGACCTGGTGCTGACCATGACGGCGGCGCAGGCGGCCCACGCGCGGGAGCTGGCCCCAGAGTTCGCGGACCGGGTGCACACCCTGGGTGGTTTTGCCGCCAGCGGTGAGGAGGTCCCGGACCCCATCGGTCTGGGCATCGACGCCTACCGGGAGTGCGCGCGGCAACTGGCGACCCTGATCCGCCTGTCGATAAAGCGTTTAATGGCAGAAGGAAAACTGACCAAAACGTAGAATGCTACACGTTAAAGGCAGGTAGTTTTCCTTGCGCGTCGCGGTAGCCAGCGATCACGGTGGATGGCAACTAAAGCAGCAAGTGGTAGAGTACCTGCGGGAGGCCGGTGTGCCCTGCACGGACCTGGGCACCTACTCGGAGGAGGCGGTGGATTACCCCGACTTCGCCGTGCTGGTGGCCGAGGGGGTGCGCCGGGGAGATTACGACCGGGGCATTTTGTGCTGCGGTACGGGCATCGGGGTGTGCATCGCCGCCAACAAGGTGCCGGGGGTGCGGGCTGCGCTGTGCCACGACACCTACAGTGCGCGGATGTCTCGGGAGCATAACGATGCCAACGTCCTCACCATGGGCCAGCGGGTGATCGGCCCCGGCTTGGCCCGTGAAATCGTGCGCGTGTGGCTGGCCACGGAGTTCGCGGGCGGACGGCATGCCCGCCGCGTCGACAAGATCCGGGACATTGAGGCCAGATATGGTGGGCCGGGTGCCGGTGACGCCTGCGGGACGCCGGGGTGCGGCCGGGAACTGAATAAGGGTGGAAGCCAGAGGGGCGGAGGTCTTAGCCTGGCCGGGTAGTGGCGTGCCCGGTCAGGCTGTCAACCCGCCAGCCAGGGTCCTGCCGCACCGGAGGCCTGCCCCAGGATCTCCATGGCCCGGGGCCAGTTCCGGTGTAGTGGCAGGGCCGAACTACTACCGGATACGGGAGGAGACCTACCGTGCGCATGTGCACCCCTCTGGCCGAAGTGGACCCCGAAATAGCCGGGGCCCTAGATCTAGAAAAGCAGCGCCAGGAAAACAAGCTGGAACTGATTGCCTCAGAGAATTTCGTCAGCCGGGCGGTAATGGAGGCCCAGGGTTCGGTCCTGACCAACAAGTACGCCGAGGGCTACCCCGGCCGGCGCTATTACGGCGGTTGTGAGTACGTCGACATCGCGGAGGATCTCGCCATCCGGCGGGCGCGCGCCCTGTTCGGGGCGGAGTATGCAAACGTGCAACCCCACTCGGGTACGCAGGCCAATACGGCCGTGTACTATGCCCTCCTGCAGCCCGGGGACCTCATCATGGGCATGAACCTCTCCCACGGCGGGCACCTCACCCACGGCAGCCCGGTCAACATTTCCGGACGCTATTTCCGCATCGTCTTTTACGGCGTGGACCGGGAGACCGGGCGCATTGATTACGACGCCGTGCGGGAGCTGGCCCGGGCCCACCGGCCGCGCCTGATCGTGGCCGGCGCCAGCGCCTACCCCCGGGCCATCGATTTCGTGGTGATGCGGGAGATCGCCGACGAGGTGGGGGCCTACCTCATGGTGGATATGGCCCACATCGCCGGCCTGGTGGCCGCAGGCCTGCACATGAGTCCTGTGCCCTACGCCGAGGTGGTCACCAGTACCACCCACAAGACCCTGCGCGGCCCCCGGGGGGGCCTGATCCTCTGCCGGGCCCGCTACGGGCCGACAATCGACAAGGCCGTGTTCCCGGGCATCCAGGGCGGGCCCCTGATGCACGTCATCGCGGCCAAGGCCGTGGCCTTCAAGGAGGCCCTGCAGCCCGAGTTCCGCGAGTACCAGCGGCAGCTGGTGGCCAACGCTCGGGTGCTGGCCGAGGAGCTTATGGGCTACGGTTTCAACCTGGTTTCCGGCGGTACCGACAACCACCTGATCCTGGTGGACCTGCGCAACAAGGGCCTGACCGGGGCCGAGGCCGAGAAGCTGCTGGACGAGGCGGGTGTGACGGTCAACAAGAATACCATACCCTACGACCCCCAGCCCCCCACCGTCACCAGCGGCATACGCCTGGGCACGCCGGCGGTGACCACCCGCGGCATGGGCGAGGAGGCCATGCGCCGCATCGCCGAGATCATCCACCTGGTCCTGAGTTACCGGGGCAACGGGGTGCAACTGGAGCGCGCCCGCAGGATGGTGACCGAACTGTGCCGGGCGCATCCCCTGTACACCAACCATGCGTGAGACGCGGCCGGGCTGGGACGAATACTTCATGACCATTGCCGGGGTGGTGGCCAGCCGTTCCACCTGCCTGCGCCGGCAGGTGGGGGCCGTGCTGGTGCGGGAAAACCGCATTTTGGCCACCGGCTACAACGGTGCGCCTGCCGGCCTGCGCCACTGCCTGGAGGTGGGCTGCCTGCGGGAACGAATGGAAGTGCCGGCCGGAGAACGGCACGAACTGTGCCGCGGCCTGCACGCGGAGCAGAACGCGCTGTTGCAGGCCGCGGTCTACGGCATTCCCATTCGGGGCGCCACCTGCTACGTCACGCATCAGCCCTGCGTCCTGTGCGCCAAGATGCTGGCCAACGCCGGCATCGGGGAGGTGGTTTTTGCGGGTGACTATCCCGACGAGCTGGCACGCCAGATCTTCGCCGAGGCCGGCGTGCGCGTGACGCGGTGGGAGCCGTGCTGAAGGTTCTGGTGGTGTTCGGCACCCGGCCCGAGGCCATCAAGATGGCGCCCGTGGTGAAAGCCCTGGAAAGGGAGCGGGAGCGCTTTCTCTGCCGGGTGGCCGTCACCGCGCAGCACCGCGAAATGCTGGACCAGGTCCTGGAACTGTTCGACATCAGGCCGGCCTACGACCTGGACATCATGCGCGCCGGCCAAACCCTCTTCGACATCACGGAGCGGGCCCTATCGGGCCTGCGGCGCGTCCTGGAGGCCGAGGCCCCGGACCTGGTGCTGGTGCACGGCGACACCACCACGACTTTCGCGGCGGCCCTGGCTGCCTTTTACCTGCAGATTCCCGTGGGCCACGTGGAGGCGGGGTTGCGCACGCGAAACAAATACGCCCCCTTTCCCGAGGAGATGAACCGGCACCTGACGGCCGTGCTGGCGGACCTGCACTTCGCGCCCACGCCGCGCGCCCGAACCAATCTCCTGACGGAGGGGGTACCGGCCGAGCGCATCTTCGTCACGGGCAACACGGTCATCGACGCCCTGCAGGCCACGGTGCGGCCCGACTTCGCTTTCACGGACCCGGTACTGCGGGCCGTCGACTTCGCATCCCAACGGGTGTTGCTCGTTACCACCCACCGCCGGGAAAACTGGGGCGCGCCTTTGCGCGAGGTCTACAGGGCCCTGCGGGAGGTGGTTTTGGCCTATCCCGACGTGGTGGTGGTCTTTCCGGTACACAGGAATCCGGTGGTACGGGACGTGGTCCTTGCGGAACTGGGGGGCCTGCCGCGCGTCCACCTCATCGAGCCCTTGGATTACCTGCCCTTTGCCAACCTGATGGCAAGGTGCCACCTGGTTTTGACGGACTCAGGCGGCCTGCAGGAAGAAGCGCCGGCCCTGGGCAAGCCGGTGCTGGTGTTGCGGGAGACCACCGAGCGGCCCGAGGCCCTGGAGGCCGGCACCGTGGAGTTGGTGGGTACGGCCCGGGAGCGGGTGCTGGCAGCCACGCGGCGCCTGCTGGACGACCCCGCAGCCTACCGACGCATGGCCGAGGCCGTGAATCCGTACGGAGACGGGCGGGCCGCGGCCCGCGTCGTGGCGGCCCTGGCCTACAGGTTCGGTCTCGCGGCGGAGCCGCCCGAGGAGTTCGTGCCCCCTTGTGCCGGGAATTACTTTACGGGGCCCGCGGGGGGAAAAATTTTTTCCGAATCGGGAGCAGGAATCGGGCCCGGCAGCGTAGAACATTAATCGGCAGGATGGGAAAATTCGCACAAGTTGCAGCCCTTGGGCCAGGGTACTCTCGTGTGGTCCGTCCTGCCCGCCGGAGGGGAAGGGACGTGTGGAAGTCAATCCTCAATGCCTTCGCCCTGGCTTCCATCATCAGCGCGGAACTGGCGGGTTCCCTGGTCCTTGGCGTGCTAATCGGGCGTTACCTGGATAACAGGTGGCACACCGGGCCCTGGTTAATGCTGACCGGGCTTTTTCTGGGCCTGGCGGCCGGGGTTCTGGGCGTGTACAGGAGCCTGAGGCGATTCTTCGCGGGGAAGGAAAACCGATGACCGATCTCAATTTTAAAATGCTGTTTGCCAGGGCGTGTGCGTTCAGCGGTCTAATACTCCTCTTCTTCCTGACCCGTGCGCTCTGGGATTGGCGAGACCCCATTAACTGGGGTCTTATCTTGGGTACCGCCGCCGGCCTGCTCAACGGCTTTTTGCTGGCCGGGCGCCTGGAAGCCTTGGCCGGTATGCGGAGGTCCGGACCAATGCGGGCCGTACTGGGTGGCCTCGGCGCACGGATGGCGGTGGTCTTCGCCGTGTTATTCCTGGGCTTGCGCTCGGACCTCATCAGCCTCCTGGCCGTGGCCGCGGGCCTCTTCGTGATGCCCGTGGTTTTCATGGTGGTGGCGGTTGACGAGCTGGTGCGGGAGGCACGGCGCGTGCGCTCCACACTTTAGGCAAAGGAGGTGATTGGTGGCTTGAAAAGGGCAACACTGGTGACGCTCCTCGGATTGCTCCTGGTATTCGTCGCGCTGACCGTGACCGGTTGCGGCGAGAACTTCAGCATCGAGCGAGTCGAGCACGACCTGAACATCTGGGGTATCCCGCACGAGCCCTGGCATCTGGGGCGGATCGGCGGATTTAATCTGGACCTGAATCCGGCGACCATTATCTTTACCTGGGTGGCTATGGCCCTGACCCTGTTGCTGTGTGTAGCCGCAGCCCGGGGGGCCGACATGCGCCGGCCGAGCAAGCTGGCCTGCCTCATCGAGATGGTCTTCGATTTCCTGCGCGGCCTGGTTGACGAGAGCCTGGGGCCCAAGAAGGGCGCGGGACTCTACACCCTCATCTTTACCTACTTCCTCTTCATTACGGTGGCCAACCTGCTGGGACTGGTTCCCACCGCCATGGCTCCCACGGCGGACCATCAGACGACCTTCGGTCTGGCCCTCATCACCTTCGCGATGATGTACGTGTGGGGCATCCGCTACAAGGGGGCCAGGTACTTCAAGCACTACCTGGAACCCTATCCGTTCTTCTTGCCCATCACCATTATCGAGGACCTGGCCAAGCCCCTGACGCTGGCCTTCCGTCTTTTCGGCAACATGAAGGGTAAAGAGGTCATGATCCTGGCCCTGCTGGGGTTGATCACCGGCGTGGCCGAGGTGGCGGGAGGCTTTCTGGCGTCGGTGCTCTGGCTGGCCTTCGGTGTCTTCGTCTCGTTTATTCAGGCCTTCGTATTCACCATGCTCAGCATTGCCTACATTTCCATGGCAGTCAGTGAGGAACACTAGGAGAAAGGAGGGAAACGATGGAGCTGGGAGCTGCTGCTGCTTTGGGAATGGCCCTCGCCGCCGGTCTGGGGGCGCTGGGTGCCGCCGTGGGTGACGGTCTCGTTACCTCGAAGTTGCTGGAAGGGGTGGCCCGCCAGCCCGAAGCCCGGGGCCAGTTGACCACCCTCATGTTCATTTCCGTCGGCTTGATCGAGTCCATTCCTATTATTGCCGTCGTAGTGGCCTTCATGCTCATGGGCCGGCTTGGATAGGGCGGCCCGGTTTTTAAGGCGGTGCAGCGGGTTTTAGCGCACGGCTAAAACCTGCTCCCACCTTCCTTTTGTCTTTGGCATATGGGTTTTTGGGCCGGGCGGGCCGGACCAGTGGTGTAGCGAGGAAGGGAGGCTGGCTCGTTTGGAGCTGAAGTTCAACGCCACGATACTGGCGCAGATGGTGCACTTCATCCTATTGCTGATACTCCTGCGCCTCGTGGCCTACAAACCCATCTTGCGCATTCTCGAGGAGCGCCAGAAGTACATAGCCGCCAACATCGAGGCCGCGGAGCAACAGCGGCTGGAGGCCGAGCGCATAAGGGAGCAGTTCGAGGCCGAAATGCGGCGCGCCCGCGAGAAGGCCGACGAAATCATCCAGCAGGCCACCAGGGCGGGCGAGGAGCAGGCGCGCCAGATCATCGCCCAGGCCCGTGAGGAGGCCACGCGCCTGAAGGAAAGCGCACTGCAGGAGATCCAGATGGAACGGGAAAGGGCCATGGCCGAGCTCAAGGAGCAGGTGGCCAACCTCTCGGTGCTGGTGGCCGGCCGCATCCTGAAGGAAGCCATCACCATGGATACGCAGCGGCGGCTGGTGCGGGACTTCATCGATGAAGCGGCGCGCTACGTCCAGTGAGGCCGAGTTCTGGAGAAGGGGGGCAGACCGGCCCGGGCCCGGACGGCGGGAACGGGCCGGGCGGGCATGTTCAGGGAAGCTGTCGCCAGACGCTACGGGCAGGCCCTCTTTGACCTGGCCGAGCGGCATGAGATTGTCGACCGCCTCGAGCGGGAGCTGACGGAGATTGCCGAGACCCTGGAAGGATCCCGGGAGTTACGCAGGGTCCTGGAACACCCCCAGGTGGCGGGCGAGGAAAAGAAGAGGCTCCTGCAGCGGTTGTTCGGGGGGACCTCGTCGCGCATCACGATGAACTTCCTGATGCTCGTCATCGACCGCCGGCGGGAAATGTTTTTGAAGGACATCATCAAGGAGTACCTGCGCCTGGTGGACGCGGCCCGCAACATCGCGGACGTCCAGGTGTCGTCCGCGGTGGAACTCACCCCCGAGGAGAAGGAGCAACTGGTCGGGAACCTGGCGCGGGCCACGGGACGGCAGGTGCGGGCGCGCTACACTGTGGACCCGGAACTCATCGGGGGCGTCGTGGTGCGCATCGGCAACCGTGTTATAGACGGTAGCGTCAGGAGCAAGCTGCGGGCCCTGCGGGAACGGTTGGTGGCCGGACCGGCATAAAGGGAGGAGGGGTGTGTCATGCGACTGCGGCCGGAAGAAATCAGCGATATCATTCGGCAGCAGATCGAGAATTACGAGGCGCTCACCGAAGTGAGCAGTGTGGGCACCGTCATTCAGGTGGGTGACGGCATCGCCCGCATCTACGGCTTGGAAGACTGCATGTACAGCGAATTGCTGGAGTTCCCGGGCGGGGTCTACGGGATGGCCCTGAACCTGGAAGAGGACAACATCGGGTGCGTGATCCTGGGACCGTACAAGCACATCAAGGAAGGAGACGTGGTCAAGCGCACCGGGCGCATCATCTCCGTACCGGTGGGGGACGCCCTGCTCGGCCGGGTGGTCAACCCCCTGGGCCAGCCCCTGGACGGCAAGGGGCCCATCGTGAGCCAGAAGTACCGTCCCATCGAGCGCATCGCGCCGGGCGTCATTTACCGCCGGCCGGTGCACGAGCCGCTCCAGACCGGGATTAAGGCCATCGACTCCATGATCCCCATCGGGCGCGGCCAGCGGGAGCTCATCCTGGGCGACCGCCAGACCGGCAAGACGGCCATCATCGTGGACACCATCCTGAACCAGAAGGGCGGCGACGTGATCTGCATCTATGTGGCCATGGGCCAGAAGGCGAGTACCGTGGCCCGGGTGATTCAGACCTTCGAGGACTACGGCGCCATGGACTACACCATCGTGGTCTCCGCAACGGCCTCGGATCCCGCGCCGCTCATCTACATCGCGCCCTACGCCGGGTGCGCCATGGGCGAGGAGTTCCTGGAGCAGGGCAAGCACGTGTTAATTGCCTACGACGACCTGTCCAAACAGGCCGCGGCCTACCGCGAGCTGGCGCTGCTGCTGCGGCGCCCGCCCGGTCGCGAGGCCTATCCGGGCGATATCTTCAACCTGCACTCGCGCCTGCTGGAGCGGGCCTGCAAGCTGGACGAAAAGTACGGCGGCGGTAGCCTCACGGCCCTGCCCGTCATCGAGACCCAGGCCGGGGACGTGACGGCGTACATCCCAACCAACGTAATTTCCATTACCGACGGCCAGATCTACCTTGAGTCGGACCTGTTCTACGCAGGCATCCGGCCTGCTATCAACGTGGGCCTTTCGGTGTCGCGCGTGGGCGGCGCGGCCCAGAACAAGGCCATGAAGCAGGTGGCGGGCCGCCTGCGGCTGGATCTGGCCCAGTACCGGGAGCTGGCGGCCTTCGCCCAGTTCGGGTCGGACCTGGATAAGGCCACCCTGGCGCGCCTCACGCGGGGCGAGCGCATGGTGGAAATCCTCAAGCAGGAACAGTACGTGCCCATGCCGGTGGAAGAGCAAATCATGATCATCTTCGCCGGGGTCAACGGCTACCTGGACGACCTCCCGGTGGAGCAGGTACGTCCCTTTGAGGCCGAGTTCCTGCGCTTCATGAAGACGAGCAAGACCGACATCGTGGAGGAGCTGAGGGTTAAGAAGGAGATCTCGGCGGACCTGGACCAGCGCCTGCGGGCGGCCATCGTGGAATTTAAGGAAAACTTCGTGCGCCAGCGCCAACTGGCGGCGGCCAGCTAGCGGGGTGATCGGGGTTGCCGGGTTTGAGGGATCTCCGGCGCCGGTTGCGGAGCGTCAGGAGCACCCAGCAGATCTGTAAGGCCATGAAGGCGGTGGCGGCGGCCAAGATGACGCGGGCCCAGGAGACCGTGATCGCGGCCCGCCCCTACGCCCGGGAGATACGTGAAGTGCTGAGCCGGGTGGCCGCTGCCGCCGAGGGCGCGCGGCACCCCCTGCTGGAGGTGCGGGAGCCCCGGCGGGCCATGATCGTGGCCATAACGGCGGACCGGGGGCTGTGCGGCGGGTTCAACGCCAACCTGATCCGGCGGACCATGGACCTGATGAGGGAACTCCCCGAAGTAGGGCTGGTGGCCGTCGGCCGTAAGGCACGCGACTTCTTCCGCCGCCGGGCTTACAGAATCGTGCAGAGTTACGTGCGCCTGGGCGAGACCATCAGGTTCTCCACGGCCCAGGAGATCGCGCGCTTTGTCATGGACCAGTACACGGCGGGCGAGTGCGACGTGGTGTACCTGGTGTTCAGCCAGTTCATCAACGTTCTGGTGCAGCGGCCCACGGTGGTGAAGCTGCTGCCCGTGGAGCCGCCGGCCGAGGCCGGGGGCCGGCGCGTGGACTACATCTTCGAGCCCGGCCCCGAAGAGGTGCTGGCGGCCCTGCTGCCGCGCTACGTGGAGGTGGCCGTGTACCACGCTCTGCTGGAGTCCAAGGCCTCGGAGCACAGCGCGCGCATGACGGCCATGGACAACGCCACCAAGAACGCGGGCGAAATGATCGACCGCCTCACCCTCCAGATCAACCGCGTGCGGCAGTGGATGATCACCAAGGAGATGCTGGAAATCACCAGTGGCGCCGAGGCGCTGAAGTAAAAGGGGGGAAACGCCGTGGAAGAGAAGAACGTGGGCTATGTGGTACAGATCATCGGCGTAGTCGTGGACATTCGCTTCCCCTCGGGCAAGCTGCCCGATATTTTCAATGCCGTAAAGATCCAGAGCGAGAAGGAGGACGTCTTCGGCAAGAAGATCGACCTCACTCTGGAGGTAGTGCAACACCTGGGCAACGATATGGTACGCTGCGTGGCCATGTCCACCACCGACGGTCTGGTGCGGGGTATGGAGGCCGTAGACACCGGGGCCCCCATCTCGGTGCCCGTGGGCCGTCCGGTGCTCGGGCGCCTCATCGACGTGCTGGGTAATCCCATCGACGGCCTGGGACCCATCGTGAGCGACAGGTACTATCCCATCCACCGCCCCGCGCCGCCCCTGGCCGAGCAGTCCACGCGGGCCGAACAGCTCGAGACCGGACTGAAGGTCATCGACCTCCTGGTGCCCTTCCTCAAGGGCGGCAAGATCGGCATGTTCGGCGGCGCCGGCGTGGGCAAGACCGTCATCGTGATGGAGCTCATTAACAACATCGCCAAGCAGCACGGCGGTATCTCGGTATTCGCGGGCGTGGGCGAGCGCACCCGCGAGGGCAACGAACTTTACCTGGAAATGAAGGCTGCCGGCGTACTGGACAAAACCATGATGGTGTTCGGCCAGATGAACGAGCCGCCCGGCTGCCGTTTACGCGTGGGGCTCACGGGCCTGTGCCTGGCCGAGTACTTCCGCGACGAGGAAGGGGCCGACGTGCTGCTGTTCATCGACAACATCTTCCGCTTCACTCAGGCCGGGTCCGAGGTATCGGCGCTCCTGGGCCGCATGCCCTCCGCCGTGGGCTACCAGCCCACCCTGGCCACCGAGATGGGCCAGCTCCAGGAGCGCATCACCTCCACCCGCAAGGGGTCCATCACCTCGGTGCAGGCCATCTACGTGCCGGCCGACGACCTGACGGACCCGGCGCCGGCCACTACCTTCGCCCACCTGGACGCAACGGTGGTGCTCTCGCGGCAGATTGCCGAGCTGGGCCTTTACCCGGCGGTGGACCCGCTGGATTCCACCTCGCGGATTTTGGACCCCCACGTGGTGGGCGTAGAGCACTACCAGGTGGCGCGGGGCGTGCAGAAGGTGCTGCAGCGCTACAAGGAACT
>DYER01000006.1 GCA_020725605.1 Ammonifex sp. | reverse complement strand
CGGCAAGACCTTCGGCGCCCTGTCGGTTACGGGCCGCGTGAAATATCGCCGGCCCTTCGAGCCCCTGGTGCCGGATTGCGTTGAGATACCCTTCGGTGACGAAGGGGCCCTCGAAAACGTCTTAAAGAAGGGCCACACGGCCGCGTTCATCGTGGAGCCCATCCAGGGCGAGGGCGGCGTAATCGTACCGCCACCCGGCTACCTGGCCAGGGCCAGGGAGCTGTGCACCCGCTACGGGGCCCTTCTCATTGTGGACGAGATTCAAACCGGCCTGGGCCGCACCGGGCACATGTGGGCCTGCGAACACGAGGGCGTGGTGCCCGACGTGGTCTGCGTGGCCAAATCCCTGGGCGGAGGCGTGGCCGCCATCGGGGCCTACGTCACCACCGAGGCCATCTGGAAAAAGGCCTACGGCGGTCTGGAAAGGGCCCTGCTGCACACCTCCACCTTCGGGGGCAACACCCGGGCCGTAGCCGCGGCCCTGGCCGCGCTGGAGGTCACCGTAAAGGAGGATCTTCCGGCCCGGGCGCGCGAGCTGGGAGATTACCTTCTGGGTAAACTGAAGGCCCTGCAGGAACGCTCGCCTCTGCTCGGCCACGTCCGCGGCCGCGGTCTGCTCGTGGGTCTGGAGTTCGCCCAACCTTCCGGGCTCGTTAGCCGCCTCTCGGGCGGCCTGGTGGAGAGGGTGGCCGGCGAGTACCTGGGCAGCCTGGTGGCCGGGGAATTGCTCAACCGGCACCGCATCATCACGGCCTACACTCTGAACAACCCCAACGTCATTCGCCTCGAGCCCCCCCTGACCGTCACCAGGGAGCAGATCGACGCCTGTGTAAACGCCTTAACCGAGGTCCTGAGCCGGCACCGCAGCTTTCTGTCCGTGGCGGCCTCGGGCGCCAGGACCGTGCTACAGTCCGTTCTCACCAAGGGGGAGCGCCCGTGAGGCGTCTGCTGCTGCCGACCGCGCTCCTGGTTTTGGTGCCACTTTTTGCCTTCTCCACCCTGTGGCCCGGAGCGTCGGGCACCGACGCCGAACAGGTCGGACTGGTGACCCCGGCCACAGAGGATTTCACTCCCGCCATGTACGAGCAAATCCTCCGGGAGGAGGGATTCCCGTACCGGACGGTGGACCCTTCAGAGCTGGCGGCCATGACCCCGCGGCAGATGCGGTCCCGCTTCGCGGCCCTCGTCTTTCCGGAAGTCGTCAACGCCGCGCTGCCCCCTGAACTGGCCCCGCGCCTGGCCGACTACGTCCGGTCCCTGGGGGGTCGGATGCTGGTGGTGGGAGATCCGGGCACACGGACGCCGGACGGTACGGCCCTGGCCCCGCCCCTGCTGGCCGACCTGGCCGGCGTGTACTACACCGTCCCCACCGGCACGCCGCCCACCGGCCACTGGTTCTTCCCCTCCCGGGAGGCCGCCCGGGCCTGGGGCTTCACCCCGGGCAAGGTGAATCGTGAGGGCGCCGTGTGCGGCTACGGCTACGGTCCCCTGACCTACCACTACTACCCGGCCCGCACCGAGGGCGCCGCGGAAGTGGCCTGGGGACGCGGGTCCGGGGGGCGGCAGCCGGTCCTCACCGAGCGCCACCACCCGGGCGGCGGGACCGTGGTCTACTGCGCCGTTCCCCTCGGGTTTTTCAAGGCTAATTCCGACGACCTGCCCCTGCGGGCGGTGATGCGCACCTTCCTCATCCGTTACGTGCACCTGCCGCGCCTGGTTAACACCCCGGGAGGCCGCGGGGGATTCGTCTTCAACCTCCACGTTTGCGGCGGCACCTACCTGAAACCCTTGCGCACCATGCTGGGCCGGGACGTGTTCAGCCCCGAGACCCCCTTTTCCATCCACATCACGGCTGGCCCGGACTGCAACTGGCCCGGAGACCGCCTGGGATTCGACGCGGCCAACCCCTTGAAAGGCAAACCCCTGGTGCCGGCCCTGCGCGAGTACGGGTACGTCGGCTCCCACGGCGGCTGGATCCACAATTACTTCGCCTTCAACGCCGAAAAAATCCCCCGGCGCCAGGCCCTGGACTACCTGGCCCGGAACTTCACCACCCTGGAGGATCTCACCGGGGAGCGGATCGTGGAGTACTCCTCGCCCGGGGGTGTGCATCCCCCGTGGCTCAACGCCTGGCTGGAGGAGCACGGGGTGGTGGCGTACTACCATCCCGGGGACACCGGCTCAAGCCCTACCCACCCACGTTACAGGGGCGAGAGCTACAGTCAGGCCATGTGGGCTTTCCCCATCAGCAGCTACGACCGCTACGCCTCCCTGGAGGACCTCCATCGCGCGCGGGTACCCCAGGCCGAGGCCGCGTCCTGGCTCAGGGACCTTGTGGATTTCGCGATCCACGAGCGGGTTATCCGCACCTTTTACACCCATCCCTCGGCCGACCCGTACAACCTGGACCTTCTGGAGGGGCTGGCCGCGGACCTGCGTGCGGCGGTGGCCGCAGAGCGCCTCACCGTCGCGCCCATGAGCACCTTCGCCGCCTTTCTCGACCGCCACCAGCAGACCAGCTGGCTCGTGCGGCGCGCCGCGGACCGCTACCTCATCGAACTCAAGAATCCCCTGGGCCTGCAGGACATCACCGTCGCGGTTTACGTGGGACCGGAGCGCCGGTACCGGGTGCTGGCCACGGGCGTGCGGGTCGAGGAACAGGACGGGTGGGTGTACGTAACGGTGACGGACCAGGAGGCGGCAAAACGCATCGTCGTACGCTATTGAAGGAAGAAAATACCTGGCACCCTCCGTTCCTCCGTGGTAGGATGGAGAAAGAAGTATCCTCCGGAAGGGGTACGGACATGGAAGGGGTACTGCAACAGATCCTGGAAGAACTCAGGGAGATCCGCCGCGTCCAGGAGGTCCACGGCCAGCGGCTGGAGCGCGTGGAGGGCCTCCTCGAAGACCACGGCCGGCGCCTGGGTGGTCTGGAGGAAGGGCAGGAGCGGCTCGACGACCGCATGAATGTCTTTGAGGACCGCATGAACGCCTTCGAGACCCGTATGACGGCCATCGAAGTGCGCTTCGGGGGCGTGGAATCACGGCTCGGGGGCCTCGAACGGCGCCTGGACGGGCTGGAAGGCCGCCTGGACCGGCTGGAAAAGGGCCAGGACCGCCTGGAAGCCGGCCAGAAGAAAATCCGCCAGGAACTGGGTTTCGTCTGGGAGGACATCAAGAGACTGGGCAAACAGCTGACGACCCAGCGGGAGGAGCTGGAGCGCCTGCGGGCGAGGGGCTAGTGTGCCTGCGTCCGGACCCGGACCTTGGCCGGGACGCCGGGACCGTCTCACCGAGCAGACCTCTATACCCATCCGAACTCCCCAATCCACACGCCAAGACCCTTCAGCAACTGCTCCGCCACAGGCGGGTGGACACGGTGTCCGGCTACTCACTGCGGTCATGCTAGAATGGCCTGCCGGCCGCCTCCCCGGAGAATGCGAAGGCCCGCAACGCCCTGGTGTTCCCGGCTTTGCGGGCCTTCGTCTGGTCGGAGCGACACGATTTGAACGTGCGACCTCCACCACCCCAAGGTGGCGCTCTAACCAAGCTGAGCTACGCCCCGAAACCCACCTTTATTTTAGCACCGCACGGCATCCCGTGTCAAGCGTGGCCGGCCCGGAAACCCAATTAATACGTACGGCCCGCAAGGATACGGGTCGCAGCGCGGTCGGGACCGGGCCGGCAGAACGTACGGCCCTTCCCGCCGCGCCTCTTATAAACCCCATTCTTGCACGAACGCCTTGGACGCGTATGACGCAGGGCCCCCGGCCCTGCCGTCACTAGATTCCTCACCCGCCCTTGATGCGGAACCCGGAAGCGGGCCAACCGCACCCGGCCTCCCTTCCGGAACGAACGCCGCAGCCGGTGACCAACTGCTGCACGTCGCGGCTCCGGCACCGGGGACAGGTTACCTTATCCCGGTCATTTACGCCCACGAGCAGGCTAAACCTGTGACCGCAATTCTCACACCGGAACTCATAAATCGGCATTGTCACACCTCCCCAAAAAGATATACTAGTATTCGGGCGCTACCTAACGTACCCCTTCTGTGGTACCGGAAATTACGGGAACCGGATAGGGGGGAACCCCGGTGTCCAAGGCCACCCGCACCGTGCGCGCCCGGTACAACCGCATCGCTCCCCTCTACGACCTGCTGGACCGCTTCATCCCGGAGTCCTGGCGGCGGGAAGCCGTCGGTCTGGCCCGGGGCGACGTCCTGGAAGTGGGTGTGGGCACGGGCAGGAATCTTTCCCTTTATCCCGCGGGCTGTCGCGTCACGGCCATCGACCTCAGCCCCGCCATGCTGGCCAGGGCACGGATGCGGGCGGCTCGGGCGCCGGTGCCGGTGCACCTTCTGGAAATGGACGTGGAGCACCTGGCGTTTCCCGACCGCACCTTCGATACCGTGCTGGCCACCTTTGTTTTCTGCTCCGTGCCGGACCCCGCCCGGGGCCTGGCCGAGGTGCGCCGGGTATGCCGCCCCGAGGGCCGCGTGGTGCTCCTGGAGCACGTGCGCAGCGAGCACCCTTTGCTCGGAATCATGATGGATCTGCTGAACCCCCTGGCACGGTACCTGGTCGGGGACAACATCAACCGCCGTACGGTCGCCGCCGTGGAGGCCGCGGGCCTCCACCTGCTCCGGGTGCAGGACGTGGCCGGACCACTGGTGAAGCTGATCGTGGCGCGACCCGCCTCCTGACGTTCCATCTGGCGCCGGGGCACCGCGCTTCGTGGTCCCCGCCGGCGCCCTAAACGAACATGTTGACGTCGGACTGCAGGGCCAGCTTCATATATCCGCCGGCGTCGATGACCTGGACTCCCTCGAGCAGGTCTTCGTCCCGCACGGCCATCATGTCCTTGGTCATCTGGCAGGCGTAGAACTTTACCCCTTCGTACCGGCACATTTCCATGAGTTCGGCGGGCGACGGCACGCTGGCCCTTTTTTCAGCCAAACGGCACATTATGCGGGTGGCCAGCGCCGGCAATCCGGGAATAACGCCCCAAAGTCCAGGCGGGTAGAATTTTATCTTTTGAAAGCCCCGTTTGGTGACCACGTCCAACCCCTGAAAGGTAAAGAAAACCATGGCCTCGGCTCCGGCCCGCACGGCGTTCAGGGCCAGGATAAGGGGCGGGTACACGCCGTCGAGGGTGTTGCGCGAGCAAATCAGGGTCACCCGCTTCTTTTGCTCACCCACCGGGTTACCTCCTTTCCGTCACCGGCCCATCGTCGGTCTCTTCCCTGACCTGGCTGGAAGCCTTTCTGAATTCCCGCAGGCCCTTACCCAGGGCCCGACCGACCTCGGGCAATTTTCCGGGCCCGAAAATTACCAGGGCGATGGCCAGGACGAGAAGTAATTCCCACGGTCCCATTCCGAACACAAAGACCCACCTCCTCTGAAAGGTTCTCTACGGGCGGGTACCTAAGCCGCCCGCGCCCTGACCGCGGCCGTTCTGCGCCGGCTGCGTTCAACCAGGCCCGCCAGTACGACCCCGGCCTCGTAAAGCAGCAACGTGGGTACCGCCACGGCCACCTGCGAGAGGACGTCGGTGCCGGGGGTCAACAACGCCGCCAGGATAAACACCCCCAGGTACACGTGTTTGCGCCTGCGTCTCAGGCCGGCAGGGGTAACCACACCCAGACGGGCCAGGAGATAGAGGACCAGAGGACCTTCAAAAACCAGGCTGCCCGGCAGCAACAGGGCTCCCACGAACGACACGTACTCGCGCAGCGTTATCATGGGGTTGAACTCCCCCGCCGTAACCACCAAAAGGAACCTCACCGCCAGCGGCAGGATTACGTAGTACGAAAAGAGGGCACCCGCGGCAAAGAGTATTGCGGATACCGGGAACAGGGTCAGTACCAGGCGCCGCTCCGATTCACGCAGGGCCGGCCACAGGTAGCCGCCAAGCTGCCAGGCCACCACCGGGAAGCCCAAAATCAATCCGCCCAGGAGGCTGATTCTGATCTTGGTCAGTAAAGCCTCCCCCACCCTGATGGTTATCACGGGTACGTTGAGCAGCCGCAACGGTTTGAGCAATATCCCTACCAGGTAATCGGACAAGCCAAAGAATACGGCCAGGGAACAGACCGCCACCGCCGCCCCGGAAATCAGCAAAACGCGGCGCAAGGCGGCCAGATGACCGGTCAGAGGCATCGGTCGGTCCACGAAGCTTCACCCCCAGGGGTCCGCGCCCCCCCGGCACCCGAGGCAGGGTCCGCAAATAGCCTGCGGTACCACAGCGGATGCCGGTGCCGCACGTAATCCAGCCTGACCTTTCCGGTGAACATGCTCTCCAGCAGGGGCCGGTTGGCCCGGAAGGCAAAGGCCGCCAGGTGGGCCCCGATACCCAGTACCAGCAGGATGGCCGAGAGAGTGTGAAGATTGGTCACCCAGAGCAAGAAGCCGGCGGGAAAGTCTATTCCGGGCAGGTTTTTCAGGACCTTGATGAGCCCGGTGATGCCCACCAGGACCAGGTTGCCCCCGATGAAGGCGTAGGCCAGCCGCTGTTCGGGCAGGAACTTATCGGCCGGAGGTTCCGGCCCCAGCCCGAAAATGGCCTTGATGAAGAGGTAAGAACCCTTGAGATCGCCCCGCCTGGGCAGCAGGCCGAACTCCCGGCGCAGTCCGTGAAAAACCAGGTGGTATACAAGCGCGGAGGCCAGCACCATGCCCGCCAGGTAGTGGAGATAAAGGGTGATATGGAAGTCCCCCGACCAGCCGAGGCCGGGCAGCTTGGCGATACCGTAGCGCTTGTACATGGGCATTTGCCCGAAGCCCGTGAAGATGAGCATGACGGTCGACAAGGCCACGGTCCAGTGAACGAAGCGCACCGTACCGCTGTGGCGCACGATCTTAGGCCTCATCGCGCTTCCCTCCCGTCATGGTTTTATAGGCCGCCCAGCCGGCCGCCACGGCTCCGGCGACGGGAGCCACGAGCATGCCCGCCACCAGGCCGTTTACGCTGTCCAGGAAATTACCCACGCCAACCGGCATGCCGGGAAACCCGGGCATTTTGGGATTGGGCTGGCGGGCCTTTTGGGCCATCAGCTGATTGTGGATCTTCTCAAAGGGTACCGGTGCTACGTAGAAGGTAGAAGTGCCGCCGTTCTCCCGCGCTCCGTAAAGGTGACCGTTGATTTCGCGGGCCCGGGCCATGGCCTCGTCCAGCACCCGGTCCTTGGGACCGAAGGTCATCGCCCGGCGCGGACAGGCCTCCACACAGGCGGGCGTCCTGCCGTTCTTTACCCGGTGGTAGCAGAGATCGCATTTGTACATCACTCCGCCGCCCAGATAACCCGGCGCGATTTTCATGTAAAGCCCCACCCCGGCCTGGCGCTGGGGAATGCCCCACGGACAGACGTCCCGACACTTGGCCCCGCCCAGGCAGAGATCGTGGTTGATCAGCACCGGGCCTTCCGGCGTTTTGTATTGCGCGGCGAAGGGACAGAGGTTGGCGCAGGGCGGGTTGTCGCAATGCATGCAGCGCCGGGGAATAAACACGTCCGCGGCCCGGCCCCCGTCCTCCACCCGTACGTGCTGCACGAAGATCCAGTTGTACGGGGTCAACCGCGTGGTCAGGTCCTTTTTGTCGGACCAGTCCTCCCTGGTGTTGAGGGGCCAGTTCAAGGGAATGTCTGCCACCGGTTGCGGGAACTTGCTGAAGTTTTCCTCTCTGCAGGCCGCCACGCAACGCGGTAGCGGCCAGGCCCGGCAACCGTCGCACCTGGTCAGATCGATGAGGGTTCCCACCCGTGCCTCCGGGGCGGCCTGCGCCACCCTGTTGAAACCGGCCCACGTCAGGCCGCCTGCCACCAGGGCCGCCGTTGAAAGCTTCAGGAACTCCCTCCGGGTCAGCCCGGACACGTCCTTCAACCCCCTACCTCAGGAATCGGCGCAGGATGCGCACCAGGTCCCGGGCATCGCGCCCCGTGGTGTCCTGCTCCCTATCCCTTGCCAGACATTCCGCGACGTAACCTTCCAGCATCAGTTCGGTGATCTTGTCGAGCGCCGCGCGGGCCGCCGCCAGCTGGTGGAGCACGTCGGCGCAATCCTGCCCGGTTTCCACCATGCGCGCCAGACCGGCCAGGTGCCCCTGGACGTTGCGCAGGCGTCGGACCACCTCCTTTTGCAGTTCCTGACTCACCTCTTTGGACCTCCATCCCTGATGTTGTACGGTATCTCGGCCTTTTCTAACCCTCCCCCTCCGGGGGGGTACTTCTGCCAGAAATTATAGCCGCCCGGAGGCGGCACGTCAAGCAAAATTTTTTCGAGACCGCGAGACTAATCCCCGGCCCAGATGCGGCGACCCAGGCCCAACACCGGAGGTCCCCAGCGCTCACCCCGCGCCTCGGCCCGGGCCGCCTGCATCTTGTACAGTTCGCCGTCGGCCAGGTCCGCCAGGTGCACCAGAAGGGCCTCGGGCAGCGCCGGCTCGACCACGGCGCCCCACTCCCGCCGGCCGTGGTGGGAGGCTATGATGTGGAGCAGCTTCTGCCGCGTCAATTCCGGAACCCCGGCCGCCCCGGCCAGGGCCTTTTCCAGGTGCAGGCACCCCATGACGACGTGGCCGATGAACCGCCCGACGTCACTGAACTCTATGAAGGGCCCGCCCCAGTCGTACTCGAAGACCTTGCCGATGTCGTGCAGTACGGCCCCCGCCAGGGCCAGGTCCCGGTCCAGGTCCGACCGCTGCAGGGCCATCTGGTCCACCATGCGGGCGACGCTCAGGGTGTGTTCCAGCAGTCCCCCGAGGCAGGCGTGGTGGTAGTAGACCGCGGCCGGGGCCGTCTGAAAGAGGCGCCGGAATTCCGCGTCGGCAAAGACACGCCTGAGGACCACACGCAGGACCGCGTCTTGGACCGTACCCATGAGGCCCGCCAGTTCCTGCCACATCTCCTGGCGGTCGCGCCCCGACTCCGGAACGAACAGGGCCGGATCGTACTCGTTGCTCCCCGCGGGCCGCCACTCTTCGATGCGCAGCTGGGGGAGCTCGTTGTAGAGCTCCATGGTGCCGCTGACAAGAATCACCGTGCGGGGGACGGGGGCCGAGCCGTCGTAGTCCCAGTAGCGCCCCGTAATCTCGCACTCCCCATCCCACAGGCGCAGGTCAAGGTAGGGACTGCCGTGGCGCGTGCGCTGAACCGCCACGGTGCGCACCGCCAGAAAGCCCTCGTAGCGCGCCCCGGGTGCGAGTTCGAGCCATCGCATCCCGGCACCTCCTCAGACGGGGTCATGGACCTGCCTGCGGCAGTCAACGGCGTTGCCGAAAAACCCGCGGTGCAGCCGCCGCACCGTTGGGACGCGAAGGGCAATTACCGAACCGGGGAGTCGGGAGCCGGCGTGGCCGCGTCCTCACGCACCCCCGCCGGGCGCCTGCTTGCGCTTTTCTTCCTCCACCAGCACCCGGCGCAGCAGCTTGCCGACCGCGGTCTTGGGCAGCTCGTCCCTGAATTCCACATGGGTAGGAATCTTGAATTTGGCGAGCCTGTCCCGGCAGAATTCACGAATTTCCTCGGCGGTCAGGGTTTCCCCCGGCCTGCACACCACCCACACCTTCACGGTCTCGCCGCGGTAGGGATCCGGAATGCCGCCGGCTACCACTTCGAGCACCTTGGGATGCTCTTTAATCACCTCTTCGATCTCCCGGGGATAGATGTTGTACCCGCCGGCGATGATCATTTCCTTCTTGCGGTCCACGATGTAGAAATACCCGTCCTCGTCCATACGCGCCAGGTCCCCGGTGTAGAGCCACCCGTCCCGCAGGACCGCCGCCGTTTCCTCCGGCATGTTCCAGTAGCCGGCGAAGACCTGGGGGCTCTTGATGGCCAGTTCCCCCACCTCTCCCGGCGGCAAGTCCGTCGTCCCGTCTTCGATGCTGACGATACGGCAGTCCACGTCCGGCAGGGGCAGGCCGATGGACCCGTGGCGGTTCTCTCCCAGCATGGGATTGCAGTGGGTGGCGGTGGGCGCTTCCGACAGGCCGTAGCCTTCCCTTAGGGAGGCGCCGGTGAGGGCCTCGAAGCGGCGCTGGGTCTCGGCCAGCAGGGGCGCGGAACCGCTGATGCAGGCCCTGATACTCCGCAGGTCGTATTTCTGCACCTCGGGGTGGTTGTTGATGGCGTTGTAGAGGGTGGGCACGCCCGGGAACATGCCCGGTTTGTGGCGCTCTACGGCCACCAAGAGATTCTTGAGGTCCCGCGGATCCGGCAAGAGCACCAGGGTGGCCCCGAAGGAAATCCCGAAGTTCAGGGCCGCCACCATACCGTAGACGTGGAAGAGGGGGATGGCGGCCAGCACCACTTCCTCCCCCTCACGTGCGCCCACGAACCAGGCCCGGATCTGGAGGGTGTTGGCCACCAGGTTGCGGTGCAGGACCATGGCCCCCTTCGGCACCCCGGTGGTGCCCCCGGTGTACTGCAGCAGGGCCAGGTCGTCGGGTCCCACCTCGACGGCCGGGCGGTCGTCGGGCCGGTAGCGGCGCAACAAATCCCGCCAGGCGTGGTCGCCGGGCCCCGGCGTCACCCGGTCCCCGGTCTTCCTCTCCCGCGCCAGGGTGAACAGGCAACGCAGGAGCGGCGGCATGTATTCCTTGATGCTGGTCACGACCACGGTCTGGACCGGTGTCCGGGGCTGGACCTCTTTGAAGCGGGGGTAGAAACGACTCATGACCAGGGCGACCCTGGCCCCGGCGTCCCGGGCCTGGTGCTCCATCTCCCGCGGGCTGTAGAGGGGGTTGGTGGCCACCACCACGGCCCCCAGTTTGAGCACCGCGTAGTAGGCCACCACAAACTGGGGGCAATTGACCATCAGCAGGAGTACCCGGTCGCCTTTACGCACGCCCAGGGCGTGCAGCGCCGCAGCCAGACGGTCCGTCAACTCATTCAATTCCCGGTAGGTCATGCGGCTGCAGGCGAAGCCGGCGGGCGCGGGCTGAAAGATCAGGGCCGGACGTTCCGGGAGTTTGCGGGCGTAGTGCTCCAGGAAGTGAAACAGGGGCACGGCGGGATACTCCAGAGAGCGGGGCACACCGGGGTCGTAGTTTCTATGCCACGGCCGCGTTTCCATTTTCTCCCCTCCACTGCGACGGGGAACTTGCCAACCCGCCGGTGCCGGGGTCGCACAGCTCTCCGAGGGCAAAATTCCCCGCCGCATGACCGTTCAGTAACTTTTCAATTCGACCCCGGAGGCCCCGAGTCCTGCCCCTTCCTGCCGGAAAAGGTCCCGCCTTCCGTACCCCCTAATCCATGGCTGCCGCGATGGCCTCCGCCATTTCGCTCGTGCTGGCGTTCCCCCCCAGGTCGTAGGTTAGATGCCGGCCCTCGGTCAGGACCCTCGCCACGGCCCTTTTGATACGCTCCGCCGGCTCCCGCTGGCCCAGGTGCTCCAGCATCATTACTCCGGAAAGGACGGTGGCCAGGGGATTCACGCGGTTGTGGCCGGCGTGCTTGGGCGCGCTGCCGTGCACCGGCTCGAAGACCGCGGCCTCGTCGCCAATGTTGGCTCCGGGGGCCACGCCCAGGCCCCCCACCAGCCCGGCGCAGAGGTCCGAAACGATGTCGCCGTAAAGGTTGGGCATTACCAGCACGTCGTACTGTTCCGGCGCCTGCACCAGCTTCATGCACATGGCGTCCACGATCATTTCTTCATAGGGGATGTCCGGGTATTCGCGTGCTACCTCCCGCGCGCACTCCAGGAAAAGCCCGTCGGTGAGCTTCATGATATTGGCCTTGTGGACCGCCGTCACCTTGCGGCGCCCCTCCCGCCGGGCCAGTTCGAAGGCGAAGCGCACGATGCGGG
>DYER01000070.1 GCA_020725605.1 Ammonifex sp. | reverse complement strand
TGGTAGATGGCCTTGCGCACCACGGCCCTGATGGCGGCGTTCATACCGGGGGCGTCGCCGCCGCTGGTGAGTACGCCGATGCGCAGCAAACACCGTCCCTCCTAAAGCTCCTCGATTACCTCCAGGGCTTCGTCTATTTCGGCTTCCGGCACCAGCACCTCGACCAGCCCGTTATCCGTACCCTTGGGGGATCTCACGGTACGTAGCTTGACGAGCAGACCTTCCCGGGCCAGGGTCTGACGGATCCTTTCGGCCTCGTGGCGGTTTGGAGCGATGTAAACCACCGTCCACACCGGGCAAGCCCCTCCCCGACAGTATGCCTCAGGATACGCGTGCTTAACCGGTACAAAACAACTCCAGAGCCCCGGGCCCTGGAGTGCTAAGGTTCGTCCGTACGCAGCCGACCGTGCCTGGTGAGGATCTCGGCCCGCCCGCGCACCTTGATGGCCGAGGTGTGTTCGGTGAACTGCGCGATCATGACCTCTCCCTTATCGAGCTTCTCCGAGTGGTGGAACTTGGTGTCCTTACCGCGGGTCAAACCTATAATGGTCACCCCGTTTTCCAGCGCCTTTATGACCACGTAGTCGCTCTGTTCCCAGCCCTGACCCACCGGTAACACCCCCCGCGATGCCTGGTCCAAGGGAATAATACCACAGGGCGGGCCGCCTCAGCAACACGCAAGCTTGGGCCACATGACGCGCACCGCATCCCGGCCCAGCAGTTCCTCGAGCAAGGCCATCACCGGGCCCTCCAGGTCCACCGCCGCCCCGGGCAGTTGCCGGGCTCTGGCCCGGCCGCCGTCGTAGAGGTACACCGGCACGGGACCGGGGTGCCCCGCGGCCAGCCGCCGGATGGCCCCCTCCCGTTCGGGCGGCGCCTTGAGGAGCAGGGCCGCCGCCACTTCGTTCAGGGCCAGCCGGTCCGCAGCCCAGGCCTGCTCGGCGATTACCTTCCTCTCGTCGCCTTCTCCTGTGAGGCGGGCCCGCACCAGCAAAGTGCGGCCGGTGCGCAGGACGGATCTGTACTTCTGGTAGACCGCGGGGAAGAACAAAAGCTCCACGGACCGGTCCTGGTCCTCCAGGCTCACGACGGCCATGGTTTCTCCTTTCCTGGTCGTAGTCCGGCGCACCTCCATCACCAGGCCCCCGAGGCATACCTTTCGCTCGCCCCGGAGCCCGTCCAGGGTCTCCAGACCCGCGACGCCGAGCCGGCGGAAAAGGTCCGCGTGTTCCTCCAGCGGATGCCCGCTGATGTAAAGCCCCAGGACCTCCCGTTCCAGATCCAGTTTTTCCCTTACCGATAGCGGCCGTACCGCGGGCAGTTTTTCGCTTTCGGGATCCGGGGCCGCGGCCCACAGGGTGAGCTGGCCACTGGCCCTTTCCCTGCCCCCCCGGCCGGCCGCTTCCAGGCCCCGCTCCACCGCGGCCAGCAGGGCGGCCCGTTCGCAACCCAGGGAATCGAAGGCCCCGGCCTTGACCAGGCTCTCCAGCACCCGGCGGTTCATCACCCGCGGGTCCAGCCGGCGGCAGAAGTCCCAGTAGCTCCGGAAGGGCCCGCCTGCTTTTCGGGCCTCCAGAATGGCCCTTACCGCGGCGTCCCCCACGTTCTTCACCGCGCCCAGTCCGAAGCGCAAGGCGCCGCCCGCGACCGTGAAGCTCTGCTCACTCTCGTTGACGTCCGGCGGAAGCACGTTGATGCCCATGCGGCGGCACTCACGCACGTAGGCCGCGACCTTGTCGGTGTGTTCCCGGACCGAAGTCAGGAGCGCGGCCATGTACTCCAGGGGGTAGTGCGTCTTGAGGTAGGCCGTCTGATAGGCCACCAGGGCGTAGGCCGCCGAATGGCTCTTGTTGAAGCCGTAGCCCCCGAAGTGCTCCACCAGGTCGAAGATCTGGGCCGCGGTCCCGGGATCGATGCCGTTGGCCCGGGCCCCCTCGACGAACCTCTCGCGCATGGCCGCCAGTATCTCCGGTTTCTTTTTCCCCATGGCCCGCCGGAGGAGGTCCGCCTCGGCCAGGCTGAAGCCGGCGATCTCGCTGGCGATGGACATGACCTGCTCCTGGTACAGGATCACGCCGTAGGTGTCCCGCAGGATGGGCTCCAGCCTGGGGTGGAGGAAGGTCACGGGCCGCAGGCCGATTTTGCGCTGCACGAAGTCCTCCACCATGCCGCTCTGCAGGGGCCCGGGCCGGTAGAGGGCCACCAGGGCCACCAGATCCTCAAACCGGTCCGGCCGCATGTCCCGCAAGAGGCTCCTCATGCCCGCGCTCTCCAGCTGGAACACGCCTCCGGTTTCCCCCTCGCCCAGCAGCCGGAAGGTGGCCGCGTCGTCGGGCGCGATGCAGGGCTCAGACCCCCGGTTCCTGGCCACCAGGCGCTTCGTGTCCTCGATCACCGTGAGGGTGCGCAGGCCCAGCAGATCGATTTTCAGCAGGCCCAGCTCTTCTATGGCGTCCTTGTCGAACTGGGTCGTTATATAGCCGTCCGAAGTCTTGTACAGGGGAAGGTAGTCCGTCAGCGCCGTGGGGGCAATGACCAGCCCCGCGGCGTGGGTGGAGGCGTGCCGGGGTACCCCCTCCAGGGCCGTCGCCACTTCCACCACCCGGGCCAGGTCCGGCCGCGCCAGGCACAGTTCCCGCAGCTCGGGCGTGCCGCCCACGGCGCGCTCCAGCGTGATGCCGGGCTCGAAGGGGACCAGCTTGGCCAGGTGGTCCACGTCCTTGTAGGGGAGGTTGAGCACCCGTCCCACGTCCCGCACGGCCGCCCTGGCGGCCATGGTGCCGAAGGTGATGATCTGGGCCACCCGGTCCTGGCCGTACCTCTCGAACACGTAGCGGATCACTTCGTCTCGCCGGTCGAAGCAAAAATCGATGTCGATGTCGGGCATGGAAACCCGGGCGGGGTTGAGGAACCTTTCGAAAAGCAGCCCGTGGGCCAGCGGGTCTATGTCCGTGATGCCCAGGACGTAGGCCACGATGCTGCCCGCGGCCGAGCCCCGCCCGGGGCCCACGGCGATGCCCCTTTGCCGGGCGAACCGCACCAGGTCCCACACGATGAGGAAATACGAGGCAAATCCCATCTCCCGAATGGTGCGCAACTCGTGGTCCAGGCGCTGCCGCACCTCGGAACCGGGCCGCGGGTACCGCTTCGGCAGGTGCTCCTCGCACAGGTGCTCCAGGAAGGCCTGGTCGGTCCAGCCGGGGGGCAAGGGATAGGCTGGAAAGTGGAGGCGTCCGAAGGCGAAGTCCACCCGGCACCGCTCCGCGATTTCCACGGTACTGGCCAGGGCCCGGGGCACCTCGCGGAACCGCAGGGCCATCTCCCGGGGGCTCTTCAGGTAGAACTCGTCCGTGGGGAAGCGGAGTCTGTCCGCGTCGTGCAGGCGCTTGCCGGTCTGGATGCATAGAAGCACGTCGTGGGTGCCGGCGTCTTCGCGCCGCAGGTAGTGGACGTCGTTGGTGGCCACCAGGGGCAGGTCCAGATCGCGGGCCAGCTCCACCAGTTCGCGGTTGAGGGCCTTTTGCTCGGGAAGGCCGTGGTCCTGGAGCTCCAGGAAGAACCCGCCCGGCCCGAAGATCTCCCGGTAGGTCCCGGCCGCGGCCCGGGCCTCCTCCCGCCGGCCGGCCAGCAGGTGGGTCGGCACCTCGCCGGCCAGGCACCCGCTTAAGGCGATTAACCCGCGGGCGTGGCGGGCCAGCAGTTCCTTGTCCACCCGGGGCTTGTAGTAAAACCCCTCCGTAAAGCCCCGCGACACCAGGGCGCACAGGTTGCGGTAGCCGGCCTCGTCTTCGGCCAGCAGGACCAGGTGGAAGGGGCGGTCATCCACCCTGGGGGTGCGGTCGAATCTGGTGCGGGGCGCCACGTAGACCTCGCACCCGAGGATGGGCCTGATGCCGGCCTCGCGGCACGCCTTGTGGAAGGCCACGGCGCCGAACATGACGCCGTGGTCCGTCATGGCCAGGGCCGGCATGCCCATTTCCGCGGCGGCCCGCACGGCCCGGGCTATGCGCGCCGCCCCGTCCAGCAGACTGTATTCGGTGTGCACGTGGAGATGCACGAACAAGGCTCCTCGCCACCGTTCGGGAACCGGCACGTGCGGCCCGGCACCCGCCCGGACCGCCCCCGGAGGTTAGGGGTTCCCGGCCCCGCGGGCGCACTCGGGGCAGCGGCCGTAAAACTCCAGGCGGTGGTGCTCCACCTCGTACCCCGCCCGCCGTACCTCCTCCTCCAGTTCCTCCCGGAGGGGCAGGTCCAGGTCGTAAATGCGCCCGCATTGCCGGCATACAAAGTGGTAGTGGTTGAGGGGATTGCCGTCGAAACGGCTGAAGGTGCTGCCGAAGGAGAGCTCCATGATCTCGCCCGCCTCGCACAGCAACCTGAGATTGCGGTAGACCGTGCCCAGGCTGATGTCCGGAATTACCTGCCGCGCCTGCTGGTAGACCCAGTCCGCCGTGGGGTGGACCCGGGTGCCGCGCAGTATCTCCAGAATGAGCCTCTTCTGTTTTGTCATCCTGCTCGCCTTTGCCACCGGTCGCTCACCGTCATACCGGTTTTATTCTTAAGTTATTTCACGTCTATGCCGTGCTGTTTCATCTTCTTGTAAAGCCAGGCCCTGGAAATACCGAGCATCTTGGCGGCCTGCAGCTTGTTGCCACCGGTGGCCACCAGGGCCTCCCGCACCGCCTCCCTTTCCACGTGCTCCAGGAGGGCCGGCAGGGTGCGCCACTCGGCGCGGCGTTTGACCTGCCCGTACCTCTGCAGGTACATGGGAAGGTGGAGCACGGAAATCACGGGCCCTTCCACGAGGTTGAAGGCGCGCTCGATGACGTTCTCCAGCTCCCGCACGTTGCCCGGCCAGTGGTACCGGTGGAAAAGGGCCCAGACTTCGGGCGTGAGGTCCGTGACCTGAAGCCCGAACTGCTGGTTGAACTTGTCGATGAAGTGCCGCACCAGGGGCTTGATGTCGTCCATCCGTTCCCGCAGGGGCGGGACGGTGAGCGAGACCACGTTCAAACGGTAATAGAGGTCCTCCCG
>DYER01000069.1 GCA_020725605.1 Ammonifex sp. | reverse complement strand
CTGCTGGTGATACCGGTCAAGGACGCCCTGCTCTACGTGGAGCCCCTGTACCTGCAGGCCGAGCAGAGCCGTTTGCCCGAACTCCGGCGCGTGATAGTGGTGCACGGCGAAAGGGTGGTCATGGAACCCACGCTGGACCGGGCCCTGGAGGCCATATTCGGCGGCGGCCTGAGGCCCGCGCCCGAAAGGCCGCCCTCGGGTGAGCCCGCGGCCGGCATTCCCGAACTGGTCCGGCAGGCCAGGCAACTCTTCGGCGAGGCGGAGGCCCGCCTCAAGGCAGGAGATTGGGGCGGCTACGGCGAAATGCTAAGCCGGTTGCGGAGCACCCTCGAGGAGCTGGACCGGCGGGTGGGTGCGGCTGCGGCGGCGCCCTGATGGCTCCGCGGCGTCCGTGCAGACCATTCCTGTAAGAGGGCATCCGTGGGGCCGGCGCGAGGGCGGGAGACCGGGCCTGATGCCGGCCGGCCCCTCGGGGAAAGTTCTACTCAGGCTGACGGCCTTGGAACGGGGGGTCCAACGTGTTCTTCAAGGTGTGGTGGCAGGGTCTGGCCTTCGGGGCTTTCACCACGCTGTTCCTGCTCATCATGATGTACTACATGGCGGTCCGGATGTGGAAGCTGGAAGAGCGGGAGGAGAAGGGTGCACCCGAGGCCCACGGACATCACTGAGGCCGCGGTAAGGGGGTGGCCGTGGTGGCGGTTAAGAGGATCGGACTGCTTACCGGCGGCGGGGACTGTCCGGGCCTGAACGCCGTGATCCGGGCCGTGGTCAAGACGGCCACGCGGGATTACGGTTTGGAGGTGCTGGGCTTCCTGGACGGCTTCCGGGGGCTGGTGGAAAACCGGTTCCGGGTACTGGCGGAGCCCGACGTGCGCGGCATCCTCCCCCGGGGCGGTACCATTCTGGGCACCACGAACCGCGACAATCCCTTTCACTACCCGGTCGTGGAGGACGGCAGGAAGGTCTTCCGGGACGTGTCGGACCGGGTGATCGCCAATCTGCGGGAAAACGCCGTCGACGCGCTCATCGTCATCGGGGGGGACGGCAGCCTCAAGATTGCGCTGGCCCTGTACGAAAAGGGGGTGCCGGTGGTCGGGGTGCCCAAGACCATCGACAACGACCTGAGCGGCACGGACCGCACTTTCGGTTTCGACACGGCCCTCACCACGGCCACCGAGGCCATTGACAAACTGCACACCACGGCCGAGTCCCACCACCGGGTCATGGTGCTGGAAGTGATGGGGCGTTACGCCGGCTGGATTGCCCTGGAGGCCGGCCTGGCCGGCGGCGCGGACGTCATCCTCATTCCCGAGATTCCCTACCGGATGGAGCGGGTGTGTGACAAGGTTCTGGAGCGCCGCGCCCAGGGGAAGCAGTTCAGCATCGTGGTGGTGGCCGAGGGGGCCAGGCCCCTGGGCGGTGAAATGGTGGTCCAGCGACGCGTGGAGGACAGCTTCGAGCCGGTACGCCTGGGCGGCATCGGCAACGTGGTGGGCCGGGAGATCGAGGAGCGCACGGGTATGGAAACCAGGGTCACGGTTCTGGGGCACCTCCAGCGCGGGGGCAGCCCTACCCCCTTCGACCGCATCCTGGCCAGCCGCTTCGGCACCGCGGCCGTGGGCCTGGTGGTGGAGGGCACCTTCGGCCACATGGTCGCTCTGCGCACGCCGCGCATCGTACCGGTACCGATTGCCGAGGCGGTGGCGGTCCTGCGCCAGGTGCCCCCGGACCACGACCTGATCCGCTGCGCCCGGCACATTGGCATCTGCCTGGGTGATTGACAAAAAAGGGGGCGCTAACCTTGTTGCGCTTGGAAATTCCGGGGCGGGGGACCCTGGAACTGGAACACCTGGTACTGGACTTTACGGGAACCCTGTCGCTGGACGGAAGCCTGCTGCCGGGCGTAAAGGAGCGCCTGGAGGCGCTGGCCCGGCACCTTAAGATTCACATTCTCACGGCGGACACCTTCGGTACGGCCCGTGAGGCGTGCCGCGGCCTGCCGGCCGAGGTCCACCTCCTTCGCCAGTCCCTCGGGGCCCCCGAGAAGGAGGAGTTCATCCGCCGCCTGGGGGTAGACAGGGTGGCGGCCGTGGGCAACGGGGTCAACGATACCTTAATGGTGCGGGAGGCCGCGCTGGGCATCATGATTCTCGGGCCGGAGGGCGCCGCGGTGCAGGCGGTCCAGGCGGCCGACGTGCTGGTCCGGGACATCCTGGACGGTCTCGACCTCCTGCTGCACCCCAAGCGCCTCATCGCCACACTGCGGGGATGAGGGGGGTGGGTTTGCGTGCTGAAAAACTACACCGAGGTGGCCGTGGCCGAAATGTTGCCCCGGGTTCTGGAAGAATACCGGAAGCAAAACCCGGATGTTTGCGACTGCGAGCGCTGCCGGGAGGACATCATGGCCATCGCGCTCAACAGGCTGCCGCCGCGTTACGTGGTAACCGATGAGGGCACCATATATACCAAGGTAATCTTCGACCAGATCGGCGGCCGCGCCGAGGTAACCGCCGCCATCCTGCACGGCATCAAGGTCGTGTCGGCGCATCCGCGCCATTAGGGGGACGTAAATTGCGCATCGGGGTTTTCAGCGACAGTTACCTGCCCTACACCAGCGGCCTGGTACGGTCCGTCCAGCTTTTCGCCGAAGAACTCGGTGCGCAGGGCCACGAAGTTTACATTTTCGCGCCCCGCTACGCCAATTGCCACCGGGAAGAGCGCGTCTTCAGGTTCGCCTCGGTGCCGTCGCCCACCAATCCGGATTACTGGCTGGCCATTCCGCTCTCGTGGCGCCTGCCGCGCCTTTTGCGCCGGCTGGGGCTGGACGTGGTCCACGTGCACTCACCCTTCCTGCTGGGCCGGGCCGGGGCCTACTGGGCCCGGCGGCTCGGGATCCCCCTGGTTTTCACCTACCACACCCTCTACGAGCACTACGTCCACTACGTCCCCCTGGGTCGCCACTGGACCAGGGTGCTGGCCCGGCGCATGAGCGCGGGCTTCTGTAATTCCTGCGACCTGGTGCTGGCCCCTTCCGCCTCCGTGGCCGAGTACCTGCGCTCCATCGGCGTGCGTACGCCGGTTGAGGTGCTGCCCACGGGCATCCGGCTGGAGGAGTTTGCGTCGGCGGACCCCACCTGGCTGCGCACGGCCTTTGGCATCGGGCCCGAAGAGACGATTCTCCTTTGCGTTTGCCGCCTGGGACTGGAAAAGAACCTCGATTTCCTGCTCCTGGCCTTTCGCGAGATCGTGGCCGTCCGGCCGCAAACGCGCCTGGTGATGGTGGGGGGCGGGCCGGCGGCCCCGGCCCTCAAAAGGCTGGCCCGGGAACTGGGGTTGCAGGAGAAAGTGGTTTTTACCGGGTTCTTGTCCCGGGAAAAGGTGGTCTCCGCCTACCGGGGCGCGGACCTCTTCGTTTTCAGTTCGGTCACCGAAACCCAGGGCATCGTGGTGGCGGAGGCCAAGGCGGCCGGGCTTCCCGTGGTGGCGGTCAGAGCCTTCGGGGTGAGCGAGATGGTTAACGACGGTGTGGACGGTTTCCTCACGCCGCCGGACGCGGGCCAGTTCAGGGACCGCGTATTGCGGCTTCTGGACGACGGGGAGCTGAGGCGGGCCATGGCGGCGCGGGGCCGCGAGGCGGTGGAGGATCTTTCCATAACCAACTGCACCCGCAGGCTGGTGGCGTGGTACGAGATGCTGCTCCGGGGGCGGGGAAGCCATGCTCTTTGATTTCCTGGTGCCGGCCCGGGTCCTTTTCGGTCCGGGGAGCGTGTACCGCCTCGGAGAGGAAGTGAGGCGCTGGGGAAGCAAGGCCCTGCTGGTGACGGGCCGCAAGGCCCTGAGGGAGTCTGGCGCGCTGGAACGCATCGAGGTCTCCCTGCATACGGCCGGCGTGGAGTGGGTCCACTGGGACCGGGTGGATCCGGAACCGGATCTGCAGACCGTGGAGGAGGCCCGGGCCGTGGCCCGAGAGGTTTCTCCGGCCGTGGTCGTGGGGGCCGGCGGCGGCTCGGTGCTGGACGTGGCCAAGGCCGCCGCGGGATTGTATTACGAGGAGGGTGCGGTACGGGAGTACTTCGGCGGCCGGGAGATCACCCGGCCCGGCCTGCCCTGGATCGGGGTGGCCACCACGGCCGGCAGCGGCGCCGAGGTGACCATGAACGCGGTGTTACGGGACGCCGAGGCCGGGCGAAAAGGGAGCCTGCGGCACCCCGGGTGGATGGCGGCCACGGCCATCGTGGACCCGGGCCTGACCTTTTCCATGCCGAAAGACGTGACGGCCCGGTCGGGGATGGACGCCCTGACCCACGCCCTGGAGGCCTACACCTCGCGGTGGAGCCACCCCATAACCGAAGCCCTCGCCTTCGAGGGTTTCGTCCTCATCGCGCGCCACCTTTATGCGGCCTACCGGAGGGGTCGTGACCGGGAGGCCAGGGAAAAGGTGGCCCTCGGGAGTCTGATGGCCGGTATGGCCTTAAACAACGCCCGGGCCGGCGCGGTGCACGGCCTGGCCCACGCCGTGGGGGCCCGCTACGGCCTGCCCCACGGGCTGGTTTGCGGCGTGCTGCTACCCTACGTGATGGAGTTCAACCGGCCCCTGGCGGAGGAAAAGTACGCCCGCATAGCGTACACGCTGGGCCTGGTGCCTTCGGGAGAGTCCGCCGAGGAGGCGGCCCGGCGCACGGTGGCCTTTGCGGCGCGGCTCCGGGAAAGGCTGGGGATGCCGGAAAAGCTGGGGAATTGCGGCCTGCGTGCGGCCGACGTCGATGAACTGGTGGAGGCGGCCCTGCCCACGGCCTCCATGCAGGCCAACCCCAGGAAGGCGACCAAAGAAGACCTGGCGCGCATCCTGGAGGCCAACCTGTAAAAATTAAAGCCTCCGGGATGAACCCCGGAGGAAAGGCGTTCGTAACCCTTGCTACCTGATGTCCGAAGCCCAGTTCCACCCGCTGTTGTTGTCCCAGTTGTTGGCCGCGTCCCGGAAGCAGAAGTTGATTTCATGGTTCCCCCGGGCCGGCACGCTGATGGCGAAGGAACCGTCGGGCTCGCGCCGCATCTCCTGATCCGCGATGTTCTTCCAGCCGTCGAACCCGTAGTGAATGAATACCCGGTCGGCTCCGCTCTTTGCCAGTAGTCCGCTGTAACGGATGGTCATGGTTTCCCCACGCAGGGGAGGAGACGGGGTCACGTCCACCCGCTGGTCCAGATAGTGTTTACCCTTGATGACGTACACCTTCAGTAACCTCCTGTGTCAAAATTTCGGTTATTATGATCTCACCGGGGACAAAAAAAATAACCTGTAAATAAAGGCAGGTCAACCAGGATGATGGAATTATTGCCTTCCCTGCTGGCAATATTTCTCTTCATGCTCGTTTTTTTGGGCCTGACGGTATTGTTCTTCTACGCCGGAATATACTGGTGGCCCCGGCTGCTGCGGCTCGGCCGGCCTGCCGAGCGGGTGGACGAAGGGTTGCTTCTCGCCGAGCTGGAGCGCGTCGCCGACCACCTGCGCCGCCTGGAGGCCAGCGTGGAACGGATGGCCCGGGAACTGGAAGAACTAAAAGAGGCCCGACACCGGCCCCTCTATTAGTAGAAGGGATTGTAGCCGGTAGAGCGCTCCTCGACCCTGCGGATGACGCGGTCTATTTCGATCCCGAATACACCCGCCGCGAGGGCTATTGAGGCGAAAATGAGCAGTCCCACACCCAGGGCCAGCACGTTGGACATCTCTACGCACCTCCCGGTGATTACTCTAGCACGTCCGTGCGAAATCGTCAACCGGGAACGGCTTTCGAACAGTTATTTCGGAAGGGGAGGGTTCCTCAATGCTCAGGTGCAAGGTGGTGGCCACGGTGGTGGAGATCCGGGGCGAAGGACGGTGCTCCTACGGCCACCGGGTGGGCGATACCTTTGAATTCACGGAGTTTACGCCGGGAGGGCTCTGCCGCTTTGCCTACGGCAGCCTGCAGGCGGCGGTGGCGACCCTGCTCTACGGCGGACGCTTCCCCTGGGCCGGGGAGGACGAGCCCACGCGGTGGGCCTGCCCGGACCCGGACCGCCCGGTGATCTTCGAACTGCGGCGGGTGCCCGCTCAGTAACCGGCGGCCCGCCGTACGCTGGCCTGGTGGTAGGGGTCGATTTCGTTGGTGTTGTGGGTCCTGCTGTTTAGAAAATGGAGGTCGAACATGCCCTGGACGCCGTTGTTCGGCAGGGTGTCGAATCCGTGGGGCTGGCCGGCCAGGGACCCGGCGATGACCTGGCCTTCGCAGAGCAGGAGCACGGGCCGGCGCTCCCAGCTCCACCGGCCGCCGAAGACCTCAAGCATGGCGGCCGCGTCCCCGGCGGTGAGGGGCTCGACGTCCGCGTGGTTGGCCCCGCCGATGCGGTAGACCCTGAACTGGCGGCCGGTGGCCAGATCCTGCAGGACGGCGGTGCTGCCCGGATTGAACAGCCAGTTGACGAATTCCCAGTCCAGCCAGGTGCCGAAACCGGGCTTGCGCGGCACCGCGGGCACCGTTATTCCGGTAACCGGCGTGTTCTTTCCCGCGGGAACGAACAGCGGTTGACCGGGAAGGAGCAGGTCCAGCCGCAAGCGATTGGTTTCCGTGATGGCCGTAACGGTGGTGTTGAAGGTGGTGGCCAGCCCCCAGAGGGTATCGCCCGGCACCACATGATACAGCTTTACGCCGGGGGGCAACGGACCCCAGGCCTGCGGGGGCGGTTGCGGAAGGCCCTGCTCGGGCGAGGGCACGATCAGGGTCTCGCCGGCGTACAGCAAGTCAGAATCACGGTTGTTCCACTTTTTGAGATTCGCCACGGTGGTGTTGAAGCGCCCCGCCAGAATATGGAGGCTTTCGTCGGGCCGCACGGTGTACCGCCATTTGTTCGGAAGGGTAAGCACCTGGCCGGGGTAGATTTCGTCGGAGGTCAGGTTGTTCGCCTTCATAAGTTCCGCAGCCCCGGTATCGAAGCGCTGGCCGATGAGGTACAATGAATCGCCGGGACGCACGGAATAGGTGGCCGGCGGGAGGGGAAGGAGCAGGCGCTGGCCGGGGAAGATGGTGGAGGAACTCAAACCGTTAAGTTCCATCAGGCGGGCCACGGACACGCCAAAGGCTTCACCGATGGCCCACAGGCTGTCGCCCTGCCGCACGACGTACGCAGGGTAGGAGGAGGCTGCGGCGGCGAGCGAGCTACCCGACAGGGCCGGGAGCAGCACGCACAGTGCGAAAACCCACCGTCTCATGGACGCACCACCTCGGTCCTTTTTTAAGTAATTTCGGCAGGGCAGCCATTTTTGGGTGCACCGCCCACGGGGCTTGTTTATTTCCGCGGGCCGCATTATACTGGTGGCAAAAGGCGCGGGAGGGGAGTTCAGGATGGGGGAGAGGGGCCTTCACTGCGTGGCACTGGCCTGCAGTCCGCGCAAAGACGGCAACACGGCCCTGCTGGCGCGGGAGGCGTTGCGGGGCGCCGCCTCCGCCGGGTCAACCACCCATCTGATCTACCTGCAGGACCACCACTACGCGCCGTGTATGGCCTGCGACGGGTGCTTCGAGACCGGACGGTGCGTGATCGAGGACGACGCGGGGCCCATCTACCAGCACCTGCTGGCGGCGGACCGGGTGATTCTCGCGGCCCCCATATTCTCCATGGGCATCTGCGCCCAGGCCAAAATGTTCATCGACCGGGCCCAGCAGTTCTGGGCCACGCGCTACCTGCTGTACCGGCCGGTTATTGCCGACGCCGCGCGCCGGCCCGAACGCCGCGGCATTTTCATCTCTACCGCGGGCACCAGGATGCCGGACGTTTTCGCCGGGGCCCTTCAGGTGGCCCGCTATTTCTTTAAGATCCTGGAAGTTAGGCTCGTGGGTGCCTACTGCTACCCGGGCGTCGACGAGAGGGGGGCCATTTTGAAGCACCCCTGGGCCCTGGGTGAAGTTTACCGGGCCGGGCAGGAACTCGGCAGCGAAAGGCCCGCGGTACCGGTGTCTTGAGTTGGCCGGCGGGCCAGGCGGCGCAACACGCCGAGTTTCTCGGAGTGGCCCAGCCGCGCCGCCTCGGCGGCCCTTCGTAAAAGATCTATGGAAAGGTCGTAGGCGGCCCGGTCCACCGGGTAGGGGTGGCCGTCCTTGCCGCCGTGGGCAAAGCTGTACTTGACCGGGTCCCGGAAGCTGGCCGGCGTGCCGTAGGCCAGTTCGGCCAGCAAGCTCAGGGCGCGCAGGGCCTTCGGCCCCAGTCCCTCCACGCCCAGCAGGGCGGCAAAGTCCTCGGGCTGCCGCTCGTAGGTGCGCAGCAGGACCTGCTGCAGCCCGCGGGGCGTGAGGTCCCCGGGCAGGATGCCGTGGCGCGCGGGAAGGTTGAGGGCGGACTCCTCCAGCCGGCGGCAGTCGCGCCAGGTTTTCTCGGGTGCCTCGCGGGCCAGTTCCGTGATCAGTCTTCTGGCGGGGCCGCTTTCGGCGGCCACGAGATTCAGTACCCGGCCCCGGTGGTCGCAACAAACGGCGTGGTGGGGTTCGCACACAAAGTCGCGACAGGTGGTGCTCAGCCAGTGGTAGCGGCGGGCCCAGCCCGTGGCGGTGTTCATGCCCTGCTGAATTACCGCCCACCGGCCGCCCGCGGTGAATATAAAGGTGTGGTGGTAGAGCTGGTAGCCGTCCTGGAGGGCCGCACCGTCCACCTTGGCTGCCAGACGGCTGGCCTCCGTGAGGGCTGCAGCGTCCAGGCCCAGGCCCTGCTTCTCCACCCAGGACGCGATTTCGTCCGGGGTTTGCCGGGCCGTGGCACCCTTGCCGCCGCAGACGAAGAGGCCCAGGTCCGCGCCCCGGTCGCGCAGGGCCTCCTTGACGGCGCCGCACACCGTGGTGGTCAGGCCGGAGGAATGCCAGTCGAAGCCCAGGGCGCACCCGAAGGCCTGAAACCAGTAAGGGTCGGCCAGACGCTCCAGAACCGCGTTCGGGCCCATCTCGCGCACCATAATTTCCAGCAGGGCCCCGGATAACCGTACCATGCGTTCGAACAGCCATCTGGGGCAGCGCCCGTCGTGCAGCGGTAAATTGACCACCTTCCTCAAAATCAAACACCTCGCCGTCCTTTGTCTGCTAAAAAAGCTTAACATGGTTTTCACCGAATGCACAAGGGAATAAGGCCGGCTCCGGTCAGACAGAATTATGTCAGGAGGGGATTAGCAGTGAATGGGAAGAGTGAAAAGAAATTCCTCACGGATTACCGGGTCAACTTTGGCCCCGACGGCAACATTATCAGCGTGGAAATCGGCTGCTGCGGGCAGCGTATTGGTGAACTGCGGTACAAGGACGGAGCCAGGCGGAGTTGCCCGCTTTGCGGGTGCGTGCACAACCTTATCATTCAGCACAACCACTTTCACCTGCGCCGGATGCCGCCTGGAGAATCTGAGGCTTGACAGGATTCCGGCAGGAACCTACGATGTAAATGGGGGGACCGCCGTCGGGGAGGGGAAGGGGCCAATTTTTTTCATTTCGGTCATGTGAAAAAGAGTACAAAAGTCTGACAAATCTGAGGGGAGGGGTAGGGATGCACTTTCCGGTTTCGGGGGTGGACGTTTTCCCGCTCGTGCCGCCCCTGGTAGCCTTTGCGGTGGCGACCATGACGGCCCCCGCGGGGGTGTCCGGAGCCTTTTTGTTGTTGCCGTTCCAGGTCAGCGTTCTGGGGTTTGTCAGCCCGGCCGTAAGCCCCACCAACCTGGTCTACAACATCGTGGCCATTCCGAGCGGCCTGGCGCGCTACATAAGGGAGGGCCGGATGGCCTGGCCCGTGACCTGGGTGGTCATCCTCGGCACCCTGCCCGGGGTGCTGGGCGGGGCCCTGGTGCGGGTGAGGTATCTTCCCGATCCGCGCTCCTTCAAGCTGTTCGTGGGACTGGTGCTGCTTTACCTGGGTGTCCGCCTCCTGTACGAGACCACAGGGCGCTACACGCAGCAGAAGAAGGAACTGAAGGCCCTGGAACAGAGGTTCCAGCAGCGGGTCAGGGAGTTGAAGGCCGGCCACCAGGCCCGCCTGGCCGCCGGGTTGCCACCGGAGGCCGTGGTACGTACCCGCAGCTTCGGTCTGCGGCGCATCGAGTACGAATTCTGGGGCGAGACCTTCGGCTTTCCCACCATGACCCTCTTCGTACTGGCCCTGGTGGTAGGAATAATCGGCGGTATTTACGGTATCGGCGGCGGCGCCATCATCGCGCCCTTCTGCGTTTCGGTGCTGGGCCTGCCCGTGTACACCGTGGCCGGAGCGGCGCTGGCCGGTACCTTTCTGACCTCGGTGGCCGGGGTGGCCTACTACACGGCCATAGCGCCCGCCTACGGTGCTACCGGAATGGCGGTGGCACCCGACTGGTTGCTGGGCCTGCTCTTCGGCATCGGGGGCATGCTGGGCACTTATACCGGGGCGCGCCTGCAGAGGTACATCCCCGAGCGTATCATCCGCGGGGTCCTGGGGGTACTGGTCACCGGTTTGGCCTTGCAGTATGTTTTGCAGTTCTTTACAAAATAAAGGTCTTGCTAACTGGGTAAAATAAAAAGGGCTGTTATCCGGCCGCAAAGGGAGGGAGGCTATCACTTGGGCCGAAGGCGTCAGGTTATGTCCGACCGCCTGAAATACGCCCTGGCCGAGGAACTCGGGGTCGCGGATACCGTGCGGCGCGAGGGCTGGGGCGGAGTTTCCTCCAGGAACTGCGGTAACCTGGTCCGCCTCGCGATAGAACGCGCGGAACGCACCCTGTGGGGCGGGTAACGGCTTCGGGGGGTGCGCAAGTCTTGCGCATCCCTCTTTTTCTTGACGCTGGCGGCCCGTGGGTGGTAAAATGCACCCGGACCGACGAGTTGCGGCCGGCTGGAGCGGACCCGCGTGGAGCGTCCCCGGTTATCGCCCTATCTGGGCGGCCTTTTGAATTTCTTGATTTATGCGGCCAGCTTTAGTTCGCTCATTTTCGTCCCTTTGCTGTGCCGGGATCTGGGGGCGACCCCCTGGGAGATCGGCCTGATCGGGACCGTTTACGGCGCCGCCTACTGGATTTCTTCCCTGTACTTCGGCTGGCGCTCCGACGTGTGCGGACGGGTGGGATTCATCCGCCTGGGAATAATTTGCGGGACCGTGGCCTTCACCGGGCAGCTCCTGGCGCGCGATCTGGTAACGCTGGCGGTCTGGCGGGGATTGGTGGGGTTGGCCCTGGGTATGGCCACCGCCGCCCTGGTGGCTCTTGTTTACGAGACCGGCGGGCACATGGGGACCTTCGGGTCTTACGGTTCCCTCGGTTGGGTGGCGGGGGCCGTGGCGGGAGCACTGTTACAGGATTACCGGCGCCTTTTTTTGTTGAGCGCGCTCCTGAGCGGTCTGGCGCTGATCTTTTCCGCCGGACTGCGCGAAGCGGGAAGCGGGGCCCGGCGACCGGTGCCCCGGCCGGGCGAGGTGATGAAACGGCAGGCCCGCGTTTACGCGGCGGTTTTCCTGCGGCACCTGGGCGCAGGCGGAGTGTGGGTTTTACTTCCTCTGTACTTTGCAGAACTCGGGGCTTCACCCACCTGGATCGGCATCCTGTGGGCCCTGAACTTTGCCGGCCAGGTTCCGGGCATGCGCCTGGCCGAGCGTTTTGACGCTCAGCGGATATTCCGCTTCGGGTTGCTCGGCTCGGTGGCCGTATTCGTGGCCTACGCCCTGGCCCGAAACCACATGCAGTTGATTCCCGCGCAGGGATTGCTCGCCGCGGCGTGGTCCGGCCTCTACGTGGGGGCCCTGTTGCTTGTTTTGCGGGCCGGCGTGGAGCGGGGGACCGCGAGCGGGGGACTGGTGGCTACCCTCAACCTGTGCGAGGCGGTGGGGCCCCTCTGGGGTGGGGCGGTGGCCGAAGTGTGGAGTTATCGCGCCGTCATGGGAGTGGCGGCGGGCCTGAGTCTGGCGGGATTTCTGGTGTATGTCCTGCCCCGGTCCGCGTTCCGGGACCAGGCCGTGCCCGCCGATGGTGCTACGGAAAGGAACGTTGCAGGGCCGGAACTCCCGGAGGGCCGGAGCGGGTTGACGCACGTGCGGGAAAGCTCCCGAGTTACCCAGGGTAAAGGTGGAGGTGGAGGATGAATCACGGCGCGGAATCCGAACTGAGGCCGTACCTGGTGAAGATGGCAAAAGACTTAGAACTGGCCCCCGGTGCCACGGTGGTGCTCGAGGCGCCGCGCACGAGCATCCTTATGGCCGCGGTGCGCGTTAGGAGCACCGGGCCGGTTAGGGTGAGGCTGGAAGAAAAGGACGGCGACCTTTGGTGCACGACCGGAGGTACCGAGGCCGCAGCCGGAACCACGGTCTGGCATATCCAGCTGAGGCGGCCCGTTTTTCGGTTGTGCCTTGAGAACCCGGCCGGCAGTCCCGTGACGGTTTCCGTCGACACCTTGTTGCCCTGCCCGGTTGTCCCGGCGGGGCAGGACATGGGGGTCTCGTAATTTTGGAGTTCCTGAATACGACCACCCTGTGGGCCGTCTTCAGCATCATCGTCGCGGACCTGATGCTGGCGGGTGACAACGCGCTGCTCATCGGGCTGGCCTGCCGCGGCCTGCCCCCGGCATGGAAGCGCAGGGCCGTGATCTGGGGTGTGGGCGGCGCCGTGGTGCTACGGATTTTCTTTACCTCCATCGTGGTCTACCTGATCGGTGTCCCTTTCCTGCGGGCCGCAGGTGGACTGGTCCTGGGCTGGATTGCCCTTAAACTGCTGGTCCGCAAGGAAGAGACCGTCAGGGTGGACCCTGCGGAAACCCTCGTCGGAGCCATAAGGACCATCATCATGGCGGACCTGGTAATGAGTTTCGACAACATGCTGGCCGTGGCCGGAGCTGCACGGGGCAGCATCGGACTGGTCGTTTTCGGACTCCTGTTGAGCCTGCCGCTTCTCTTTCTGGGCAGCCAGGCCATCGCCTGGCTGGTGGAACGTTACCCTGTCTTCTTGTACGCGGGGGCCGGGGTGCTAACCTGGGTTGCCGGTACCATGGTGGCCGAGGATCCCGCGGTGCATCCGCTGTTGGTGCCGTGGGCGGCCTTCGATTACCTTATCCCCCTGGCGGTCACGGCCCTTATCCTGCCTGCAGGTTGGTACCTGCGGCGGGCGGCACAACGGGCCCACACGGCAGAGGTCACAGGCCGGGCAGACCCACCGGGACGCGGCATGAGACAATCCGGTCCCGGCCGGGCCGCCAGGTCGGCAAACAAAAGCTTGCGTTGAGTCACACGTTGTGTTATACTGATCGTGGTTTGCGGAGTACTGCATTTCGGCAGGAGTGGGTGTTCCCACTCCTTCGTTCCTGTAATGGGGGCTCAAAGGTGAGTAAACGCGTATTACAGGTGACGGAACAACTCGTACAACCGATTTTGGATGCCCTCGGGTTAGAACTGGTGGACCTGGAGTTCGTGCGCGAGGGAGGCCGGTGGTTCCTGCGCGTATTCATCGATAAACCTGGCGGGGTCAGCCTGACGGATTGTCAGAACGTTTCGGAGCGGCTGGGTCCCCTCCTGGACGTCAAGGACCCCATACCCCATGGCTACCACCTGGAGGTGTCTTCCCCCGGCCTGGAGCGGCCCCTGAAGAAGCCCGCAGATTACGTGCGGTACCAGGGCCGGAAGGTGCAGGTCAGGACCTACGCGCCCATCGAAGGGCGCCGCCGTTTCGTCGGGCGCCTGCAAAAGGCCGGGACGGAAGAAATTACCGTGGAGGTAGACGGTGTGGAATTCACCATACCCCTGGCCCAGATCGCGGCGGCCAGGCTTGCGGTGGAACTGTAGCAGGAGGCGGGTAGTGTGAACAGCGAATTTATCGGAGCCCTCAGGGAGCTGGAAAGGGAAAAGGGTATTTCCATGGAGATATTGCTTGAGGCCATCGAGGCGGCCCTGCTTTCGGCCTACAAGCGCAATTTCGGCTCGGCCCAGAACGCGCGGGTGCAGATCGACCGCCATACCGGGGAGTACCACGTTTTCACACAGCGCCGGGTGGTGGAACAGGTCGAAGACCCGCGGCTGGAGATCTCCCTGGAGGAGGCCCGTCGCCTCGACCCCCGCTACCAGGTCGGTGACGTGGTCGAAACCAGGGTGACGCCGCGCAACTTCGGCCGTATCGCGGCCCAGACGGCCAAGCAGGTGGTCCTGCAGCGCATCCGGGAGGCCGAGCGGAATATTATTTACGAAGAGTTTGCCAGCCGCGAGGGAGACATAGTCAGCGGGCTCATCCAGCGTATCGAGCAGCGGAACGTGTACCTCGAGCTGGGTCGGGCTGAGGCCGTACTCATGCCCTCGGAGCAGATTCCCGGGGAGGAGTACCGCCAGGGCGAACGCCTGAAGGCCTACATCCTGGAGGTGCGCAAGACCTCTAAAGGCCCCCAGATCCTGGTTTCGCGTACCCACCCTGGACTCTTGAAGCGCCTCCTGGAACTGGAAGTGCCGGAACTGAACGATGGAACCGTGGAACTGAGGGCCCTGGCCCGTGAGGCGGGGGCGAGGTCCAAGATCGCCGTATATTCCACGGACGAGAACGTGGACCCGGTGGGAGCCTGCGTTGGCCCCAAGGGTTCCCGGATCCAGGCCATCGTCAACGAACTCAATGGCGAAAAGATAGACGTGGTAAGGTGGAGTCCGGACCCTTCCAAGTTCGTGGCCAACGCCCTTTCGCCCGCCAAGGTGATTGCGGTGGAGGTGTGGGAGGAAGAAAGAATAGCCCGGGTCATCGTTCCGGACTACCAGTTATCCCTGGCCATAGGTAAGGAGGGCCAGAACGCAAGATTGGCGGCCAAACTCACCGGTTGGAAAATCGACATCAAGAGCGAATCG
>DYER01000068.1 GCA_020725605.1 Ammonifex sp. | reverse complement strand
CGACGCCAACGTGTCCGTGCGGCCGGCCGGAAGCCGGGAGCTGGGGGGCAAGACCGAAATCAAGAACCTGAACTCCTTCCGGTCCCTGCAGCGGGCCCTGGCCTACGAGATCCAGAGGCAGATCGAGGTGCTGGCAGACGGCGGCCGCGTCGTGCAGGAAACGCGCACCTGGGACGAGGCCCGGGGCGTAACGCTGTCCATGCGTACCAAGGAGGAGGCCCACGACTACCGCTACTTCCCGGAGCCGGACCTGGTGCCCCTGGTCATCGACCGCGCCTGGGTGGAGGAGATCCGGAGCACCCTGCCCGAGCTGCCCGACGCGCGCCGCACCCGGTTCATGGAGCAATACGGCCTCTCGGCCTACGACGCCGGGGTGCTGACCGCCACCAGGGAAATGGCCGACTACTTCGAGGAGTGCCTGCAGCACTATCCCGAGCCCAAGACCGTGGCCAACTGGGTCATGGGGGACCTCAGCCGGCTCCTGAACGCGGCCAACGTGGAGATTACGGCCTGCCGCGTGAGGCCGGCCCAGCTGGGGCAGATGCTGCGGCTCATAGACCGGGGTACCATCAGCGGCAAGATCGGCAAGTCCCTCCTGGAGGAGATGTTCACAAGCGGCCGCGACCCGGAGGAAATCGTCCGCGAGAAGGGGCTGGTGCAGATTACGGACGAGGGGGCCCTGGTGGCCGTCGTGGAGGAGGTCATCGCGGCCAACCCCAAGGTGGTCGAGGACTACCGCAAGGGCAAGGAAAAGGCCCTGGGATTCCTGGTGGGGCAGGTGATGAAGGCGACGAAGGGCAAGGCCAGCCCGGAGGTGGTCAACCGGCTTCTCCGGGAGCGCCTGCATTAAAAATCAAGGAAGTGGGGGTGGTAAGCCCCCACTTCGCCGGAAGCGCTTTCGAACGGGTGAGGGAAGCTACGCCCGTGCCGCCTCTTCTGCCGTTACCACCTTTGGCGGCTTGGTGACCACGGCCAGCACGGCGGCGACGATGAGCAGGATGCCGGCGATGATGTAGGCCAGATGGTAGGTCCTCGTAATATCGATGGCCCGGCCGGCGATGATGGGCCCGAGCTGGGCGCCGATGCCCCAGCCCAGGAACACGAGGCCGTAGTTGATGCCCGAGTTCTTAAGGCCGAAGAAGTCCCAGGTGGCCGAGGGGAACAGAGCCAGCAGGGCCCCGTACGCTATGCCGGTAAGGATCGACCCGGTCAGCAGCGTGCCGGCGGTCTTGTAGGTGCTGAAGAGGAACATGTTGATGGCCTGGATGGTAAACACCAGCAGCATGGTGTTGGTGCGGCCCAACCGGTCCGAGAGCCAGCCGGCCAGGATCCGGCCGCCGGCGTTGGCCACCGCCAGGATGGCGACGAATATGTACCCCCACTGGATGCCGCCCTGCACCAGGGAGATTTTGGCCAGGTGGCCGATAATCATTAGACCCGCGGAAGCGGAAAGGGCGAACATAATCAGGAGGGACCAGAACTGGAAGGTCTTGACCATTTCCCCGGGCCCAAAGTCCCTTTGCGCCACCACACCGCGGGCGGTCGCCCTGGCGGGCGGGGGTCCGCCGAAGGGAACGTGTCCCGGGGGCGGAGCGGCCAGGACAAGGCCCAGGGCCGCAATGACCACGAAGAAAATTATTCCCTCAACGATGAAGGCCTGCTTGATACCCATGGACTTAACCAGACGCGTGGTAACCGGCGCCCAAATCATGGCGGCGAGGCCGTAGCCGGCAACGACCAATCCGGAAATCTGCCCCTTCATGTGGGGCTGGAACCACTTCACCGCCGTGGGCGTGGGGGCCGCGTAGCCGAACCCCATGGCCGCACCGGCGAGAATCCCGAAACCGATGATTACGCCGGCGAAGTTGGCCGTGACGCCCGAGATGATCATCCCGGCACCCGCGCAGCACGCGGCGATGATCTCCACGATGCGCGGGCCCATTTTGTCCAGCATGCGGCCGGCGGGGACCATTAAAAGGGCGAAAACAAGGGCACATATACTGTAGGGTATGGAAGTCATGGTCGCGGTCCAGCCCCACTGCTGCTGCATGGCCAGGGCGTAGACGCTCCAGGCGTACAGCACGCCCAAACACAGATTGATGCCCGTACCGGAAAAGGTCACGGCCCAGGCGCGCGCAACGCTGGGTTGCGACATTTGAGTTCACCTCCGGAAGAGTGAAGGATGATTGGGATGACTCACTGCCGAAATGGGTTTTCGGGTACCGTATCACACTCCCTGTACCGGTATGGATGGTTCTTGCCCGGTGGGGGCAAGCGTTCCGCGGGCACCATGTACCCAGTAACATTTTACAGAACGGGGTTGTGCCGGGCACGCCTTTTCCGGCTAAGGGTCGAATTTATCGCTCCAACGGTCATTTTCTCCGGTGCCGCCAGGGCGGCGGCGACGGGCAACCTTTCGCCCTTCCATTCTGCCGGTTAGTCCGCCATTCGACTGTATACTGTATAAAGCCGGGGCAGCTCTTTTCAGGAACTGCCCCGTGTGCTAGGATCAAAGTTGATTCTGTAAAGGGGGAGCGGGAGCCGACGTGACACAGCGCAAGATCGTCGTCGTGGACACCACCCTGAGGGACGGCGAACAGACGGCGGGAGTGGTCTTTTCCAACCACGAAAAGCTACGCATCGCGAAGCTGCTGGACGAACTGGGGGTGCACCAGATTGAGGCCGGCATCCCGGTCATGGGCGGCGACGAGCAGGAGGCCGTGCGGGCCATCTGCAAGGCGGGACTCAAGGCCTCCATTATGGGCTGGAACCGCCCCGTGATCAGGGACATCGAGGCCTCCCTCGCCTGCGGCGTGGACGCGGTGGCCATCTCCATCTCCACCTCCGACATCCACATCAAGTACAAGCTTAAGGCCACGCGCGAGTGGGTGCTGGAAAACCTGGTGCGGGCCGTGGAGTTCGCCAAGAAGGAGGGGCTGTACGTTTCGGCCAACGCGGAAGACGCCTCGCGCAGCGACATGGACTTCTTGATCCAGTTTGCGCGGGCGGCCAAGGAGGCCGGGGCGGACCGCCTGCGCTACTGCGACACGGTGGGCATCATGGAGCCCTTCACCACCTACGAACGCATCAAGACCCTCATCGAGGCCACGGGCATCGACGTGGAGATGCACATGCACAACGACTTCGGGCTGGCCACCGCCAACACCCTGGCCGGGGTACGGGCCGGTGCCAATTACGTGGGGGTCACGGTCATCGGCCTGGGGGAGCGCGCCGGCAACGCGGCCCTGGAAGAGGTTGTCATGGGGTTGAAATACCTCTACGGCATCGACCTGAACTTTAAGACCGAGATGTTCCGGGAGCTGGCCGAGTACGTCAGCCGGGCCTCGGGCCGGCCCCTGCCCGTATGCAAGCCCATCGTGGGCTCCAATATGTTCCGCCACGAGTCCGGCATCCATGCCGACGGGGCCTTGAAACATCCCGGCACCTACGAGGCCTTCCAGCCCGAGGAGGTCGGGCTGGAGCGGCAGATCGTCATCGGCAAGCACTCCGGTACGGCGGCCCTGCGGGCCAAGTTCGCGGAGTACGGCATTCACCTGACCAAACACCAGGCCGAGGAACTCCTGCCCGCGGTGCGGGCCGCGGCCGTGGATTTAAAGCGCTCCCTGTTCGACAAGGAGCTCATGTACATTTACGAAGATTTTTTCGGGAAGAGGGGTCACGTTGGGTAAGACGGTAGCGGAGAAGATTTTCGGTAGGGCCGCCGGCCGGGAGGTGGCGGCCGGCGAACTGGTGGTGGCGCGGGTGGACTACATTATGGGCCAGGACGGTACGGCACCCCTGGCCATATCTGCTTTTTACGATCTCGGCGGCGTGAGGCCGGCGGACCCGGGCCGCATTGCCTTCGTCATCGACCACAGCGCGCCGAGCCCCAACGAGGGCGTGTCGGCCCTGCACAAGCTCATGCGGGAGTTCGCCAGGGAGCACGGCATCACCCTGTACGACGTCGGCGACGGGGTGTGCCACCAGGTGATACCCGAAAGCGGGCACATCGGGCCCGGAAGCCTGGTGGTGGGGGCCGATTCCCACACCTGCACGTACGGGGCCCTGGGCTGCGTGGCCACGGGCGTGGGGTCCACGGACCTGGCCGCGGCCATGATCACCGGGTCCCTGTGGTTCAAGGTGCCCCATACCATGAGGGTGCTATGCCGCGGCAAGCTCCCGCCCGGGGTGTACGCCAAGGACCTCATCCTGCGCATTATCGGGGACGTGGGGGCCGACGGCGCCACCTACCTGGCCGTGGAGTACGCGGGCGAGGCCGTGGACGACCTCTCCATGGACGGGCGGTTCACCCTGTGCAACATGGCCGTGGAGATGGGAGCCAAGACCGGCATCGTTCCGGCCGACGAGAAGACCCTGGCCTGGCTGGGGCAGTTTACCCCGCGCGCCTTCGCGCCGGTGCGCCCGGACCCCGACGCCGCGTACGCGGCCGTCAGGGAATACGACGTCTCCACCCTCGTGCCCCAGGTGGCCTGCCCCCACCGGGTGGACAACGTGGTTCCCGTAGACGAGGTGGCGGGCACCAGAATCCAGCAGGCGGTGCTGGGTACCTGCACCAACGGGCGTCTGGAGGACCTGCGGGTGGCGGCGGGCATCTTGCGCGGCCGCAAGGTGCACCGGGACACCCGGCTCATCGTGGCCCCGGCCTCGCGGCGCGTGTTGCTGGCGGCCATGCGGGAAGGGATCATCCAGGATTTGGTAGAGGCCGGGGCCGCGGTGGTGACGCCGGGCTGCGGACCCTGCGTGGGTACCCACAACGGCATACCGGCCGACGGCGAAAGGGTCATCTCCACGGCCAACCGCAACTTCAAGGGCCGCATGGGCAACAACAAGGCCGAGATCTACCTGGCCTCGCCGGCCACGGTGGCGGCTTCGGCCCTCGCGGGCGAGATCACGGACCCGCGCGAGTTCGTGCGCTGACGAGGGGGAAAGAGCGATGAGACTGGAAGGCAGGGCCCACTGCTTCGGCGACGACGTCAACACGGATTACATCATCTCGGGCAAGTACAAGTTCAAGACCCTGGATATGAAGGAACTGGCCAGGCACGTCATGGAGGACCTGGACCCGGAGTTTTACGCCAAGGTCCGGCCCGGAGACTTCATCGTGGCCGGCACCAACTTCGGCTGCGGGTCCTCGCGGGAGCAGGCGCCCCTGGCCATCAAGTACGCGGGCATAGGGGCCGTACTGGCGCGGTCCTTCGCGCGCATTTTTTTCCGCAACGCCATCAACACCGGACTGCCGGTGGTCGAATGCGACACGAGCGGCATCCGGCCCGGAGACGAACTGGTGGTGGACCTGGAGCGCGGCGTGGTCCTGAACCGCACCCGGAATCTCGAAATTCCCGTACGGCCCCTGCCGCCGGTGATGCTCCGCATTCTGGCCGACGGGGGCCTCGCGGCGCACTTCCAAAAGCACGGCAATTTTGCCCTGGAGTAGGCCGCGGGCGATAAGGCCGGTACGGATTTGCGCTTGTCACACCTGTCCCTGAAGAAAGGAGCGGAAATCCTTGTCCCGTACCGTAACCCTCATCCCGGGCGACGGTGTGGGCCCGGAAATCGTGGCCGCGGCCCGGAAGGTACTCGAGGCCGCGGGCGCCGAGGTAGCTTGGGAGGTGGTGGAGGCCGGGGAGAAGGTGATCCCGGAGCACGGCACCCCCCTGCCGGACCACGTGCTCGATTCCATCCGCAGGAACAAGGTGGCTTTGAAGGGGCCCCTCACCACGCCCGTAGGAACGGGGTTCCGGAGCGTAAACGTAGCCCTGCGTAAAGAGCTGGACCTGTACGCCTGCGTACGGCCGGCGCGTTCCCTGCCGGGGGTCGGCTCCCGGTACACCGGCGTGGACCTGATCGTGGTGCGGGAGAACACCGAGGACCTCTACGCCGGGGTCGAGCACCGGGTCGGTAAGCACGCCGCGGAAAGCATCAAGATCATTACCCGGGAGGCCTCCACCCGCATCGTGCGCTTCGCCTTCGAACTGGCCCGGCGGGAGGGGCGCCGCAAGGTGAGGGCGGT
>DYER01000067.1 GCA_020725605.1 Ammonifex sp. | reverse complement strand
CGCATTCAAGCCCGGGCAGGCAGTGGCGGCCACCACCAGCAGCACCCCGGCCAGGTCCCCCGGCCGGTAGCCCCGCCGGACGTAGAGGATGCGCCCTTCCCGCGCCAGCCCTGCCAGGGCCTCGTTGAGGGTCGGGCTGACCACCCGCACCGAGGCCCCGGCGGCCAGCAGGGCGCGCACCTTGCGCTCGGCCACCGCCCCTCCTCCCACCACCAGGCACGGCTGACCTTCGAGTCTCAAGAATACGGGGTACAAGGGCGAGCCCCCTCTGGCCCATTAGTCTTCCCGCGGAGCGCCGGCTTCACCGGTCCTGCCCGCCCGCGGTCCACTTCGCGGGGCGCGCGGTGGCAAACGGATCCGGGGGCACTCCAGAAGCGCTAGAACCTCCGTGCGGTGACGGCCTCGGCCACCTGGTACAGAATGGCCCGGGCGGACACGTCCGGCAGCCGCCGCAATTCGGCCTTGGCCCTCGCCACGAAGCGCTGCGCCATCTGCCGCGCGTAGTCCAGTCCCCCGCTTTCCCGGGTCAGGGCAATCGCCTCCTCCAGCTCTTCGGGCGTCTTGTCCCTTTTGAGCAGCAATTCCCGCAACCGTTCGGGATGCCTGGTACGGCTCAGGGCATAAATTACCGGCAGAGTGATGATTCCCTGCCGCAGGTCCCCACCGATGGGTTTGCCGAGTTGCCGTTGCTCGGCCGCCAGGTCCAGCACGTCGTCCGTGATCTGGAAGGCCATCCCGATACGGTAGCCGTATCGGAACAGTGCCAGGTAGACGGACCTGGGGGCGCCGCACACGTAGGCCCCCAGATCGCAGCTGGCCGCGATTAATAAGGCCGTCTTGCATCGGATGCGGTACAGGTAGTTCCTGACCGTCTGGGAAAGGTCGAAGGCCGTACAAATCTGCTGGAGCTCCCCAAGGCACATGCGCATGCTGGTCTCGGCCAGCACCCGGCACACCCGCCGGTCCCGATAGCCGGCGATCAATCCCAGGGAGCGCCCGAACAGGTAATTTCCCGCGTAGGTGGAAAACCGGTTGCCGCGAGTGGCCTTTAGCGTGGGAATCCCGCGGCGTACCTCGGCGGCATCCACCACGTCGTCGTGGATGAGGGTGGCCATATGCACGAGTTCGAGAGCCACGGCCAGGGGCAGTACCCTGGAAAGGCTGAAGTCGCAGAATCTGCCGCCGAGGAGGGCCAGCGCCGGTCGTAGCCTCTTGCCCCCGGCCCGCAAGAGATGGATGGCCGCATCGGTGAGCATTCCGTCGGGCGATTGCAGTACCCTGCCTATTTCCTCCTCGACCGCCCGCAAATCGCCCTCGATTTCCGCAAAAATCTCGCGCATGCCGCCATCCACCCGTCGCCAACGCACCTTTTTCGCCGGCCAACCAGCGGTTAAATGATTTCGGCAGTAGGACCGAAAATCCTGCTTGCGTTGACGCCGGCCAGGGCCCTGGCTTATAATATACGCGATATACGCGACGCTTTTACGGGAGCGGATGGGTCCTGGTGGGCCTCCCGGTCTTCAAAACCGGCCGCCGGGCTCATAAAGGTCCGGGGTGGGTTCGATTCCCACACGCTCCCGCCACGCGCGGACACAGTGGATCAGGGGCGTAGAGGTCTCCCGTCGCCAGAAAGGCACGGGCGAAGCAGCCGCCCCGGCACCTGTTCCGCTCCGGGCAGCCGGCGCACGGCGCGGACCGGGGCGGACGTACCAGGGCCCGCACCACCTCGCTTTTCTGCTGTTCCTCCCAGGCCCGTATCAACCCCCCGCGCACGTTCCCCAGGGAAAGGTCCAGCACGTCGCACAGCAGGACCTCGCCGTTGGGAGCGATGTCCATCTCGGCCCCGGCGCTCCGGCACGCAAAGAAGCGCACGCGTGGCGAACGCGTGACGAGTCCGGCGAAGGGCACGCACCACAGCGAAACGGGAAAGCCCAGTTCCTCGGCCGCCCCCTCGACCCCTTCCAGTACCTCTACCATTTCGCGGGTCCCCAGGACCAGCTCCGCCGTGGCCCTTCCGGCCGGCATCACGGGAATAAGGCAGGCCCCGGCCGCCCCCAGTTCGCGGACCAGGCCTACGAAGGCCGGTGCCTCCCTGTAGTTAGCCCGGCCCACGGCGAACACCGCGGAGAACCCGATACCTCGCCGGGTCATCATTCGTGCGGCCGCCAGCACCTTTTCCCAGGTGCCCGGTCCGCGGATTCTCTCGTGGGTTTCCCGGCGGACCCCGTCGATGCTGAGGAAGACGTGCACGCGGCAGGCGGCCAGTTCGGCCAGTAATTCCTCGGTCAGCAGGGTGCCGTTGGTCACGAGGCCCACGCTCATGCCCGAGGCGGAGGCCGCACGGACGAGTTGCGGGAGGTCCGGGCGAAGGGACACCTCGCCCCCTGAAAGTCCAAGGTACCTTACCCCGGCGGCAGCCGCCTCCCGTATCAGCCCGAGGGCTTCTGCGGTGCCGAGTTCCGCACCCCACTTCGAAAAACGGGCCGCGTAGCACCAGGAACACTTGAGGTTGCACCGGGCCGTCAACAGCCAGATAATGGTTCTGGGGCCACGAAGCGATTTCCTTGCCTCAGCCTCACCTTCCATCGCCGCCGTATTACCTCCCGATACGCCGGGCCGCCTTCCTTCCGGAGGTTCATCCGGCCTCCCGGGCCAGGCGCAAGATCGAAGCGGCAAGTACCGCCGCACCGAAGCCGTTGTCGATATTGACCACCGCCACGCCGGGGGCGCAGGAGTTGAGCATGGTAAGGAGCGCCGCCAGGCCGCCGAAACTGGCACCGTAGCCCACGCTGGTGGGAACCGCGATGACCGGCCGGTCCACCAGGCCGCCCACCACACTGGGCAGGGCCCCGTCCATTCCCGCCACCACCACGAACACCCGGCCTTCCCGCAGCACCTCCGGGTGGTCCAGCAACCGGTGAATCCCGGCCACGCCCACGTCGTACAGGCGCACTGTGCGACAGCCCAGAAACTCCGCCGTCACCCGGGCCTCTTCGGCCACGGGGATGTCGGCCGTGCCGGCGGTAATGAGGGCCACGGGTCCCAGGGTCGGTGGCGCCGGCTCGCGGCACAAGGTGATCACGCGCGCCGCCTCGTAGTACCGCGCGGCGGGCAGTTGCTCGCGCACGACCGCGAAGGTCTCGGGAGTCGCCCGGGTGGCCAGGACGTTGGCGTGCTTTTCGGCCAGGGAGCACATGATGGTTGCCACCTGCGCGGGGCTCTTACCCTGGCAGAAGACCACCTCGGGTAGGCCCTGGCGCAGGGCGCGGTGGTGGTCGACCTTGGCGAAACCCAGGTCCCGGTACGGCAGGACGCTGAGCTCTGCGAGGGCCTGCTCCACGGTCAGCCCTCGGTCCCTGACTGCGGCCAGGAGGCGGACCAGCCTGTCCCGGTCCACCCGCACACCTCCCCGCCTAGCAGCTCGTTCATGCTGCCGGACCGGTATCCCGCCAGGTCGAGGGTCACGTAGGTGAAGCCCAGCCGCCTCAACCCCACGGTCAAAAGTTCCCTCGGTCCGGAAGCCACCGCGTCCTTGAAGAGGTCCGGGGGCACCTCGATGCGCGCACAAACCCCGTGGTGGCGCACACGGCAGGGAGTCAGACCCAGCCGCTTCAGCAGTTGCTCCGCCGCCTCCACCTGGGCCAGGGCTTCGGTGGTAATTGACGTGCCGTAGGGAATGCGGGTGGCCAGACAGGCCGCGGGCGGGCGGTCCCAGTTGGGGAGCCCGCAGCGCCGGGCGAGCATCCTGATCTCCGCCTTGGTGAGGCCCACCTCCAGAAGGGGGCTCCTCACTCCCAGCTCACGGGCGGCCTCCAGGCCGGGACGGAAGTCGTGGCGGTCGTCCAGGTTGGCGCCGTCGGCCACGCAGTGGTAGCCCGAGGCCGTAGCCAGGGCCAGAAGCCTGGTATAGCGGTGGCGCTTGCAGTGGTAGCAACGGTCCGGTCCGTTGGCCGCGAAGGCCCCCTCATGGAGCTCCGAGCTAAGTACCGGCACGACCCGCCAGCCCATGCGGCGCGCAAGTTCCAGGGCCGCCGCCAACTCATCGGCCGGGACAAGGGCTGAAACCGCCATAACGCCCAGCACATCATCTCCCAGTTCTGCGGCGGCCAGATGCAACAGCAGGCTGCTGTCCACCCCACCCGAGTAGGCCACGACCAGGCGGCCCATCTCTTTCAGGAGGAGGCGCAGACGGTGCAGCTTGTTTTCGGTGTGTTCCGGCAGCCTAGGCATGCCACATCCCCCCGCCCGCGCGCTGTCTCCTGGGCCTTGCCGCCCGGCGCCCCGCCAGCGCGGGCCTCTCCGCGCGCCCCGCGAAGCCGCGGGGGTGCCTCCGGTGCCAGGTCCAGGCCGTGGCAATGATGTCCTCCAGCCGCTCGTAGCGGGGATACCATCCCAGTTCCCTTCTGATGCGTGCCGCGCCGGCCACCAGCACGGGCGGGTCCCCGGGCCGCCGCGGGCCGACGCGGACCGGGATCTCGCACCCCGTTACCTCCCGCGCGGCCGCGATGACCTCGCGCACCGAATACCCCCGGCCTATTCCCAGGTTGTAGGCCGTGCAGGGCATGCCGGCCAGCAGGCCTTCCAGGGCCAGGACGTGGGCCTCGGCCAGGTCCTGCACGTGGACGTAATCCCTCACCGCCGTGCCGTCGGGCGTGGGGTAGTCGTTCCCGAAGACGACCACGGCCTCGCGCTGGCGCAGGGCCGTCTGGAGGACCACCGGTATCAGGTGGGTTTCCGGCCGGTGGTCCTCCCCCAGGTCCCCGTCGGGGTGGGCCCCGGCGGCGTTGAAATACCTGAGGGCCATCCAGCGCAACCCGTAGGCGGCCTCGTAACGCCGCAGCACCGTCTCCAGAAAAGCCTTGGAGTCGCCGTAAGGGTTGGTTGGCCGCAGCGGGTGGTCCTCGGGAATGGGTACCACTTCGGGCTCGCCGTAAACCGCTGCCGTGGAAGACAGCACGAAGTATCGCACACCGTTGTCCAGCATGGCCCCCAGCAGGGCCAGCCCTCCGCCCACGTTCCGTTCGAAGTACCGGCGCGGGTTCTCCATGGACTCTCCCACCAGGCTGAGGGCCGCAAAATGCAACACGGCCTGTACATCATACTCCCGCAGGGCGGCGCTCACCCGCGGCGCGTCGCCCACGTCCCCGATCACCAGGGGTACGTCCGGCGGCACGGCGCAAGAATGGCCCGTGGACAGGTCGTCGTACACCACCACGTCCCAACCGCGTTCTTTAAGCATCCTGACGGTATGGCTGCCGATGTAGCCGGCCCCCCCGGTAACCATCAGCCGCATTCCCGACATTCCACCTCTCTTCTGGCTAAGGCCAGGGCCTGGTCCCTGGTGGCGACCTCGCCCGCAGCCTGGGCTTCTTCTATGCGCCGGAGCAACCGGCCCAGAAGGGGAGAAGGCGGCAACCCCAGTGCCTCCTGCAGGTCGTGTCCGGTGACCAGGCGGGGCGGACGCCGGCGCTCACCGAGGAAGTATTCTGCCAGCATTTCAAGGATAAAGGATTGATAGTTAATCAATTCCTCCCACCGGCCCGCGGCCGCGTGGGTGGCCCCCACGTCCGCCAGAGAAAGCAGCAGGAGGTCCGGCGCGTTCTCTCCGAGGTGCCGGAAAAAGCGATAGAGGGTTATTCTCTCGACAGGCCTGTGGAGGTAAAGGAACAGCGGGTACATGTGGGCGTACACGAGCCGCCTGAGGTAGGCGTGCTCGCGCCGCGCACACGCCAGCCGTCGCGCCACCCGGTCCACGTACTCCAGCCCGGCCCTTTCGTGGCCGCGGAAGGAGATGTGCCCGTCGGGCGCCCTGAACCCGCCGGCGGCCTTGCCCGCGTCGTGCAAGAGGGCCGCCAGTTTCAGCAACGCGCGGCGGGGGCGGTCCCCGGCCAGGGGCCGGTTCAGGTGTTCAATAACGGCCGGACCCCAGGGGAAAAGTAACGTACCCCCGGCCAGATGGGACAGGACCAGCTCGAGACAGGCCAGGGTGCGGCGGCAGTGGTGCCAGACCGGTTCAACGTGGTAGCGGTCCTGTTCCACCTGCCGCAGGGCCGCCACAAAGGGAAACAGCTGGTCCAGCGCCCCGCTCTCGTCCAGCAACTCCACGCCCGCTGCGGCGCAAGGATCGGCCAGCATCTGGGTCATTTCGGCCCAGATCCTTTCGCCGGCCACTTCCTGTAACCCCTGGACTCCCTCACACATTAACCGGCGGGTAGCAGGGTCGGGCCGCAAGTGCAGCTGCACGGCAAGCCGGGCGGCCCGCACGATGCGCACCGGGTCGTCGCGAAAGGAGCGGGGTCCGGTGGCCCGGAGGACGCGACCCTCCAGGTCGCGGCGCCCCCCGAGGGGGTCGATCAGGTGGGAGGGCCACTCCTCCCGCTCCCAGGCCCACAGGGGCAGGGCCATGGCGTTCACCGTGAAGTCGCGCCGTTTCAGGTCCTGCTCCAGGTCCCCCGGCAGGGAAACCAGGTCCAGGTGGCGCCGCAGGCCGTCTTCGCGCCAAACCACCCGGTAGGCCCCGTGGGCCGGGTCCAGCACCACCAGGGTTCCGCCCAGGTCCCGGGCCAGACCGCCCGCCAGACACCGCGCGTCTCCCCGGACCGCCATGTCCAGGTCCACCGGCCGGCGGCCGAGGCAGAGGTCCCGCACCGTACCCCCGACCAGGTAGACCTCCGCGTCTCCCACCAGGTCGTTGATCCTGTCGCGCAAATCAAAAACCTCCTCCGCCATAATAGCGCACACGGCCCGGCCTGGCAATAGGCTTTAAAAACGATGGGGCGGGGCCGCCGTATACGTACCCCGCCCGAAGGCGTCCGTTCAAGACCTAAGCGTTGTAACCGTATTTGAAGACCAGGTTGCCGTAAACGGCCGCGGTGGGCAGGGACCACAGCCAGGGGTTGTCCACCCACCAGGAAAAGTAATAGAGGGCGCCGCCGGTCGGATCCCAGCCGCTCAGTGCGTCCTGCGCCGCACGGTAGGCCTCCGGTGTCGGGGCCACGTTGATCCAGCCGTTCATGACGGGCGTGAACTGAAAGGCCCCGTCCCGGTAGTCGTAAATGACGCCGGCAATGGTGTTGGGAAAGGCGGCGCTGCGCACGCGGTTGAGCACCACGGCCGCGACCGCCACCTTGGCGACGTAGGGCTCGCCGTCGGCCTCGGCCGTGATCAGGCGTGCCAGCAGGTCCAGGTCCGCGTCCGACACTCCGCGGTTGGGCGACGGCAGGCTGCCCGGCGGAGGAACGGCCAGTACCTGTCCGGGATAGATCTCGCTGCCGGAGAGACCGTTCCAGGCGGCCAGTTGCCAGGGGTCCACGCCGTAACGGAGCCCGATCTTGTACAGGCTGTCCCCGGACCGCACCACGTAGGCGTACCGGTCGGGAACCACAAGCTTCTGGCCCGGATACACGTAATAATCCCAGTAATCGTTCCAGACGCGCAACACGTCCACCGTGGAGCCAAAGCGCTTGGCAATCAAGTAAAGGGAGTCTCCCGGCCGGACCTCGTATACGGCCGCCGCGGCCGGCGCGGCCCACCCCAGGACCAGCACCAGAAACAGAAGCGCCACCGGTCGAATGCGTTTCATTATTAACCCCCCCTGAGGCCTCCGGGGTTAGCTGCAGGGTTCGGGTCGAGGGTCACCCTACCCGGAAAGCATACCCACCTCCTCCGCTCTCCGGGATTCACCCCAGAATTTTTAAGATCCCCCGTACTCCGGCAAATTGCCAGAGATTCGGCCTTTTTTAGGGGATTATACTGATTTTCCGCTAAATTGGCTAGCACTAAAAAGATGGCAGGCGTTCCAGTTGGCGGATCAAAGTCGCGCCGGCCGTGCGGCAGTTTGCCACCAACCGCGCGATATCCTCCTCCGAGGCCTCGTCCACGTGCACGCCGGCCACCACCACCACGGGCTGGCCGCAGGCTACGGCCACTTCCTCGGCCAGTGGACGGGCCACCAGGTCGTCCTTGTGACCCAGGAGGGGCAGCACCGTGGAGGTGCAGCTCAGGCGCCCGGGCGCGGCTCGGCTCGGGCGGGGCAGGCTCAGCACCACGGCCCCCACGTGGGGCCGCTCGCCGCCCGTCAGCAAGACAACGATCCCCTCTGCGGTGCAAAAGGCGCGCGCCTCGACCCGCCACCGACCCTCCCCCGCCACCGCCTGCACCTCGGTCATGCCCCACACCTCCTCAACGGCCCGCCAAGGGGGGTTGACGGAGACCGCCCGGTTGCTGGTATATTAGCTGCAGGAAGGGGGCTTGCCGTATGAAGTGCCGCATTTGCGGGGCACCGGCCTTCGTAAAACTCGCGGCCCATAACACGACTTTTTGCGCCGAGCACTTCGACGCCTTTTTCCTCCGCCAGGTGCGGCGCACCATCGAGCGCTTCGGAATGCTCGAGCCTGACCGTCCGGTGGTGGTGGCCGTTTCGGGGGGCAAGGACTCCCTGGCCGTAACCCACGCCCTGAGCCGGCTGGGTTACCCCGTGGAGGCCCTGCACATCGACCTGGGGATCGCCACCGGAGGGTTCTCCGCCGCCTCTCTGGAAATCACGGAAAAGTTCTGCCGCCAGAACGGGATTGTCCTGCATCTCTACTCTCTCGAGGAAGAGTTCGGCAGGGGCGTGGAGGCCCTGGAACGGGGCCGCCGCCCCTTCAGGTCGCGGAGCATCTGCTCCCTCTGCGGCATGACCAAGCGTCACATCATGAACGAGGTGGCCCTGGCGCGCGGGGCCGCGGCCGTGGCCACCGGCCACAACCTCGACGACATGGCCACGGCCCTGCTGGCCAACGTCCTGCGCTGGGACGGCTTTTACCTCGCCAAAACCCTGCCGGTCCTGGCCTCGGAGCACGGTTTCGCGCGCAAGGTCAAGCCCCTGGCCCTGCTTTCCGAAGAGGAGATACTGGCCTACTGCCGCCTGCACGGCATAGCGCGCGTGGAGGGGCGCTGTCCCTTCGCGCGGGACGCCAAGTTCCTCAGGTACAAGGCCCTCCTGAACGACATCGAGCAGCATTCCCCGGGTACGAAGCGCGCCTTCTACGAGGGCTACCTGGGGTACGCGAGTCTCTTCCGCGACCACCGGCAGGGCCGGTCCGGAGCGCCCCGACCGTGCGGGGTTTGCGGCCTGCCCACCAGCAGCGAGGTCTGTACTTTCTGCCGCCTGTGGCGCGGAGCGGCCCCGGCCGCGAAGCCCGAGGAGGGCTAGCGGCGTCCCTGCAGGCCGGTCAGGGGGGCCGCCGGTACGTCCCTGGCCAGGACCAGGACCCGAAAGGCCTCCCCCATGCGGAAGATGAGTTCCTTGAGCCCCAGGCGCGCCTTCAGGTCCTGCGCCAGGTCCAGCTTCCGGGCCAGCAGGGGTACCAGGCGGGCAAGGAAGCTTCCCTGGGGGACCGGCCCGAGGACCTCCAGGCCCAGGGCGCGCGCCCGGGCCGCCAGGGCCGAGAAGTTGACGTGGGCCGTGATGTCCTGCTCGCCCACGGCCGCGAAGGGGTCGGTGTGCAGGCGGTGGTTGCGGAAGCAGCGCAAGCTGCCCCCGGCGCGGTCGGGATGGTAGAGCTCGGCGGCGCTCAGGCCGTAGTCCAGAATGAGGACGTAGCCCCTCACCAGCGTGCGGGCTACCTCGGCCACCCAGTCCAGGGCCGCCAGCGAGACCTCGGCCCGCCGGCCCGGCGCCAGGCGCACGCCCTGGGCCGCGAAGTATTCCTCCAGGCGGGGGGTCGAGGGAGGGCCGGGCACCTCCACCAGGCGGCAACCGTCCCAGCCCACGTACAGCTCGCTCAGCCGGCCGCCCGGCTCCCCGCGCACCAGGTGGAAGGGCAGGGCGTCGAGCAGTTCGTTGGCCAGCACGCACCCTTCCACCGCGCGTACGCCCGGCGCCGGATTCCAGCGCACCCGCGGCCCGAACCTCTCCCGCAGGTGCCGCTCCCCGACCGCCCGCAGGGCAGAACTGATTTCCACGATCTCGTAGCGGGTGGCCGCGAAGCAATCGGGGTGGTGACGCTCCAGGGCCTCCAGGATGTCGCCGGCCAGCCACCCGGGCCCGGCCCCGTATTCCACAATTTGCCAGGCAAGGGGGCCCCCAGCCAGCCGCCACATTTCGAAAATCTGCTCGGCCAGCAGGGCCCCGAACACGGGGTGCACTGCCGGCGCCGTGTAGTAGTCGCCCTCGCGGCCCACCCTCACCCCTGCCATGTAATACCCGTACTCGGGGTGATAGAGGGCCAGGCTCATGAATTCCGCGAAGGTCAGGGGTCCCTTTCGCCCGATGCGCTCCACCACCAGGTTCAGGAGTTCCCGGCCCACGCCCATCAGTCCCGCACCAGAACCCGCTTGTCTCCCACGCGGCGGGTCACCCGTTCCCGGTCCAGGTACTCCAGCAGCGGCAGGGCGTACTTGCGGGAACTCTGCAACAGGTCCCGCATCTGGCCCACGGTGATCTCTCCGTGTTGCTTCAGGAAATCCGTGACCTTCCGGCGGACCTCGCTTACGACGTCCCGGTGGAAGTACAGGTCTTCGCCCACCTTGACCACTTTACCGGTCTGGAGCAGGTAGTGCAGCAACTCTCCCTTTTCCCGTTCGGATACCGCCAGACCGGCGCCGATTTCCTTCCAGGTGGGCGGCTGATACCCGCCGGCGCGTAAAACCTCCTCGACACGGTCCAGTATTTCCCGCTGACCCGGGTCCGGCGCGGGCCTGAAGTTTCGGAGGGCCAGGGTGTGCCCGCCGGCACGTACCACGCCGTCTTCCTCCAGGGCCTGGAGCAAAAACAGAAACTGGCGCGGGCCCAGCGATCCGAACCTGCGCGAGCGCAGCTCTTCCTTGCCCAGGCCCTCGCGCAGGGGGTATTCCCGGTGAAAGTCCGCCAGGGTGGCCACCACGGTCTCACGCCAGGCGTCGTAGACGCTGCGCGCCGCAAAGTGACCGCCACCCTCGGCCCGCACCTCCTTTACCGCGCCGGCGGCCGCGAGCTGGCGCACCGCCCCCTCCACCGCCGCGCGGGGGAGCCCGGTCCCCCTGCAGATTTCGTCGGGGCTCAGAAACCCGGGGTGCTGGCGAAGGTATTCCGCGACCTGCTCTTGCGCCGAGCCCCGCTCCATGACCTCCAGGGCCGCCAGCAGTTGCGGGCGCCACCGCCTGTGCCTCCGGGCGTAAGGATCGATGACCACCCCGCCCCCGATGGTCTGCATGGGCGAATAGGAACGCACCACGAAGCGGTCCCCCCTGGCCGCCACCGCAGGGCGCTCCAGCTCCAGCTGGGCCAGGGCCTCGCCGCCGGGCGCCAGTTCGTCGGCGTCCAGGAGCACGGCCCTTCCCAGCACCTCCGCGGTGCCGAGGTAGACCCGAATCCGGGCCCGGTTGGCCAGCCGGCGCGGGGCACCGGGCACCAGGCGCAACCGCACGTCGAGCCGCCGGGTGGGCTCGAGGACCCCGGGCGTGGCCACCACGTCCCCCCGGGCCACCTGGGCCACCTCCACGCCCGCCAGATTGACCGCCACGCGCTGCCCGGCCCGGGCCACGGGTACCCTTTCCCCATGCACCTGGAGCGACCGCACGCGGGTGGCCAGGCGGGCCGGCAGGACCTCCACGGCGTCGTTAAGGGCCAGTTCTCCGGACCAGAGGGTTCCGGTAACCACGGTGCCGAAGCCCGTAACGGTGAAGACCCGGTCCACCGGCAGCCGCACGTAGTCCCCGACGGGCCTGGGCGCCACCGTGGCCGCCAGCCGGTCCAGGGCGGCCACGAGTTCCTCCAGCCCCTCCCCGGTCACGGAGGAAACCCGCACCAGGGGGGCGTCCTCCAGCGCCGTGCCCCGCAGGAACTCCCGCACCTCCTCCTCCACCAGGGCGAGCCAGTCCCGGTCCACCAGGTCGATTTTGGTGATGACCACGAGGCCGCGCTCCACCTGCAGGAGCTGGATGATGTCCAGGTGCTCCCTGGTCTGGGGGCGCACCCCTTCGTCCGCCGCGATGACCAGCATGACCAGGTCGATGCCGCTGGCCCCGGCCAGCATGGTGCGCACGAACCGCTCGTGGCCCGGCACGTCCACTATGGCGGCCCTCCGGCCCCCGGGCAGGTGCAGCAGCGCGAAACCCAGCTCTATGGAAATGCCCCGTTCCTTTTCCTCTTTGAGGCGGTCCGTGTCCACGCCGGTCAGGGCCCTGACCAGGGCCGTCTTACCGTGGTCCACGTGCCCCGCCGTGCCCACAACCACGTAATCCGTTGCCATAGCATCCCTTCCCGGGCCACCGGGCCCTACGCCAGGGCCCGCCCGAGGGCCTGCTCCAGGAGCGGTTCCCGGTCTTCCGGAACCGTGCGCAGGTCGAGCAGCAGCCAGCCCTCGCGCACGCGGGCCACGACGGGCGGGTCCCCCTTCCTGAGGCGCACCTGCAGCTCCTCCACCGTCACGTTCAGGGGCGCGACGGCCACCAGGGTGGTGGGCAGTTCCGCCGTGGGCAGGGCCCCGCCGCCCACCCGCGAGAACCCGGGTTGCGTGTGCACCTCGGCCCGCCCGCGCAAAATCTCCCCCAGTCGCGCCGCGAAGGCACCGGCCCGCCGCGCCAGCTCGGACGCGGGCACGGTGAGCATGCGCAGGACCGGCAGCCGGGTATGCACTTCCTCCCGGTGGTCGCGGTATTCCCTCAGGGTGGCCTCCAGCGCCGCCAGGGTTAATTTGTCGATGCGTACGGCCCGGGTCAGGGGATTGCCCTTCATGCGGCCCACGTATTCGGCGCGGCCCACGATGATCCCGGCCTGGGGGCCCCCCAGGAGCTTGTCGCCGCTGAAGGTGACCACGTCGGCACCCGCGGCCACCACCTCCTGCACCGTAGGCTCGTGGGGGAGGCCCCAGGGCCGCAGGTCCACCAGGGAGCCGCTGCCCAGGTCGCACATCACGGGCAGGCCGTACTCCCGACCCAGGGCCACCAGTTCCTCTACCCTTACCTCGCGGGTAAAACCCACGATGCGGTAGTTGCTGGTGTGCACCCAGAGCAAAAGCGCCGTGCGCTCGCCCACGGCCCGGCGGTAGTCCTCCGGGTAGGTTTTGTTGGTCGTGCCCACCTCCACCAGCCGGGCCCCGCTGCCAGCCATGACGTCGGGCATCCTGAAGGATCCCCCGATCTCGATGAGCTGACCCCGGGATACGATGACTTCCCGACCGCGGGCCAGAGTGGACAGGGCCAGCAGCACGGCGGCCGCGTTGTTGTTCACCACCAGGGCGGCCTCGGCACCCGTAAGCGTCTTCAGCAGTTCCTCGACCGCCGCGTAACGTGAACCGCGCTTCCCGGTCTCCAGGTTCAGCTCCAGGTTGCAGTACCCACCCATGCGTACCACGGCCTCCGCGGCCGCGGCACCCAGCACCGCCCGTCCCAGGTTGGTGTGCAGCACCACCCCGGTGGCGTTGATGACCGGACGCAGGTTGGATCGCACCATTGCCGCGACCCTTTCGCGCACCGCGGCCACCACGGCGCCCCGCAAGCTTTCCCGGGAGGCCGGCCCCGGCAGGCCGCCGGTAATTCTGGCCCGGTACTCGGCGAGGCATTCCCGGACCGCGGCCACCACCACGGGCCGCGGATGGCGCTCCAGCAGTTCCGCCACCCCGGGCTGACGGAGGACTTCGTCCACGGAAGGCAGGACTCCGTATGTGCTCACGGGCCTTCTTCTCCCCAGACCTCCAGGCGCACCCGCTCGTCGATCAGACCTGTCTTGTAAGCGTAATCGTAAAAGAGGACCAGGGCCCTGCGGTGGCCCTCGCCGAAATCGTGGTTCACCTGCTGCAGGTAATCCTCGATGACCTGCGGCGGCAGGGAAAGCTTGCGGCCGGCCTCCGCCACCAGCTCCTCCCGGGCCGCCCATCCGACCTCCCTGGCCTTTTTCAGCGCCGCCACCAGTTCCGCCACCGCGCCCGGGTGCTCCCGGGCGAAGTCCCGCCTCACGGCCCAGACGGTGTACACCATTCTTTCACCGGTGAAGGTCTTCCATACCTCGCCCAGGTCCGTGACCAGAAGGTCGGGCCCCCGGTCGCGCAACTCTTCCCGGACCAGGAGGGCCTGGTCCCCGGTAATCAGGGCCCCGTCCGTGGTGGCCAGCATGGAGTCGAGGTCGGGGTCCATGACGATTATCCGCGCGTCCACATGGTAGTAATTCGCGAACAACACCTGGAGCAAAGCCGTACCGGTGGCCGAAACCGGGGACACGGCCACGATTTTGCCGTCCAGCTCGGTGACGGGCAGGCGGCTGAAGAAAAGAGCGGTGCCCGCGCGCCCCTCCTCGCTGACCGAGATCCCGGGCAGTAGCCAGAGGTGTGCGTGGTGCCGGGCGTACTCGATGGCGGAGAGGGGGGCAACGTCGACCTCACCCGCCAGCAACAGGGCATCCAGCTCCACGGGAACACCCGGCACGTAGTCTGCCTCCAGCGGTACGGCCCCCCGTGCCAGCGGAAGAAAAATGGGCAGGCAACTGAGGTAATCGAGCCGCCCGATGCGCAACCTGGCCACCCTTTACCACCCCTTTCCTCAGACGTATTCGTCCGCCAGAACTCACAGAACAGGTAGGGGAATGCTGACGTCCAGGAACGTGAAGACGAGCATGGTCGCGCTCAAAAGGCCGTTCATGTTGAAAAATGCCGTGTCCGCACGCGAAAGGTCCCCCGGTGAAACCAGGCGGTGCTCGTACCATAAAATGCCGGCCGCCAGGGTCACGCCCGCCAGGTAAAAAACCCCCAGGCCCATATACCACCAGACCAGCAGGAAGAAGGCCACGGCCAGCACGTGAAAGAGAGACGAGATGGCCAGGGCACGGCGCAGGCCGAAGCGGGCCGGAATGGAGTGCAGCCCGGTACGGCGGTCGAAGTCGTAGTCGTGGCAGGCGTAGATGACGTCGAAGCCGGCCACCCAGAAGGTGACGCCCGCGGCCAGCAGGACCGGCGCAAGGTCGAGGCGGTCCGCGATGGCGATCCAGCTACCCAGCGGCGCCAGCCCCAGGGCCAGCCCCAGGAAGAGATGGCAGAGCCAGGTGAAGCGCTTGGTGTAGGAGTAGACGAAGAGCACCGCCACCGCCACCGGAAAAAGCCTCAACGCCAGCGGGCTCAACTGGGCCGCCGCCACCAGGAGCAGCCCGAAGGAGAGGAACACGTAGACCCAGACCTCGGTGACGGAAAGGAGCCCCCGGGGCAGGGCGCGGCTCGCGGTGCGGGGGTTGGCGGCGTCGATCTCCCGGTCGATGATGCGGTTCAGGGACATGGCCGCCGTGCGCGCCCCCACCATGGCCAGGGTAATCCAGAGCAGGTCGTGGGCCGAAGGGACTTTGCGCTCGACCAGCAACGCGCCTGTGTACGCAAAGGGCAGGGCGAACACGCTGTGCTCGAACTTGATCATCTCCAGAAAGATCCGGACCCTTCTAAAGACCATAGCTCTGCCACTTCCCGTCCACCAGGGCCTTTACGGCCGGGTCCATGACGATGTCCTCGGGCCAGGGCCGCGTGTACCCCTCTTCGGGCCACTTTCTGGTGGCGTCCAGACCCATTTTGGCCCCGAAACCCCGAGTGCCGGTCGCGTGGTCCAGCACGTCCACCGGCCCGTCCACTATCACCAGGTCCCGCCGCGGGTCTATGTTGGCGAATACCCGCCACCAGACCTCCTGCGGGTCGTGCACCCGCACGTCGTGGTCCACCACGACGATGACCTTGGTGAACATCATCTGGCCCGTGCCCCAAAGGGCGTGCATGACTTTGCGCGCCTGACCGGGGTAGCTCTTCCTGATGCTCACGATGACGCAGTTGTGGAAGACGCCCTCCACCGGAAAGTTGAGGTCTACAATCTCCGGTAGCTGGAGCTGCAGCAGCGGCAGAAAGAAACGCTCGGTAACCTTGCCGAACCAGGCGTCTTCCATGGGGGGTCTGCCCACAATGGTGGCCGGGTAAATGGGGTGACGCCGGTGGGTGACACAGGTGATGTGGAAAACGGGATAGTGATCGGCGGGAGAGTAATAGCCGGTGTGGTCTCCGAAGGGGCCCTCCACCCTGGTCTCATTCGGATCCACGTAGCCTTCCAGCACGATTTCGGCGTGGGCCGGCACTTCCAGGTCCACCGTTTCGCACCGCACCAGCTCCACCGGGCTGCGTCGCAGGAATCCGGCCAGCAGGAGCTCGTCCACTCCCGGTGGCAGTGGCGCCGTGGCGGCGTAGATGGTGGCGGGGTCGGCTCCCAGGGCCACGGCCACCTCCAGCCTTTCCCCCTTCCGGGCCGCCCGCCGCAGGTGTTCGGCCCCGTCCTTGTGGGGGTGCCAGTGCATGCCGGTGGTGCGTTCGTCAAAAACCTGCATGCGGTACATCCCCACGTTCCGGCGCCCCGTGACCGGGTCCCTGGTAAAAACCAGGGGCAGCGTAATGAAGGGACCCCCGTCCAGGGGCCAGCACTTCAATATCGGGAAGGGGGCCAGACTCGGGCGCTCGCGTACTACGACCTCCTTGCAGGGCCCCCACCGCACAACTTTGGGCACAAAGTCCGACAATTTGGCCAGCCGGGGTAGGAACTTGAGCTTGTCTACCAGGCTGACGGGAAGTTCCGACGGGAGCAGGAGGTCCACCAGTTCCCGGCCCAGCCGGTCGAAGTCGTCGGTCTGAAGGGCCAGCTGCATCCGCTCGCGCGTTCCGAAGAGATTGGTGACCACCGGCACGTCGTAGCCCCGGACCCGCTCGAAGAACAGGGCCGGCCCGCCGCTCTTGACCACCCGGTCCGTGATCTCCGTGATTTCCAGCACCGGGTCCACCTCTACCCTGACCCGGTGCAGCCACCCCCGGGCCTCCAGATCGGCGATGAATTCCCGCAGGTCGCGATAGGCCATCCGACGCTCTACACCTCACCCTGGCACATCCACGGAGGTCCGTGTCGGGTTCCTTCGGTCCGCGTGAGTCCCGGCGGGCCTTCCGGGTACCGGTACCACCCTCCGGGCCGGATTCCGGTAAGCCTCCGGGGCGCCCCGGCTACCCTTTGGTGCCCACGTGCACGGTGGCAATACCCAGGTCCAATCTGTAACACACGATACCCTTCAGGCCGGCGGCGCCGAAAAAACCGCTTATCTCCTCGGGCGTGTAGAAGGCCAGCACCGAGGCCGGGAGATACCTGTACGGCCCGTCGCAGCCCACCCCGAGGCGCCCGAGAAGGGGCAAAAGACGTTTGAAATACAGCAAGTAGGTCTGACGGAAGAAGGGCGCGCGGGGAAGGCCCAGTTCCAGGGACACCACCCGACCTCCGGGGCGCACCACGCGGGCCATTTCCGCAATGGTCCGCGGGACGTCGGCCACGTTGCGCAGGGCAAACCCGATGGTGGCCGCGTCGAAGGTATCGTCCGGAAAGGGAAGGGTCAGCGCATCCCCGCAGATCAGGCGTACCTGCGGATGAGCCGCCAGCCTGCGCCGCGCCACGGCCAGCATCTCGCCGCTAAAATCCAGCCCCACCACCAGACCCCGCGGTCCCACCACGAGCGCCTGTTCCAGGGCCAGCATGCCCGTACCGCAGGCCACGTCCAGGCCGCGACCACCGCGGGTCAGACCGCTTGCGCCCACGGCAAACCGGCGCCATCTCCGGTCCCGACCCAGGCTCAAGACCGTGTTCAGGAGGTCGTAACGGCGGGCGATGGAGTTAAACATGGCCCGCACGTAGGCGGCCTTGTCCTGAGGGTCCGGACCCGGTTTTTTGTACTCAACCACCAGGGTCGCCCACCCTTTCTCCCGGGGGAGCAAAACGCACGAGCAACCCTTCCAGGGCCGTGCGGGCCTCTCCGGCGGGCAGGCCCCGGAGTTCGGTTCCGGCGCGGGAGAGCAAATCACGTATTTCCCCCGCCCCGGCGCGCCCGTTGAGCCCGTAAGCCAGACCGAAGTGCAGGCCGAAACGGTAGAGGTAGCCCAGATGGGCTTCGGGAGCGCCGGCCAGTTCGCCCCCGAGGCGGCAGGCCAGGCCCATCAGTTCGCCCGTTTCCTTGAGGCAGACCTCGCGCATCGCGTCCGCGCCCCGCCGGCGGCGCAGCATCCCCGCCTCCCCGATGCTGCACACCAGCCGCGCCAGGGGCGGCAGGTACTCTTCCAGACCGCCCTCGCACAAAGTCGTGAAAAACCGGGAATAAAGGTAATCGCCGAGCAGCACGGGCAACTGACAGCGCACGCGGCGCCCTTCCGGCACTCCCGGCTCGTCTTCCTCCACCTGAGCGTGTATCCTGGCGGCCAGATAGATGAACTGCAGGACCGCCGCCAGGGCGATACTTCTTTCGTTCACGCCGTTGTAGAGGTGCGCAGATAGCAGTACCAGTCCCGGCCGCAGGCACGCCTCCCAGGAAGGAAAGAGGGGGTGGGGCGTGCGGGGGGCCCCGGCCCGGACCGGCAGGGCCCGCGCCACGATCGCGTCCGCGCGCCGCAAAGCTTCGAATACGCAGCGAAAGCTGTCCCGCGGCACACCACCACTCCTGCCGGGTTATATTTCGTTACCGCCGGTACTTTTCCTGCCGGAGAATAAAATAAGCCTTGCCCCAAACCTCCGGCAAGGCCCACGTCAACCCTTGGCTCTCGGATCGTCGGTACTAATAAGCATCCCCCCTATTGATTGACCACCTGTTTGTCCCTGGCGTAGCGCATGATGGCGGCGTAAATTCCCCGTTTGGTTTCCTGGGCGGTCATGTGCCTGGCCTGAAATTCCCGGGCCAGGTACTGGCAGGCGTCCCACGGATTTACGTTGTCCCCGCAGGTAAACACGTCTACCGCCGCGTATCCCAGCTCCGGCCAGGTGTGAATGGTCAGGTGCGATTCGGAAATCACTACCACACCACTGATTCCCTGGGGGCTGAACTTATGGAACACGACCTCGCGGATCTGGGCTCCCGCCGCCAGGGCGGCTCCGACCATGATTTCCTCCACCCTGCGGATGTCGTCCAGCACCTCGAAGTCGCACCCATAAATCTCAGCCAGAACATGGCGGCCCAAGGGTTTCATTTCGCCGTCTCGCCTCCTCATCAAAAATTTAGGGTGTTAGCCCGGCCACGTGAGACCGGCTAACCCCAACCAAAACACATTTTAACACAAAAGGTCCTGTTGTCAATAAAATTTTAACCAAGTAAAAAAGGGGCCGGTGCTGTCGACCGGCGCCCATCGTCGTGCCGTCAGTGTTCCAGGATGGCCCCCGTGGGACAGCCGTCCACGGCTTCCTGGGCTTCGTCCTCCAGTTCTTCGGGAACCTCTTCGCGCACGGCGTAGGCCTTGTCGTCCTCGTTCCAGTCGAAGATCTCCGGGCAGGTATCGATGCACGCCCCGCAGCTGATGCACAGGTCCTGGTCCACCTCCACCCGCACCAGTGCTCCCCCCTTCACGACCTGAAACTGGGCATAGCATGGCCTGGGGACCGTGGTTTTATGCTACTTAAGGCCGGAGATCAGCCTTCCAGCAACCCCTTAATCAGCCTCAGCTCGTCCAGCACGCCGCGGGTCAGAAGGAAGCGCTCCTTCACGGCCTCCTTCCCCCTCTTGCCCATCTCCCGGGCAAAGTGGGGGTTCTTCAGGAGATACTCAATGCGGTCCGCCATTTCCTCCACGCCCTTCTTGCCGGGAGGCACCAGAAAACCGTTGTATCCGTCCGTGATCTGGGACGGGATACCGCCCACATCGCCGCCTATGACCGGTTTCTCCTTCCACATGCCCTCGCTCACCGTCAGCCCGAAGCCCTCCTTGATGGAGGGCTGCAGGACGATCCGCGCCGCCCTCTGGAAGGCGTTGATCTCGGTGTGACTGTCGGCCGGCAGGTTGAGCAGGTGGACGTCGGGCATGCCGTGCACCTGTTCCTTAAGGCCAGCGAAAATGGCCTCGTTTTCCGGGTCGTCGCTGGCCGTACCCCCGACCATCAGCAGCTGGCAGGGCATCTGCTCCCGCACCATCCTGAAGGCCTCCAGGGCGTACTGATGCCCCTTGAAGGGGTCGAAGCGCGAGACCAGGACGATCAGGGGTTTGGCCTCGAGGTCCACCAGGCCGTGCCGGGAGCAAATCTCGCGGACCTGCTCCGCCGGCAGGTCCCTGTTCTTGTCCGACAGGGGGTCAATGTAGGGCAGAATGACCGCCGAGGCCACCTTCCACCGGGGCAGGAACTTCCCGGCCGAGAAAATGACCAGGTCGTATTCCTCGATCAGGCTCCTTACGAAGTCCAGGACGAACTGGTGCTCCCGCGAAAGGTGGATGTGGCAGCGCCAGATCCACTTCTGCCGCCGCCTCACCTCCTCCGGGACGAACTTGATCAATCCCGCCGGCTGGGGGTCGTGCACGATGATGACGTCGGCGTCTTCCCGCACCAGGGCGTAGTTCTGCCGGTTGGTATCCCAGTAGGCCTTGGTCCCGGCCAGGTCAGGGACGCAGGGCCGCCCCTGCAGGAAGTTGTGGAGGGTCTTGGTGTAGATGAAAAAGGCGGGCTCTGCACCGATGACGTCCCAGCTCACGTCCAGACCCAGGGCCCGTTCGAAGGGTATGAGGGACTGCAGCATTTCCGCCACCCCTCCGCCACGGCGGGCCGAGTTGATCTGCTGGACCCTGAGGCCGCGCAAAAAGTGGCCCAGGGAGAGCAGTTCGTCCATTTCCTCCCTTTCGACCAGGGCCGCGTAGGCCGCCAGGCGCTCGGCGGTAAAGGCGCCCTCCCCGTCGGCCCGGAGGCAAACGGCCGTATCGCTCATGGGACTCCTCCTCAACGGGAATTGTCGTCGGTCAGGTATCTCGCCGCCGCCTCGGGCGGCAGGGGATTCACGTAATAACCCGTGCCGAACTCGAACCCGGCCGGCACGGTGAGCCGGGGCAACAGTTCGAGGTGCCAGTGGAAGTCCCCCGCGGCCCTGTTTACGGGGCCGGTGTGCAGAACCAGGTTATAGGGGGGCCGCTCCAGCACCCGTGCCAGCCGGCCCAGCGCCCCGCGCAAGGCGGAGGCCATTTCCTCCAGCACGGCCCGGTTCGCCCGGGCGAAGTCGCCCTCGTGGGCGAGGGGCACGGCCCACAGCTCGAAGGGAAAGCGGCTCGCGAAGGGGGCGAAGACCACCACGTGCCGGCCGGCCACCACCACCCGGGAGCCCTCCGCCAGCTCGTGGCGCACCACGGCGCACAGGCGGCACCCCTCCGGGGCCCGCACGGCTGCCAGTTCGGCCGCCACCTCGCGGGGCACGAAGGGCAGGGCCATAATCTGGGAGTGGGTGTGCTCCAGGGAGGCGCCGGCGGCCCGCCCCACGTTCTTGAATACCTGAATGTATTCTACCCAGCTCGGGTGGCGCAGAGCCAGGCACCTCTCCTGCCACATGCGCAGGGTATCGACCGCCTGCTCCGGGTCCAGGTCCTCCAGGCCGCGCACGTGCTCCGGGGTCTCGATCACCATTTCGTGGGCCCCGATCCCGGGCATGGCCCTGTGGACCCCGTACGCCGCAACCACGGCGCACCCGCAACCCCGCACGGCCGGAAACTTGTTGGGTACCACCCGCACCCGCCAGCCCGGGGTATCGGGCGCCGTACCCGGAGCGCGGTAGGCCGCTATCTCGGGCGGGGTTTCCCGTTCGTACCCGGGGCACAGGGGGCAGGGACCGGCGCGGGTTTCTTCCCGTTCGACCTTGAAATCGAACGGGCGCCCGCCCCGCTCGGCGGCGATAACCACCCAGCGTCCGGTGAGGACGTCCATGCGCCACTCGGACAACCCAGTACCCCCCTTTGCCGGGACCAGCGGGTTATTTCGACGTTTTCCCCCGCACTCCTTCACCCGGTCGGCCCGACGGGATCTTTCTCCGCAGATAGATCTATGCCTCGAAACCCGAAAGCGGCCCCCTTCCGCGAGGGCCGCCGTAAACATTCCAACGGTGGCCGCCGCACCACCGGTGGCCCGTCCCCGACCCGATGCGGACCCCGGGCCGAATCCCTCAACGCACAATCATGACAGAGCAAGGCGCCCGGCGGACCACCCGCTGACTGACGCTGCCCAGGAACCAGGTTTCGACCGGGCTGAGCCCCCGGCTTCCCATGACGATGAGGTCGTAGTGCCCTTCCCCGGCCTCCCGGCAAATCTCGTCCGCCGGGTGCCCCCAGACCCCCTTCACCTCGTGGGGCACCCCGGCCGCCGCCGCGCGGGCGCGGGCCTGTTCCAGAGCCTCCCTGCCCCCTTCCTCCACGAAGTTCCTGACGCCATCCAGAATGTGCCCCACCTTGCCGCTGACGGAGACGACCTGCTCCGGGAGGTGAAAGACGTGGAGAATCCCCACCTCTCCCCGAATCGCCCGCGCCAGTTCGAGGGCCACGTCAAGGGCCCGATTGCTTTCGGCCGAGCCGTCCACGGCCACCAGGATCTTCCGCAACACCCTCTCTCACCCCTGTGACCTCAAATCAAAGCCGATCTTTATCGTCCCGGGACCGGGGCAGGCGCAAACGCTCAAGCCAGCCCGGTCCGGATTGCCCGCGACGCTCGCTTGCTTTGAGCGCCGCCAGCTCGGCCTCTTCCTCCCGCGCCAGTTCCTCGGTTCCGGCCAGGGCCTCGAGATGGTGCCGCAGTTCGTGTCTTATGGTTTCCCAGAGTTCCCTTTCCCACACGTCGCGGTCCGCCCCGCGGCAGACCGCGACGAAGGACCCGTAGTAGAGGACTATCAACCGTCCCAGGGCCGGGTCTTCGACGTACTCCCCGAGGACGTACAGGTCTCCGTCCCGCCTGGCTCCGGGCGCCACCTGGAAGCCGCCGCTCAGTTCCCGCGCCAGTACCGGCGGCACCCGGTCCACCAGCCGCCCGGCCAGCGCGCGGAACTCCCGGAAGCTCAAAACGGGCCCGCCTCTCTTCAGCGGCTTTCCGGGCATAGAGATTCCACCCCCGGGGAAATTCGACCTCGGCCCCGTCTCTTCCTGCCGCCCGGCGGCACCGGAAGGCCTAAATCCGCAGCAACGAACGGACCAGGTGGACCTTGGCGAAATCCCCTCCGGTCAGCCCGTACAGGGCGGTTTCCGGGCCCAGCAGCCTCTCCCTTATCTCTTCCGGATCCAATCCGGTACGGTAAAGCGCTTGTGCCCGCTCCTTCAAATCCTCCCAGTAGGCTATCTTCGCGGCCACCGCTCCCCGGGCGTTCCGGGCCACCAGTCCCGAGGCGCAAAACAGGACCTCGAAGTCGTATTCCAGCAGCCTGCGCAGGGAGTCCAGAATCAGCAGGGCGTCCTCGTCGCTCCGCAGAACCTCGGCCCGCTCCGATATGAAAAGGTCCCCGGCGAAAAGCCATCCCCTCTCGGGCTCGAGGAGGCAGATGTGGTCGTCACTGTGCCCCGGAGTGTGCAGCACCCGGAAGGTGTAGCTTTCGGTCCGCACCTCTTCCCCGATGGGCCGGGCCGCCGACGGCGGAGGCGCGCCCCACACGAAGTGCTGGTACGGCTGTAACCGGCCGGTCCAAATCCGGGGATCGACGATCCTAGGTACCGCCTTTTCGTGGGCCAGTGCCGGGCCCACCCCCAGCTTTTCCTGAAAAACGGCGTTGTTTCCGATGTGATCCTCGTGATGGTGCGTGTTGACGATGGTGTGGACCGGAAACTCCGCAAAAGCGGCAGGAATCTCGCCGGCCACGTGAACGGGGCCGGTGTCGATCAGCAGTCCGTCGACGTAGTAGCAGGCCATGGTGTAAACCGGTCTGCCGTCTACTACCCTGCCCATCACAAACTGGGTCACCTCGTGGTGGCGCCGGCAATCGATCAAGGTTTTCATCCTCCCACCGGGTGGCTTTCTGAATGAATGTTCACTCAGCAAACATACAACAAAGGGCACACTCGACCCCCGCCGCCCCATACCCCGTCCACGGAGGCCCGGACCGCACCGCGGTTTTCCCCGCAACGAAAGCGACGCCACGCGGGCCAGCACGGGGACGGGGCCCGACCGGCCGGGGCACACGCGCTACTAAAAACCCGGGACGGCGGAGCCCGGCGCGTCAGGGCAGGGACCGCGCCATGGCTTGTTCGTGGACCCGGAGGGCCTCCTCGTCCCGCAACACAAACCGCACCACCTTTACCGACCTGAGCGTGGGGGCCACTTCCGCGATGGTGCGGAAGGCCACCTCGGCCGCCTCCTCCATGGGATAGCCGAAGGCCCCGGTTGAGATGGCGGGAAAGGCCACCGAGGACAGGCCGCGTTCCTCGGCCAGCCGGAGTGCGTTGCGGTAGCAGTCGGCCAGCAACCGCTCCGAGGGACGGTCCACGCCGTAGACCGGCCCCAGACAGTGGATCACGTACCGGTTGGGCAAATTGTGCCCTCCGGTGATGACGGCCTGTCCGGGCTTTATGGGTGCCAGGGGCCGGCACTCCTCCTCCAGCCCCGGCCCGGCGGCCCGGTGAATGGCCCCGGCCACCCCGCCGCCGGGGCGGAGCTGCGCGTTCGCCGCATTGACCACGGCGTCGAAACCGTTCTGCCGCGTTATGTCACCCACGACACATTCCACCTTTACGCCCGCAACCTCTTTCTCCACGCGTTACACCCGCCCTTCGCAGTGAATCCTTCTACCCGGTGCCGGCGCGAGGCCCGCCGCGGAGCGGGACGAAGGCCGAAAGCCCGCAGGCGACGAGGCTATTCCTGCGGCAACGCCCCCGCACCCGCCCCCTTCCGCGGATTCTTGCGTTGCGCCAACCGGGACGGCCCAACGCCCGGGGCCGCCGAAAAGGGACGGCCTCCTCCCCAATTCACCCTCCGGCCCTTCTCTTTTCCGCTTCCCTTTCCCTCAGGAGCCTCCGCAGGGCCTTGCCGGAAGCCGTCTTCGGAATCTCCTCCAGGAACTCCACCTCGCGCGGGCACTTGTAAGCGGCCATGTTGGCACGGCAGAAATCGATAAATTGCTGTTCTGTGACCCGTCCCATATACTCTTCCTTCAACGTCGCCCCACGCGGATGACAGTACCCACCGGCTCCTGCCGTCACTCGTTCGGGTCAGACTTCCCGACATCCCCCGCCGTTTCGTGGCGTAACGAAAACTTGTCCCACCCCCGAGAACCGGTCCCGCACCGGGCCACTGTACTCATAGTACTTATTAGGAATATTTTCTTCGCGGCCCTCCCTTTTCCTGCCGCCTGTAACCGCGCAACCGCGCACGTTCGGGGTTGCCCTGCCGGAGGCCGTGTCCCGGTCTGGCTCAAGATACGGAGTACTTCGCTTCGTCAGAGCGTCGAGCCCTACGTATATCATACGTATATCACCGGTATCACTACCATGGTAAGGAGCGTGACTGCTCCAGGTTTTCCCGGGTAATGACGGTAGGGCCCCACGCGGCGGTAACGTACGCCACGTCTCGGAGTGGCGCCCGGGCGCCGGGCCCTCCAGGGCCGTGGAGTGGTGCGTCCACTCCACCAGGCAGTGCTCCCGGAGCCTGGCCGCAACGGCGGGCGGCAGGGGCCGCACGGCGTCCAGCTTCCGCTTCAGTTCGTCGATGCGCTCGAACCTCACGCTCCCGCCCCTCTCGGTTCCTGCCGTCCTCCCCATGGAATGGAAGAGCCCGCAAACCCTTGATTCTCGCGGGCTTGCGGGCTTTTGACTGGTCGGGGCGACAGGACTTGAACCTGCGAACCTCACGGTCCCGAACCGTGCGCTCTGGCCAAACTGAGCTACGCCCCGTCGTCAAGTACCATTATATAGGGCCACACGGATTTCGTCAAGGCCCACGGCAGGGCCGCCTCCTGGGGTGCGGGCACGGGCCGCCGCACGCGTTGGCGCCACCGGGTCGGTTCTTAACCGGCGCCTGGTGCCCCCGGCCCCTCGCCGGCGGAATGGGCCCACGCCGCCACGCGTCAAGGCCGCACGCACCCGGCCGCGGCGGCAAGGACCACCGGGTCAGCCCGCACTCGGGAACAACCATAGGAACGGCCGCGTGAAGGTACGACCGTCTAACGCCCCGGCCGATCCGCGTGGTCGCCGGTCTCCTTCCTGCCCGCCCCTCCGTAATAAAGGGTGAGGTGCGGGAAGGGTATTTCGATGCCCAGTTCGTCAAAGCGTTTCTTGATACGGCGGCGGAGTTCGCGCCCCACCACCCACTGCCGGAGGGGCCGGGTGGTGACCATGACCTTGATCACCACGGCGGAATCGGTGAACTGGTCCACCCCCAGTACCTCGAGGGGCTTCAGAATGTCGGGCGCGTAGTCCGGGTCGCGGGCCAGCTCGTCGCCGATCTCCCGCAGGACCTCTATCACGTGGTCCACGTCTTCCTTGTAGGCCACCCCCACGTCGATGACGTACCGGGACCATTCGCGGGTCATGTTGGAGATGGACTCGATGCTACCGTGGGGAATGATGTGGACCACCCCGTCCAGGTCGCGCAGGATGATGGTGCGCAGGTTGATGGCCTCCACCAGCCCGGACTTGTCGCCTATCCTGACCACGTCGCCCACCCGCACCTGGTTCTCCAGAAGCAGGAACAAACCGCCGATCAGGTCCCGCACCAGGGTCTGGGCGCCGAAGCCTATGGCCAGTCCGCCGATACCGGCCGCCGTGAGGATGGGACGGATGTCCACTCCGAACTCCTTGAGCATGGTCACGCCGGCCACGGCGAAAATCACGCCCACGGCGGCCTTGCGCAGGACCCCGGCCATGGTTTCGATCTGGCGCACGCGCTCGGAGCCCTCTTCCTCGCGGGCCTTGAGCCGGTCCGCGAACCGGTCCACCGCCAGGCCCGCGGCCCGCACCGCCACCACAGTCAGGGCCAGGATGGCGACCACGCGCAAACCTCCGGTTATCAGCCACCCTGTGACACCGGAAAGGTCAAAACCGGCGTAAGAGAGGTAGACCGCACCCCCCGTGCCCAGCGCCACCACCAGGACGCCCCATTCGGACCACCGGTAATACCGGGCCCCGCCCGCGTCGGGGGACCTGCGCCTGAGGACGTCCAGCACACTGAGCGCCACCGCGGCCGCCAGAATGACGCCGACCAGCAGCAGGAGCTGACCGCGTTCCAGGGACGCCAACCACGGCATGGTTTTGCCTCCGCACGGGTATTCGAAAAGTACGGGCCGGTCCGGCCCGATCCCGAGCCGCGAGCGAACAAAGAACCCGCCCGCGACCACGGTCACCACGGCCCGGAGGTCGGGACGGTGGCCGGAACCGGCGGCAGGGAATTCGGCGCGCAAAGCTATCCGGTCGTCATGCCGAGGGGGGCAAAATTCCCCTGGACCAACGGGGAATCTTGCCCCGGAAAACCATCCGGTCCTTGACACCTGCCGGTTGGCAATAGTCTCTGCCGGTCCAAGGGCAATTCTGCCTCGGAGAGTTATCCGGTCATCGCACCGGCCGTTGGCAAATTCATCATCTTTTCCGCGCCCGCGTTACGAGTACGTGCCGGACCTGCCGCGCCGGCGCGCCGCGAGCCAGGCCTTCAACTCCTCGTAGGTCATAGTATTCAGCAGGTCGCGCGGCGTTAACCAGCCCCGGCGCGCCACGTCCAGGCCCAGGGCCAGGTAATCCATCTGGTCCACCAGGTGGGCGTCGCT
>DYER01000066.1 GCA_020725605.1 Ammonifex sp. | reverse complement strand
GCATGGGCACGGCCTGCCACATGAAGGGAGGCAACGTCATCCTGGACCACTGGGAGCGGCGGCTGGACATTCGGGTGGGGCAGACCACGCCGGACCGGGAGTTCGGCCTGGAACGGGTGGCCTGCGTGGGTTGCTGCACCCTGGCGCCGGTTACGGTGGTGGACGACACCGTGCACGGCAAGATGACGCCGACCAAGGTGGACGGTCTCCTTTTTGCTTTCGGGTTGGCCCGGCGAGAAGGTGAAGCCCCTTGAGCGTGGCACAAAAGTACGGCGCACTGGCGGCCGGGGCCGGTAAACGGTGGGAGGAACGCGCACAGAAGCCCCTGTTGCTGGTGGGGACCGCCACCTGCGGTCGCGCTGCCGGGGCCCTGGAAATTCTAAGGTGCCTGAAGGAAGAGGTTGGGCGGCGCGGGCTGGAGGCCGAGGTCATAGAGGTGGGTTGCATGGGGCACTGCTACGCCGAGCCCCTGGTAGTGGTGGCCAAGCCGGGCTGGCCCGCCATCTGCTACGGTTACGTCACGGATGGCATCGCCGCGCGGCTGGTAGAGGATTTCCTGCTCAACGACGACCCATGTCTGGAGTTCGTTCTGGCCGCCCTGGAGCCCAATGACCTGGTCCCCTCCTTTGCCGATTTTCCCAGGTCCAGGTACGAGCACAAAATGGTGCTGGGCCGGTGCGGGCTCATTGACCCCGAGGACATCACGCACTACATCGCCACCGGAGGGTACGCGGCCCTGGCCCGCGTGCTCGAGATGGCACCCGAAGAGGTAATTGCGCTGATTAAAGCCTCGGGCCTGCGCGGACGCGGGGGAGCGGGCTTTCCCACGGGCCTCAAGTGGGAGGCCTGCCGCAGCGCCCCGGGCAACCCCAAGTACGTGATCTGCAACGCCGACGAGGGAGACCCGGGCGCCTTCATGGACCGGACCATTCTGGAATCCAACCCCCACGGCGTGCTGGAAGGGTTAATCATCGCGGCGTACGCCGTGGGTGCCTCACAGGGCTACGTTTACGTGCGGGCCGAGTATCCCCTGGCCGTGGAGCGCGTGCGCACGGCCTTGGAGCAGGCGCGGGAGCAGGGTCTTTTGGGAAGCGACGTTTTGGGGAGCGGTTTTTCCTTCGACGTGGAACTCTTTCAGGGTTCGGGGGCCTTCGTGTGCGGCGAGGAAACGGCCCTCATCGCCTCCATGGAAGGCAAACCCGGGCTGCCGCGTCACAGACCGCCCTTTCCCGTCCACGCGGGATTGCACGAAAAACCAACCGTGGTCAACAACGTAAAGACCCTGGCCTACGTACCCCTCATTCTCGAAAAGGGCCCGGAGTGGTTCACCGGGGTCGGTACCTCCCGGAGCCCCGGCACGGCGGTCTTCGCCCTGGCGGGCAAGATCGTGAACACCGGCCTGGCCGAGGTGCCCATGGGTACCACCCTGCGCCAGCTGGTATATGACGTGGGCAGCGGTATTCCCAAGGGAAGGAAGTTCAAGGCCGTGCAGATCGGGGGGCCCTCGGGCGGCTGCCTTCCCGCCGAGTTACTGGACATGCCCGTGGACTTTGATTCCCTGACGGTCGCCGGGGCCATGATGGGTTCGGGTGGCATGGTCATCCTGGACGAAGACGACTGCATGGTGGAGATGGCCCGCTTTTTCCTGGACTTCACCCAGAAGGAGTCCTGCGGCAAGTGCACCTTCTGCCGGTTGGGGACCAGGCACATGCTGGACATCCTGACGCGCATTACAAAAGGGCAGGGCCGGCCCGAGGACCTGGACCTCTTGCAGGCCCTGGCCGAGGACGTCAAGGCGGGGTCCCTCTGCGGGCTCGGAAAAACCGCGCCCAATCCGGTACTGAGCACGCTGCGCTACTTTCGGGACGAGTACGAGGCCCACATCAAGGAGCGACGCTGCCCGGCCCTGATGTGCCAGGACCTGATCGCCTACTACATCGTGCCGGAGAGGTGCGAGCGCTCCTGCAACGCCTGCATGGGCAGCTGCCCGGTGGAGGCCATTTACACCACGCCCGACATGCTTAAAGCCATCGACCAGGAGAAGTGCGTCAAGTGCGGCAGTTGCGTCGACGCCTGCCCGCCCCAGTACCGGGCCGTAATCAAAGTGTCGCCGCCCGAGGTGGTGGCTGATAAGGCGGAGGGATAACCGTGGGCCGGACCGTTTCCCTGACCATAGACGACCGGACGGTCACGGCCACCGCGGGGGAGAGGCTCCTCTGGGTGGCCCTGGACAACGGGATTTACATTCCCCACCTCTGCGCCATAAAGGAGGCGGACCCCGCGGCCTCCTGCCGCCTGTGCTTCGTGGAGGTTGAGGGCTGCCCCCGGCCGGTGACGGCCTGTACCGAACCGGTAAGGGACGGCATGGTGGTGCGCACCCGCAGTCCCCAGATCGACCGGTTGGTGGCCACGGGCTTCGAGTTGCTGATGTCGGTGCACCGCCTGGACTGCGCCCACTGCCCCAAGAACCGCAGGTGCGAACTGCAGAAAATCGCGGCGCGGCGTAAATTAAAGCTGAGACCCGGGCGCCTCGCCGTCATCGACCGCAACCTGCCGGTGGACGAGAGCCATCCCCTCTACAATTACGACCCCAACAAGTGCGTGCTGTGCGGCCGCTGCGTTTGGGTGTGCCGCCAGCTCGCCCGCGCCGGAGTACTGGGCTTTGCCTGGCGGGGTTTCGAGCGCCGGGTGACCACCTTCGAAGGCCGGCCTTTGGGGGAGTGGGACTGTAGTGCTTGCGGCCTATGCGTGGAGGCCTGCCCCGTGGGGGCTCTCGCCCTTAAGGAGGCGGCGCGCTAATCCCGGCAGGATTCTGGTAATTTCTGTTGAATATAGACCTGTAGAGGTGGAGGGTGGTTGGGCGAGAACGCCAGGAACTGCGAACTGGCCGGCATGGCACTGATGCTGTCGGCCGTAGTGGGCGTCATCGGGGCCCTGAGTCCCTCGTCGGGCGGCGTGGTGGGGGGCTTTCTGGGCCGGACACTCGCCGGTCTGGCCGGTGAGGGCCGCTTTATCGTGCCCCTCTTTCTGGCCTGGGCCGGGGTGGTGGTGATTCGCCGTCAGGGGGCCGGTCGCCTCTGCGGCGCCCTGGTGCTCTTCGCGGTGGGGCTGACCCTTTTCCACCTCATGCTGAGGGTCCCTCTTGAATTGGGCGCCGCCATGGCCGGAGACGGAGGCGGCCTGGTGGCCGTGGTGCTGGGCTACGTCCTTTTCAAGGCCTTCGGTTTCCCCGGAGCCTACGTAATCTTGTGCGCCGTGGCCCTGCTGGGCCTGGCCCTGCTTACCGGCCTGTCCCTCACCGAACTGATTTCCCACGCGGCCCTGGGCTGCCGTGACGCCGTAAGGCGCACCGGACGGGGCCTGGTGAACTTCGTGTACGTGGAGGTACCGGAAGAGCCTCCCGTAGTGGAACGGGCCGAAACCATGGACAAGGCCGAACCCAGGGAGGAACCCCTGGCCCCGGAGCGTCCGAGGCGTCCCCGCCGTCACCCGGAGGTGGCGGCCCAGCTCCTGCCACCACCCAGGTCGGACGCCGTCACGGAGTACGAACTCCCTCCCCTTCACCTGCTTTCACGCCCCCCGCGCAAGCAGGTACGTTCTACCAGGGACGAAACCGAGAACGCCCGCCTGCTGGAGGAAACCCTGGAGAGCTTCGGGGTCAAGGCCAGGGTCATCCAGGTGTCCCGGGGACCCGCGGTAACGCGCTACGAGGTACAGCCGGCCGCCGGGGTCAAGGTAAGCCGCATCGTCAGCCTGGCCGACGACATTGCCCTGAGCATGGCGGCGCCGGGGGTGCGCATCGAGGCGCCCGTACCGGGCAAGGCCGTGGTGGGTATCGAGGTTCCTAACAAGGAAATCTCCATGGTACACCTCCGGGACCTGCTGGAGTCCCGGGAGTTCACCCAGGCCACCTCGCCTCTCACCGTGGCCCTGGGCAAGGACATCGCGGGCAACCCCGTGGTGGCGGACCTGACGCGCATGCCCCACCTGCTCATTGCCGGGGCCACGGGCTCGGGAAAGAGCGTGTGCCTCAATACCCTCATTGCGAGCATCCTCTTTCGCGCCCGGCCGGACCAGGTCAAGTTCCTGCTCATAGACCCCAAGATGGTGGAACTGGCCACCTATAACGGCATCCCGCACCTCGTGGCGCCGGTGGTGACGGACCCCAAGAAAGCGGCGGTTGCCCTGCGGTGGGCGGTGCGGGAAATGGAGCACCGTTACGCGCTGTTTGCCGGGGCTGGGGTCCGCGATATCTATCGTTTCAACCGCTGGCGCCTGGCGAACCCCGGGCAGGGTCCTCCGCTACCCCTGATCGTGATCGTCATCGACGAACTGGCGGACCTCATGATGGTGGCACCGGCCGAGGTCGAGGACGCCGTGTGCCGCCTGGCCCAGATGGCCCGGGCGGCCGGGATCCACCTGGTGGTGGCCACCCAGCGGCCCTCGGTGGACGTCATCACAGGGCTGATTAAGGCCAATATTCCCTCCCGGCTGTCCTTTGCCGTGTCCTCCCAGATCGATTCCCGTACCATCCTGGACATGGGTGGGGCGGAGAAGCTGCTGGGCAAGGGGGATATGCTCTTTCTGCCCGTGGGGGCCCAAAAGCCCATCCGCGTGCAGGGGGCCTACCTGGCGGACCGGGAGGTGGAAAACCTGGTGGCCTTTTTGCGCCGCCAGGCGGAGCCGGTGTACGACGAGGGCATCTGGCGGGAGGAGACCGCGGAGCAGGAGGAGGCGGTAGCGGACGACGAGCTGCTACCCAAGGCGGTGAAGATCCTCATCGAGAGCGGCCACGCCTCCATCTCGCTGTTGCAGCGGCGCCTCCGCATCGGCTACGCCCGCGCGGCCCGGCTCATCGACATCATGGAGCGACGGGGGCTCGTGGGCGGTTACGAGGGCAGCAAGCCCCGGCCGGTCCTCATCACCATGGAGCAGTACCACCAGCTCTTCAAGGAAAACCCGCGTTGACACCCTTTTCCGGGCCGTGATATACTTCCAATGAACGGGGATTCACGTGACCTAGTAATGGCCGGGGGGTGAGTGAGGTGGACGTCGGTACGCGCCTGCGCCTGGCCCGGGAAGAGCGCGGCCTTTCCCTGGCCCAGGTCGAGGAGGAGACCAAGATCCGGCGCAGGTATCTCGCGGCGCTGGAGGAAAACCGGTTCGACGTCCTTCCGGGGCGCGTGTACGCCAGGGCCTTTCTGCGCACCTACGCGCGCTTCCTGGGGTTGGACGGGGAAGAACTGGCCCGGGAATTCCAGGCGTACTGTCCGGTGCAGTTGCCGAAGGCCGAGGTGAAGAAGAAGGAACCGCGCTATTGGGAGTATCGGCCGCGCCATCTGCTCAAACCGCAGCTCGTGGCCTTTTTCCTGGTAGTGGTGGCTCTGGTGGGTCTGAACTTCCTTTACGGCCGCGCCACCGGTCCGCTTCCGGCGGGTGGCGGTCCGGCACCCCCGGCCCTGCAGGCCCGGGAAACCCCCGGTCGGGAGGGGGCACCTTCGGACTCCGGTCAGGCGCCAACCCCGCGGGGAGTGGAACTGGTGGTCAACGTGATGACCGACCGCAGCTGGCTGCGGGTGGTGGGTGACAACACCCGCCTGTTCGAGGGCGAGCTAACGGCGGGACAGAGCCGCGTCTTCCAGGCCCGCGAGAAGATCACTTTGCGGGTGGGCAATGCCGGCGCCGTGGAGCTTGCCGTCAACGGCCGGGAACTGGGCCGGCTGGGCCGCATGGGTCAGGTGGTGGAAAAGGATTTCAGTGCCGAGCAGGGCTGACCCCAACTCGGGTTGGCGGGCCCACGTGGGCCCCTTTTTTATTTTTGGACGCGGGAGGAAATGGACCCCCGGGGGAGAAATACAATTTTCGGGAAACGGAGGGAGGTTGCTTGAAGGCCAAAGTCTATTTTGCCAGTTTTCGGGCCGGGCGTAAGGAGAGCTGGCTGAATAAACTGGAAAAGCTCTTTTACCGGGCCGGCCTGGAGCACGCCTTTGCCCGCGGGGACCTGGTGGCCATTAAGGTCCACTTCGGAGAGCGCGGTAACTTGGGCTACGTGCGGCCGCAATTCGCGGCCCGGGTGGTGCAGCTGGTTAAGAAACACGGCGGCAAACCCTTCCTGACCGACGCCAACACCCTTTACGTGGGGAGTCGCTCCAACGCGGTCGACCACCTCCAGACGGCCATCGAAAACGGTTTCGATTACGCCGTGGTGGGCGCGCCCCTGGTTATCGCCGACGGGTTGAACGGCAAGGATTACCTTAACGTAACGGTCAACCTCAAGCATTTTAGGGAGGTGAAGATAGCCAGCGCGGCCTACCACGCCGACGCCCTCATCGCCATCACCCACTTTAAGGGCCACGAGGCCACGGGTTTCGGGGGCACCCTGAAGAACATCGGCATGGGCCTGGGGTCGCGGAGCGGCAAGCAGATGATGCATTCGGACCTCCTGCCCAAGGTGGATCCCGAGAAATGCACGGCCTGCGCCAGATGTACCCGCTGGTGCCCCACGGGAGCCATCCGGGTCGCAGAGGATCACGCGGTCATAGACGAACGGCTGTGCCAGGGGTGCGGGGAGTGCACGGTGACGTGTCCCTCGGAGGCCATAGCCATCAATTGGAAGACGAAACCGGACGTCATCCAGGAAAAGATCGTGGAGTATACGGTGGGGGTATTGCAGAACAAGGAGGGCAAGTACGGGTTCATCAGTTTTCTGACCGACGTATCCCCGGACTGCGACTGCTGGGGCTGGAACGACGCCCCTATCGTCCGCAACATCGGCATGCTCGCCTCCCGGGACCCGGTGGCCCTGGACCAGGCCTGCCTGGACCTGGTTAACCGGGAGGCCGCCCTGGCCGGTTCCCGCCTGGAGGGATGCGCGGCCGGTACCGACAAGTTCCGGGCACTGTACCCCAGGATCGACTGCGAGCGCCAGCTGGCCTATGCCGAAGAAGTGGGTCTTGGTACGCGTTCTTACGAACTGATTGAGGCGGACTAGGGGCCGGTAGTCCACCGCGCGGGGCACCGCGGTTTGGAAGCGGGGCCGGGTCATACCGGCCGCCGGGGAGGTTACGGTCAGGGCATTTCCCACCGCGGGTTGCTACGGACGGCACCCGTGGTACCCCGGGTCGGGTCATGCGGGCCGGCGCACGTCGCCGTAGAGGTAGCGCAGGATCCCCTTTGCTACGGCCTCCCCGGCCCGGCGTACGAACTCCGGGTCGCGCAGCAACCGCTCTTCCTCGGGGTTGGAGATGAAGGCCACCTCCACCAGAGCACTGGGCATGTTGGTCCAGCGGAGCACGGCAAAGTTGGCCTCCTTTACCCCCAGGTCCGGGCGGCCGAGGGCCCTTACCAGTTCCTCCTGAATCAGACCCGCGAGCTTGAGCCGCAAGGATTTCTGCGCGGCCAGCGGGCCGGAGTTGGGGGCGTAGCAGTAGGTGGCGGTCCCCTGGGCCTCGGGTCTGGTGGCGGCGTTGGCGTGGATGCTCACGAACACGTCGGCCTCCCTGGAATTCGCCAGTGCGGCGCGGCCTTCCAGGCCGAGGTTCGTCAATCCCGTCCGGGTATAAACCACTGCCACGCCTTGCTGCGCGAGGTACCTGCCCGCGTATTGGGCCACGGCCAGATTGACCTGGTGTTCCTGCAGGCCCGTGGGTCCTACGGCCCCGGGGTCGAAGCGTTGAGAATCAATCTGCTCACCGTGTCCCGGGTCCAGCACCACCAGGGGTCTATCCTTCCACGTCCCGAAGTCCACCTTCAGGCTCCGGCCCCCGTCCTCCAAGGAGATTGCGGGGGCCGTGCGGCGGCGCAGGTCCAGCACCACGCGTACCGTTTGGGCGTCGAACTGGCTGCTGCGGACCGCCACCACGGGCCCCGTGTGGACCTCCAGGCGGTTGGTGCCGAGGCCGGACACTGCCGGCGCAAAGTCCAGGACCAGGCGCGGGGGATCGTCCAGTTCGGTGCTTTTGTACGACAGGGGTGCCGTACCCGTGACCGTCACCCGCACTTGCCCGGCGTCGGCGTCCACCCGGACGTCGGTGATCAGCGGTGGCCGGAGATCGTCGCGCGAGGGCGGGATGGCACCGGGGGTGCCATCCAGGGCCAGAAGCCATCCTGCCACCCAGCCGGAGGGGCCGCCCGGTACCAGCACGTGGTACCACTCGCCGCGCGCCCCCAGCAGGAGTATTTCCTGTCCTTTCCTGAGGGTCATGAGGGGTGGGTGGGCGGTACCTGGGCCGCTGCGCAGGTTGACGTCGTCCGCCGCCACGCGGGCTTTGCCCGTTGGTCGCCAGAGGTATACCGAGCGATTCTGAGCATTCCATTCCACGGCCAGACCGAAGGCCTCGGCCACGAAGCGCAGGGGCACGAAGGTGCGCTCCCCCACTATGACCGGGGCCGTGTCCAGGAGCACCTTGCGGTCGTCGACCAGGATCTCGCACCGGTCGATCCACAGGCGCACCGTGGATGAGGCGTCGCTCAGGACCACCTCCCGGGTGTCCTTCAGCCAGTTTACGTCCTTGCCCAGAGCGGTGGCGAGGGCGCGCACCGGCACCTGGGTGCGGTCCCGGCCGTCGATGAAGGCCGGGGGATCCAGGGCCACCAGGGTGCCGTCAAGGTACACGGGCACGCCCGCGGCGGCCTGCGCCCCACAGGCATAACAAAGGGCCACGATGAGCAGAAGGAAAGGGAAGGAAAGGTGGCGGCGGAGGATTAGCCACATGGTACCAGCCCGCATGTCGAATATTCACCGTTTATAGACGTGGGCGGCGTAAATAGGTTCCCGTTACGAAAGTAAAGGGTTTACTGTGCCCGCCTGGGTGCCCACGTGATAACCTTTCTCGGCCGGGGCGTGGGGGCCACGTGACCCCACCCTTCGGGCGACCGCTGGAATCGTGTGCGGGGTGCGGTGCGTGCGACTTCGTCTGCCCCACGGGCGCGGCGGCCCCGAAGCTGACGGCGGCCGGCGTGGCCCTGCCGGCCTGGCAGGCCGAGGTGGGTGGATGCGCTGCGCCACCTGCGGCGCGCCTGCGGGCCCACCGGCGGCCTTGGAGCTGCCGCACGGAGGCAGGGCTCTGTGCCCGCTGCCGGCGCAGGGCAAAGCGTTGAGGAGACTTAGGATTTTTAAGGAGGATTGCCGATGGGTCGTGTATTACTTGTTATCGACATGCTCAAGGATTTTGTGGACGTCGACGGTGCTTTATCGTGCGGCGAGGCCGCGCGGGAAATCGTACCCTTCGTCGCCGAGAAAGTGCGGCAGTTCGACCGGGCGGGGGACCAGGTGATTTTCATTATGGACGCCCACGACCCCGACGACAGGGAGTTCACGCGGTTTCCGCGTCACTGCGTGCGCGGCACGCCCGGGGCGGAACTCGTCGCCGAACTGGCGGCGCTGGAGAAGGGCCTCACGGCCAGTATCCGCGTACCCAAAACGCGCTACAGCGGTTTTTACGGGACGGACCTGGACCGGATTTTACAGGCCCTGGCACCCTCGGAGGTCCACGTGGTGGGCGTATGCACCAATATCTGCGTCCTCTACACGGTGGAAGAACTCTGCAACCGGGACTACTTCGTGGTGGTTTACCGTGACGGGGTGGCCAGCTTCGACGTGGAAGCCCATGCCTGGGCCTTGAAACAAATGGAAACGGTGCTGGGAGCCAAAGTGCTCTGAAAGCGGTCGTGAGACCCGGTGCGAGAACGTCTTCGGGTGGTCGGGCGCGCCGGGAAGGGGTTGTGAGGGTTGGACAAAGCCCGGTGCTTCACCTAAAATGGGAATGACGAATTCAGGGGGGGAGGCCGGGCCGGGTTATGACCGACGTACGCAACGAGAAAGCCCTGAAGCAGTATCGGGAGGGACACATTACCGCGGCCTTCGGTCACGATTTGCTTCTGCACGGTATGACCAGCGTGCCGAGCCTCCTTCTCAGATTTTACAAGCGCATGGGCATTACCGACGGGGAGATGATGTTGCTCATACACCTGCTCCGCCTCCGGCGCGAGGAACGCAATTTCTATCCCACGACCGACACCCTGGCGGAATACCTCTCGGCAGATCGGGCGTCAATTGAGCGCGATCTGCAGGCGTTGCTGGAAAAAGAGGTACTGGCGGTTACGGAATATTTTGACGAAGTCGGGCAACGGATCGTCAAGGGCCTGGACTTCGAACCCCTCTTCGAAAAGCTTTCTGAGGCCTGGGCCTGCGCCAAGGCGCGGGAGATCGAAAGAACCCAGGCCCTGCTGGGCGGGCGGCGGACCGGGGCCTCACAGGCTGGCGGCGATAGCGAACTGGCGGTCCTGTACCGGGCCTTTGAGCGGGAGTTCGGTCGCCCCCTTTCGCCCATGGAAACCGAGCAGATCCGCGCCTGGCGCAGTGACACCGACCCGGTGCTCATCCTGGAGGCCCTGCGGCGTGCGGTCATGATGGGTAAGCACAATTTCAAGTACATCGACCGCATCCTTCTGGAGTGGCGCAAGAACAACCTCCGCACCCTGGAGGCCGTGGCGGAACACGAGCGGGAGTTTGCCAGCCGGCGCGCGGCCCGCCCGCGTACCGGCACCCGGGAGGACCACAGGAAGAAGGCCCTGATCAAGAGCCTGTATGTAACCTAGTGTCCCAGAGGGGGACCCCTTTCCCCATGGACCATACATCCGGGCTACGGGAGGTGTAGAGATCGGGTATGGCGCAAGAGGCTACCTATCACTGTCCCCTGTGTCAGGACCGGGGCATAGTGGCTTCCGGCGAGGTGGCCCGCCTTTGCGGGTGCCGCCGGGAGCGGGTCCTCTTTCAGCTGAGGCGGCAGGCCGGCCTGCCGCCGGCCATGCACGGGGCCACCTTCGAGCGCTTCGACCTCCGTTATTATTCCCGCGCCCGGCGGGACCACGACAGCGGGCTCACGTATTACGAACTGGCCTCCCGCACTCTGGCCGCGGCCCGGGAGTTCGTGCGCGGTTACCTGAAGGACCCCCACGTCGACGGTCTCTACCTCACCGGTCCGGTGGGAAGCGGCAAGACCTTTCTTGCCTGTTGCGTGGCCAACGCGCTCCTGAACGAGGGGCGCGAGGTACTTTTTCTGACCGTGCCGGACTGGCTGGACCGCATCCGGGCCACCTTCGACGCCCAGAACCAGACCACCGAGCAGGAACTGACGGACGCCGCGCGGGAGGCCCCGGTCTTGATCCTCGACGACCTGGGAGTCCACAACTATACCGAGTGGACCATCAACAAGCTCTACTCCATTCTCAACTACCGCCTCAATCATCTTTTGCCCACCATCATCACCACCAACATCAGCCTGGAAGACCTCTCGGAATACCTGGGAGAGCGCACCACCTCGCGGCTTTTTGCCGCCTGCCGGGCCTGCCGCTTGCTGGTGGACGTGGACATCCGTATCCGGCAGCGGCAGGAAAAGGAGTTGCGGGCCAGGCAGGAAGCACCGGGATAGCCGCCGCGGGCCACGGCAGGGCCTGGCCCGGAGGTTTGCCGCGGGGAGGGAGGCGCAAACCCGGCCTTGTGCTCCCGCCGGCCCACGAAAGGGGGGAGCCCGGGTGGAAGGGTGTACGGTGCACCGGTGGGAGCATTCCCCGCAGGGCTGGCGTTGTATGGTTTGCGGCCTGGTGCTTGATGCGGCCGCGGGTGACGAAACCCCGTGTGCCCTTTGCGGGCGTCCGGTCGAAACGGGTTGCTGGGACGTCTGCGGTACTTGCGCCGCCGCCTTTTCCTGGACAGGACTTTACGGCCGGTGTTGAGGGTGAGCGCGACGCCGGTGCGGCGTCCGTACTCACCTTCATCTTCTTTTCGTGGTTAAGAATCCCTGTATGTGGTCAAGCTATTAGCGTAAGATTACTACTGCGAAGGAAAGGAGGAAAGGATGCTACTTTGCATAGCCGGCGCGCTGCTGGCGGTGGGCCTGGCGGTGCTCGGGCCCCCGGCGGCGGCCGGCGGAGAACCTTTTCCGCCGGCGGTCGTCCACGTCGTCAGGCCGGGTGACACTCTGATAGACATCGCCCGGTGGTACGGGGTGACGCTGGCGGACCTGCGCCGGGCCAACGGCATTGCGGGCGACCTGATCCTGCCCCGGCAGCGCCTGGTGATTCCTCGCGGAGAGATGCAGTCCTTCGCGCGGGGAGGGTTTTCCAGGGAGGACGTTCACCTGCTGGCGCGCCTGATCTACGCCGAGGCCAGGGGGGAAAGCTTCATCGGGCAGGTGGCGGTGGGGGCGGTGGTCCTCAACAGGCTGGCCAGCCCGCACTTTCCCAAGACCATACCGGAGATCGTATTCCAGCGCCACCAGTTCACCCCCGTGGCGGACGGTTCCATCAACCTGGAACCGGACGAGACGGCCTTCCGGGCGGCCCTGGCGGCCCTGAACGGGTGGGACCCCACCAACGGCGCCCTCTACTTCTACAATCCCCACCTCAGCAGGGACCGCTGGATCCGGACCCTGCCCGTCGTGGGCCGGATCGGCAACCACGTTTTCGCCACCGGCGCTTAGGCTACCCGGCCACGCAGGCCGGGTAATTAATTGGTCCCGCGGTAGGAATCGCGCCACCGGATGACGAAAGTTCCTCCGGGAGGGCGATTTCTTTGACCGGCACTCTGGTCAACGTGGCGGCCATCGCCGCCGGTTCCCTCCTGGGCGCCGTGGCCAGGAGGGGTATCCCCTCGGGCGTACGGGATACGGTGATGCAGGGTGTGGGCCTGGCGGTACTTTTCCTGGGGTTCAAGATGGCCTGGGAAACCCGCAACCCCCTGATCGTGGTGGGCAGCCTGGCCCTGGGCGGCGCGACCGGCGAACTGCTGGCCCTGGAAGAAAGGCTCGAGCGTGCCGGGCGGTGGCTGGAGGTCAGGGTCGCCGGCGAGGGTACGGGCGAGGTGGCCCGGGCCTTCGTTACGGCCACCCTGGTCTTCTGCGTGGGCGCCATGGCCATCATGGGGGCCATCGAGGACGGTCTGGGCGGCGTACCGCACATTCTGTACACCAAGGCCATTCTGGACGGCGTTACCTCCGTGCTTTTCGCCTCCACCCTGGGCATCGGGGTCATTTTTTCGGCCGTGCCGGTGCTACTCTATCAGGGGGCGTTGACCCTGGCGGCCGGGGCGGTGGGCGGGTTTCTCACGCCGCCGGTGGTGGCCGAACTCACGGCCGCCGGGGGCCTCGTCATCGTGGGCATCGGCATCAATCTGCTGGGCCTGGCGCGCATCCGCACCAGCAACCTGCTCCCGGCCATCGTCTTTGCGGCGCTGATGGCTCTGGTCTTGGAAAAGGTGCGCGG
>DYER01000065.1 GCA_020725605.1 Ammonifex sp. | reverse complement strand
CCAAGGCCAACCAGGCCATTCAGACCCTGGAAAAATACCGGTCGGTCCTGGACAGGGTCGTCACCAGACTCAGTCTTCTGGAATTCGAGGACCAGGTCTCCCTCTTCGACGTGGCCGAAAGTATTCAGCGCGTAGAAATGGTGCTCCGCGTGGTGCGGGAAATCGAGCGGTACGTGTGCGAACTGGGGGTAGAGGGGCGCCTGATCACCATGCAGGTGGAGGAACTGGCCGCCAACGTGGAGAACGAAGGACTCCTGATCCTGCAGGATTACGCGGTGCTGAGCGGGGACCGGAGTCCGCGTACCATTATGGGCGTCATCAACAGCTGGTCGCCCGAGGACCTCCTGGACCTGTCGCTCATCGCCCGGGCCCTGGGCTACCCCGGGAGCGCGAGCATACTGGACCAGCACGTTTCGCCCCGGGGTTACCGGATTCTGGGCAAGCTACCGAGGCTGCCGTTACCGGTCATCGAAAACCTCGTACGTACTTTCGGGAGCCTGAAGCGCATCCTGGAAGCTTCTATCCAGGAACTGGACGAGGTGGAGGGCATCGGTGAGGTGCGGGCCCGGGCCATCAAGGAGGGACTGGAACGCTACCGCGAACAGCTCCTCCAGGAGAGGTACAAGCACTAGCTGGCGATTGCCCGGGCCCTGAGGCAGGAGACCCCGCCGTACCCGCCGCGGGCCCCGGGGTGGGCTTGTCGGGCACCGGCCCGCTCGCGACGGCGGACCGACCGTGTGTTCAGGTGAGGTTGTAAACGTGGAGCAGGTCGAGGCGCTTTTGCTCCTTAACCAGTATGTCGTAGAGGTTTATGTTCAGGAGGTTACAGAGCGCCGCCAGGTAGAAGAGCAGGCTACCCATCTCGGTTTCCACGGCTTCCCGGCAGGACGGGCAGATGTTTCCCGAAAGATGGGTATCGACAAAATGGTGAAGGTTCTGGAGGGAGGCATCGAGGGGTATCTTCTGTCTGGAAGCGTTGACACTCAGACAACCGCAGGCCGTCACCGCCTTGGCCACCGCCCGGTTCGTCCGCGCCCCGGTTTCCTGCAATTTGGAGAGGACGTCGAGGATGCTGCGGTGGCGGAGCAACAACTGGGCCACGGTTTGCTGAAATCCATCGCACAGGAGATCTTTCACGGACCTACCTCCCCGCGCTGGCGATCCTGAGGTAATTATAATGTGGGGGGTCCGGCTTTGTCAAATGCCTTGCACAATTTGACAAGGGTTACTGGGTGTGGTATACTGAAAGTGAGTTTTATCGGGAGGGGCAGGAGTTGTTCAGTATTGGTGACAAAGTGGTGTATCCGATGCACGGGGCCGGTGTTATCGAAGCCATAGAAGAGAAGGAAGTGTTGGGCGAGCGCAAGCAGTATTACATCCTGCGGTTCCCCATGGGTAACCTCAAGGTAATGGTGCCCATCGCCAACGGCCACGAAATAGGTTTGCGCCGGGTAATCGACGCCGAAGGCGTGCAGAAGGTTTTTCGTATCCTGGGGGAAAAAAGTACCACCATGTCGAGTAACTGGAATCAGCGGTACAAAGCCAACCTGGAGAAAATGCGCAGCGGTAACATCTACGAGGTGGCCGAAGTGGTGCGCAACCTGGCCCGAAGAGATCGGGAAAAGGGATTGTCGTCCGGAGAAAAGAGAATGCTGGAGAACGCCCGGCAAATCCTCATCAGTGAACTGGCCCTGGCCGCGGGAATGGGAAGGGAACAGGCTCAGGCCCTAGTCGACAGTGCATGCATGTGACGTCAGATCAACTGACGTTTTTTTGTTTTATTGCCATTGAATCCCCGCAGCCCGCTTCGTATAATAGAAGAACCAGGTTTTTCTCGGAGGTGACGTACCTTTTGATCCGGCGGGTGATTTTTGTTTTTCTCGTACTGGCATTCATGGTCGGCGGTTTTTGGGTGGGCCAGTTCGTGGTCCGGCAGCCCTTTTTCTCCCTGGACGTACGTGCAGAATTGGGTATGGTCCTTCTGGCGGCGGTGTTGGGCGGCCTGATCGGCATCGTGACGGTGCCGCGCCTGATGCAGTGGGCCGTACGCGTGACCACGCGTCTGGAACAGTATCTTCAGCGGGCGCCGGTACAGGATCTGCTGTTCGCCGCCGTAGGCCTTATTATAGGACTCCTGGTGGCCAATCTTCTCGGCTCTGTTTTTGCCTTTCTGGGATTACCCGGCAAGTTGCTCTGGGTCGGGACCACCATATTGCTGGGTTATCTGGGCCTGAGCCTGGGGTTGAAAAAGAAAGAGGAGTTATTGGCTGTTTTCTCTAGCCTCCCGCGCATTAAGGAGCGCGGCGGCAGGAGCGAGGGTCGTTCACAGTACAAGATTCTGGATACCAGTGTGATCATTGACGGCCGCATTGCCGATCTGTGCGCCAGCGGCTTCATCGAGGGTACCCTGCTGGTTCCCAGTTTCGTACTGGAGGAATTGCGCCACATCGCGGATTCTCCGGACCTGCTCAGGCGGAATCGGGGTCGGAGGGGTCTGGAGATCCTGAACAAGATGCGCAAAGACCCGGAGGTCCGTATTCAGGTCTACGACCAGGTTCGGGGTCTGGAAGACGCCGCAGAGGTAGACACCAAGCTGGTACGCCTGGCCCAGAGGTTGCACGCCAAAATCGTGACCAACGACTACAACCTCAACAAGGTGGCCGAATTGCACGGCGTTAAGGTGCTGAACGTGAACGAACTGGCCAACGCCGTCAGGCCGGTGGTGTTGCCCGGTGAGGAAATGGTGGTACAGGTGGTCAAGGACGGCAAGGAGATCGGCCAGGGTGTGGCCTACCTGGACGACGGCACCATGGTGGTCATTGACGGGGGCAAGAAGCACATCGGGCAAACTATTAACGTGCTGGTCACCAGCGTGCTGCAGACCGCCGCCGGGCGTATGATTTTCGCGCGGCCCAAACCGCCCGAAAGGAGGGGCGAACACGGCGCCCTGAACGGGGTGAACGTCCTTGGGTGACGTGGCGGCGGTGGTAGTGGCAGCCGGGCGGGGGACGAGGTTTAAGGCCGGAGTCAGAAAGCAGTACGTCGCCCTGTGCGGCCGGCCGGTACTGGGATACGTCATGCGGGTCCTGGCCACGAGTGCGGTCGTGGACCGGGTCGTGCTGGTGGTGCCGGCCGGCGAGGAAGGGTACTGTCGGGAGCTCTTCGGCGGGCCCAAGGTCTGTGCCGTGGTGGCCGGCGGGGACCGGCGGCTGGATTCCGTCTTTCGCGGTCTCGTGGCTCTCGTGCCGCCGCCCGAAATAGTGGTGGTGCACGACGGAGTCCGGCCCCTGGTGAGGGAGGAGTATCTCGCGGAAGTGGTGCGGGTGGCCAGGGAGGCCGGAGCGGCCACGCTGGCGGTGCCGGTCAAAGACACCATCAAGGTGGTGGACGGTTCGGGTTGCGTGGTGCGCACCCTGCCCCGGGAGGAACTCTGGCAGGTACAGACCCCCCAGGCCTTTCGCTACGAAGTACTTTTGACGGCCCACAGCCTGGCCCGACGGGAGGGTTGCGATGCCACCGACGACGCCGTGCTGGTGGAACGCACCGGGCAGGTGGTGCGGGTGGTGCGCGGGGATTACTCCAACATCAAGATCACCACGGAGGAGGATCTGCTGCTGGCCGAAATGCTGCTCCGCCGCGGGGCGGGGTGCGGCGGGCCGTGAATCTCAGGGTGGGTATCGGTTACGACGTGCACCAGCTGATAAGCGGTCGGCCGCTGGTGCTGGGCGGGGTAACCATTCCCCACCGCCTGGGACTGAGCGGGCACTCCGATGCCGACGTGCTGGTACACGCGGTTATGGATGCCCTCCTGGGGGCCGCGGGTCTCGGCGACATCGGCCGGCTGTTTCCGGACACCGATCCCCGCTACCGCGGGGCGAACAGTTTGGAACTGCTGCGGCGTGTGGGATGCCTTCTGGCGGAGCGGGGCTGGCGGGTGATCAACGTGGACGCCGTGGTGGTAGCGGAGGAACCGCGGCTGGCCCCTTATCTGCCCCTCATGCGGGAGTGTATGGCACGGGCCCTGGGCCTCGATGAGGGGCGGGTGCACGTCAAGGCCACCACGACCGAGGGCCTGGGCTTCGCCGGGCAGCGCAAGGGCATGGCGGCCTACGCGACCTGCTTGCTTGCCGGTCACGGGTAGTGTTATAATAAAGCGATTCGTTGGAGTGGGAGGTTAGACGGAAGTGGGGTGTTGGCGGACCTAAAGCGGGACATTGAGGTAGTCTTCGAACGTGACCCCGCCGCCAGGAGCGTTTTGGAGGTCCTTCTCTGCTATCCCGGTTTCCATGCCGTTCTCTTTCACCGTGTGGCGCACGCGCTGTACCGGCGTAAGCTTTATGTGCTCGCACGGCTCCTTTCCCACGTCTCCAGGTTCCTCACCGGTATCGAAATCCACCCCGGCGCGAAAATCGGCAAGGGCTTTTTCATTGACCACGGCTCCGGAGTCGTAATCGGAGAAACCGCGGAGATCGGGGACAACGTGACCCTCTACCAGGGTGTAACCCTGGGCGGGACGGGTAAGGAAAAGGGCAAGCGTCACCCCACCATCGGCAACAACGTGGTCATCAGCGCCGGCGCCAAGGTACTGGGAGCCATCACCATCGGCGACAACTGCAAGGTGGGGGCCGGCTCCGTGGTATTGAAGTCCGTGCCGCCGAACTGCACCGTGGTGGGGGTTCCGGGTCGCGTGGTGGTGCGCGACGGGCAGCGCGTGGGGGAAGATCCCTTGCGCCACGACCAGCTGCCGGATCCGGTGGCCGAAATGCTGGGCCACCTGCAGGAAAGGATCGGGGAGCTCGAGGGGCGGTTGTGCCGTCTGGAACGCGCGTTCACGGAGGGGGCCAGAGCTCAGGGCTATGGAAGTCTATAACACCCTTACCAAAAAGAAAGAAACCTTCCGGCCCCGGGAGCCGGGTAAGGTGAGCATGTACGTGTGCGGGCCCACGACGTATAACCTCATTCATCTGGGAAACGCCCGCCCGCTCGTGGTCTTCGATACCATCCGCCGGTACCTCACATACCGGGGGTACGCGGTAACCTTTGTCCAGAACTTTACGGACATCGACGACAAGATCATCACCAGGGCAGCCGAGGAGGGCGCGGAGCCCCTTGCGCTTTCCGAGCGCTACATCAAGGAGTACTTTCAGGACGCCGCGGCCCTGAACGTGCTGCCGGCCGACGTGCATCCGCGGGTTACCGAGCACATGCCCGTGATCATCGACCTGGTGGTGCGGCTTCTGGAGCGCGGTTTCGCCTACGAGGTAGAGGGTAACGTTTATTTCGCCGTCACCAGGTTCCCGGAATACGGCAAGCTTTCGGGCCGCAGCCTGGACGAGATGCTGGCCGGCGCGCGGGTGGAGGTGGACCCACGCAAGCGCCACCCCATGGATTTCGCCCTGTGGAAGCGGTCCCGACCGGGAGAGCCGGCGTGGGACAGCCCGTGGGGCCCGGGCCGCCCGGGGTGGCACATCGAGTGCTCGGCCATGTCGTTGCATTACCTCGGGCCGGGCTTTGACATCCACGGGGGCGGTGCGGATCTGATCTTTCCGCACCACGAGAACGAGATCGCGCAGTCCGAGGCCGCCACCGGGCAGCCTTTCGTGCGCTACTGGCTCCACAACGGGTTCATCACGGTCAACCGGGAGAAAATGTCCAAGTCCCTGGGCAACTTCTTCCTGGTGCGGGAGATACTCGAGAAATTCCCGCCCTCGGTGGTGCGCTTCTTCCTGCTCAACACCCATTACCGCAGTCCCCTCGACTTCGACGATACCAGGCTGGCGGTGGCGGGCCGGGCCCTGGACCGGCTCCGCGTCAGCGCGCGGCTCCTCGAGGAAGGGCTGGAAAACGGTCGGGAACGCGCTGCGGGCGCCGAGGAAGAGGCCTTGCTGTCCGAGCTCGAACGGTTCAAAGACGCCTTCATCCGGGCCATGGACGACGACTTCAACACCGCCCAGGCCATCGGCGTTTTCTTTGACCTGGCGCACAGGGTTAACGGGTACCTGCACCGGTCGCAGCCTCCGGTCCGAGCGGCCCTGGCCGCGGCCCGGGAGCTCTACCGTGACTTCAATCGGGTCCTGGGTCTCTTCCCGGTAGACGAGCAGACCGGAAGGTTCGTATTTGAGGAGCCCTGCTTCGGGGGCAAGGCCGAACAACTTCTGGAACTGCTCATCGCCGTGCGCCAGGAGGCCCGGCAGCGCAAGGATTGGACCACCGCGGACCGCATTCGCGCGGGGCTGCGCGAGTTGGGCATCGTCCTGGAGGACACACCCGAGGGCGTGCGCTGGCGCGTGGTGTAGCTCCGGGCGGCCAACCGTCCCGCGGCTGGATTTCTACGGCGAGAGGGGTCGAAGGCAAGGTGGGAGCCAGGCAACTGGTCGTGAGGCTGCTGCGGTATACCCCGCATCCCGAAAATGCCGTGGCTGCGAGTGCCCACCTCTGTTATTCCCCGGCCGGCGTCCACGAGATCGAGGGGCATCTCACGCCGGAGCGGCGCGAGGACCTGATCGCGCTGCTTTTGCGCAGCGGTCACCACACCCCGCTGGAGCACGCCGTGTTCACATTCGGCGTGGAGGGCATATCGCGGGCCTGTCTGGCCCAGCTGACCCGGCACCGCATTGCGAGTTTTTCGGTACAATCGCAGCGCTGGGTGGGCAAGAGCTCCACCGGCAGCCCGGACGGGGTATTCGACTATATCGTTCCCCCGCGCGTGGTAGAGCTGGGGCCGGAGTACGTGGCCGAATTCGAGCGCCAGATGCGGCAGATACAGGAATGGTACGATTTCTGGTACCGCGCGCTGGGGGCTAATCGCGAGGCCCGAGAGGACGCGCGTTTCGTTCTGCCCAACGCCGCCGAAACCAAGCTCGTGGTCACCATGAACGCACGGGAACTGCACCACTTTTTTTCCTTGCGTTGCTGCAACCGGGCCCAGTGGGAAATCCGAAATCTGGCCGAGGCCATGTTGCGGCTGGTCAAAGAAGTCGCTCCGGCCCTTTTCAGGACCGCGGGGCCCCGGTGCCTGCGGGGGCCCTGTCCGGAGGGCAAGCTGGGCTGCGGCAAGGCGGCCGAGGTGCGGGCCCGCTACGGGGTCGACGCAGGAGATGGATGAGGTGATCGTGGGCCGTCATCCCGTGCGCGAGGCCCTGCGCTCCGGGCGCCCCCTGAATAAGATCTATCTAGCGGGCGGGCGGACCCACGGTCTGGCCGAGATTCAGTCCCTGGCAAGGGAGCGGGGCGTACCGGTGTGCCGGGTGGACCGCCTCTACCTGGACCGGCTGGCGCCCGGGGTGGGACACCAGGGCGTGGCGGCGGTGGTGGCCGCTTACCCCTACGTGGAACTGGAGGACCTCCTTGCGGGGGCGGCAGAACCACTCCTGGTGGTACTGGATCGGGTTTTCGACCCCCACAACCTGGGAAGCATCGTGCGCGTGGCCGAGGCCGTAGGCGCCACCGGCCTGGTGCTGCCCAGGCGCCGTACCGCGGGCCTGACAGCCGCGGTGGCCAAGGCCGCAGCGGGGGCCCTGGAGTATGTGCGGGTGGCCCGCGTTGGGAATCCGGCCGTGGCACTCAAGTACCTGCGGCAGCAGGGCCTCTGGGTGGTGGGTGCGGACCCCGGGGCAACCACGTGTCTCTGGGACGTTTCCCTGACCGGGCCCCTGGCCCTGGTCGTGGGCGGGGAGGACCGGGGGCTGACCAAGGCCGTGCGTGCCGAGTGTGACGTACTGGTAAGGATACCCATGGCAGGGCGCGTTACCTCCCTCAACGTGGCCGTGGCCACGGCGGTGGTCCTCTACGAGGTGCTCCGCCAGAGGGGAAGAGGCAGACCTTTGTGAATTGCGGGACGAAGCTCACTTGACGTGGCCTGTGGCGTCCATTATAATTATGGGCAGTGGGCAACCCCTTAGTTAACCAATTGAGCGGGGGGATCCGTTTGAATCTGGGCGCCCAGAATGCTGGCTGCTACCAGGTGATGATGGACGAGGAAGTGGTGGAGTGTGCGCGCGAAGGAGACAATGCGGCCCTCGAATACCTCATTAACAAGTACAAGAACTTCGTTCGCGCCAAGGCACGCTCCTACTTTTTGGTGGGGGCGGATCGGGAAGACATCATTCAGGAGGGAATGATCGGCCTCTACAAGGCTATCCGTGACTTTCGCCTTGACAAGCTTTCTTCTTTCCGGGCCTTCGCCGAATTGTGTATTACGCGCCAGATCATTACGGCCATCAAGACGGCGACCCGGCAAAAACACATTCCCTTGAACTCCTACGTTTCCCTGAACAAACCCATCTACGACGAGGACTCGGACCGGACCCTGCTGGACATCATCGCGGGGTCCCAGGTGAGTGACCCGGAGGAATTGATTATCAGCCGGGAGGAGTTCGGCAACATCGAGGAAAAAATGGGCGAGATCCTCAGTTCCCTGGAATGGAGGGTGCTCATGTCCTACCTGGAGGGCAAGTCCTACCAGGAAATTGCCGAGGAGCTGAAACGCCACGTAAAGTCCATAGACAACGCCCTGCAGCGCGTAAAACGCAAGCTGGAGCGCTATTTGGAGAGACGCGAGGCTCAGGCCTGACTCGGGTAGGGTTGACGGGCGGGCCGGTTTGAGATAAAATAATAACTGGCAGGCCGACGTAGCTCAACGGCAGAGCGGCTGACTTGTAATCAGCAGGTTGCGGGTT
>DYER01000064.1 GCA_020725605.1 Ammonifex sp. | reverse complement strand
TCATTTATGGTTTTAAAATTATCCACGTCCATCATCAAAACGGCCACGTAGGAAAATTTCCCCTCCGCTTCCCCGATCAAGTACAAACACCGTTCCATAAAAGACCTGCGGTTTAAACCCCCTGTAAGGGGGTCGTAGCTGGCGAGCCATTCCAGCTGCCGCCGGGCCTGGTGGAGGAGTTCGTTTTTCTCCTCCAGTTCTTTGATTTTCCGTTCCAATTCGGACAAAGTCTCTCGTACACGTAAGGCCATACGGTTGAACGAAGAGGCAATTTCGGCCAGCTCGCGAGTACGACCTGAAAAGCCCTCCTCATTTTTCGCCGGATCGAAGCGAGACAAGCGCTCGGCCAGATTTTTCAAGGGATATACTACCTGTCCCGCGGCCAGAGGGTAAACGAGAACGGACAGAAATATCAGCAGGATAAGCGTACCGCCGAGAGAAACACACAATTGCCGCAAAGGTTCCTCCACAAACCCTCCCACCGAAGCGCAAATCCTCACCCTGAGGGTGGTTCCCGGGACCGGTGCCACGGCCTCCAGGTTTTCCCTTAACCCAAAGGCCTTAAGTAAGAGCCTGTCCCCGGGGGAGGGTCGCTTCTCCTTTCCGGCCAAATAAAGAACAGCACCGCTACCGTCTTCCAGGTAAATGACCGGCGTTTCCTTGAGCCGCAGTCTGGGCTGGTAACCAAATCCAAAAAGGAGTCTGGGAGCAAAAATTTGCGTGGGGTCCGGTTCCACCGGGAACAGAGGCCCGAGTTCGGCCGGGTCTATTCCTTTTACCAGCCCGCCTTTGCTGGCCACAATTCTGTCTTCCCGGAAAGAGAAGGAGAATCCATCTTCTCCCAGGATACGCTTTAGGGAAAGCGAAATAATCCGGCTCTCGTCCAAAGCCACCTGGGTCAGGTATCTGTTGGCCCAAGCAACGGTCTGTAAGGTAAGGTACTTGGCCGTGGCATAAATAACCAGTAGGGTGGGAATTAAAGCTAAGGCAAAGAACCACAGGGTGAATATTTGAACTATACTGCGCTTCTTCGTAGTGTCTGACATCAAACCTTTTCCTCCCTGAAGAAGGAAAGAAGAATCCGCGCTTTTTCAAACAGGTACGGATCCAGTTTGTGGCCTGCCATTTGGGCCATAATTTCAAGGGCTTGCCCTGAATTCAAGGGAGCCCGGTATGGTCGGGGAGAGGTGAGAGCATCAAATACGTCAGCCAGGGCTAAGATTCTCGCCTCCAAGGGAATGCTGGTGCCTTTCAGGCCCTCAGGATAGCCCGTGCCATCCCAGGCTTCGTGATGCGCTCTGACCGCAGGGAGGATATCCTTCAGGCCCCGCATTCCGCGGCACCTGCTTTCCACCAGTTCAAAGCTCCACAGGGGGTGTCGCACTATCATTTTCCATTCGCTTCCCAGCAAAGGGCCGGGCTTCTCCAAAATATCACGGGACACCAGAAGTTTGCCCACGTCATGCAAGGCTCCGGCGCAAAATAGAACGCGGGGCCTGCCGAGCCCGAGCAGCCGGCTCAACAGGAAGGCATACCTGGCCGTGCGCACGCTGTGCACCAGCAGTTCCGGAACCTCGGCAAGCTCGGGAAACAGGTCAAAAAGGAGCGAAACCGATGGCAACAAAACCCTTTCGCCGAGCGGTAGAACCGGCACAAAATCCCCCCAAAAGTTAAGGCCACAAAGACTCCTCTCCAGAGGTTGGATTGCCAGCCTTCGTGGCCTTAACTGACTCGATATTCGCGAAATATGTTACTTCTTCCTGATAACGGGTCGGAAACCGTCCCGCTCGGGCATAAACGTCACCAGGTGAAACTGGTCACCTCCGCCCTGTCGCCGAAGACCTCCCGTAGGGTTGCCCGGAGGGCCAATGCCGCCATCGATGAGTGTGCTCTTCCACTGCCGCCCCGCCTGCTCGCCGGCAATTCGGGCATCGCTCCTGACCCTCTGGGCCGGTCTCGCGAAGGCAGAGGTACAAGCCGCGCGGTCCCCGGAAATACCAAAAGCCTCGCTTCCCTCCTCCGGAAGGGGGTCGAGGCCTTCGTGGCCACCGCTTCTGTTCCGTTTTGGGGGCTCACCCTGTCCACGGCCCGGACCGCGCCCGCGGGGCCCGGAAATTCGACGGTTGGGCTCCTCACCGCCGGCGCCACCGGGTCCATCTTTGGCCACCGCTACACCTCCCGGGCCGCGCACGACTGGCACCAGAACCCTTCGTCTCCCGGCACCGCCTTTGCCTGAGCCACCACTTCTCCGCAGCCGCGACACCGCCCGTAGTCGCGGGGCAGCGGCCGGGGCAGCCTGCGCAAATGCACCCGGGTCTTCCTGAACAGCTGCTCGTCCGGGGCCTCCAGCAGGGCCTGCACGGCCCGGTTGACGCTCTCCCGGTAGGCCCGCACCTCCTCGGGGGCCGCCTCCCCGGCCGCCATCCTGCGCGCCGTCTCCTCGTGGCAGGCCCCGCACAGAAGCTCGCCCACCAGCGCCACCCGCAGGGCGGGCCAGGGTTCCTCGCCCTCCCGCGCCTCGGCGAAGTAATACACGTGTTTGCCCTGGTCGTAGGCGCAGAAGTTCTGGTTGCCCACGGTGCAGCCCGTGAGGTACTGCACCGCGTCCACGGCCGAGGACATGTTTTCGGCCAGTACGAAAAACCGGTGCGCGTTCTGTCTCGTGAGCCCCAGCTCTTCCCTGGCAATGAGCGCGGCCCGATAGCCCACCACCAGCTCCGGACAGAGGTGGCCATGATAGTGGGCCACGTTGGCCAGCTCCACGGGCACCACCATGGCCGTTACCGCCGGCAGGGGTGCAACCGCGGCCGGGGGTCTCGCCCCCTCCCGGGCCGCAGCGGCGGCCGACGGACCACGGGCCTCCGGCCGGGGCGCTTCCCCCACCCGGTACTTCAGCACCCACTTGCTCCGGCACAGGCACGCCCCTTCCCGCTCGCGCACCAGCACCAGGTTGAAAATGCCGCCCGTGGTGCGCACCAGGTAGCCGAGGTGGCCTTCCCGGGTCCTGCGCACCAGCAGGGGCTCCAGCACCTCGTAGTGCCTGCCCCGCCACCGGAAGCCCAGGGGCGTCTGCTGGCGGTTGTCGAACTCCACCGTCACCTCTTCCTGAATGAGGGTCACGTTTTCCTCGCGCACCCGGCGCAGGATTTCCCTTAAATCCAGAGCGATCTCCCTCCCTGCGGAAAAACGAAAAACCACGAGGCCTTTCCCTTCGGGGAAAGAGGTACCTTCGTGGTTACCGTGTATAGTGGCTATTCCACACCGCCGGCGATTTTCCTGCCGGACCCCGAAAACGTTTGCCCGGGCCCGACGTGGTTTAAACCTTTGTTATCCGGCGGGGCCGAGCGATAAAGACTTCTTATCGGTAACATAGAAGGAATGAATAACTTTGTAGCGTAATCTAATCGCCGGAGGGAACGGAGCTGGTGCTCCCCGCGGGCTGCAAACCCGCCGGCCGGGCGGTGAAGCCCGGGGTCGGGTTCGATTCCCACTTCCCTCCTCCAGTTCGTAAGACGCGGGGGAGATGCGGTTGCGGAGCGAAAATAAGATTCTGCTGGCGGGGGCCGCCATTGGTCTCGTGGCCGTGGGCCTAGTCAAGGCGGGCAACCCGCCGAACATGGGGTACTGTATCGCCTGCTTTTTGCGGGACCTGACCGGGAGCCTGGGGCTGCACCGGGCGGCCCCGGTGCAGTACCTGCGTCCCGAAATAGTGGGCCTGGTGCTGGGGGCCTTTGTGACCTCGCTGGCGACCCGGGAATTCAGGTCCGTCGGCGGTGCCGCGCCCCTGGCCCGCTTCCTCATCGGGATGCTGAGCATGTGGGGCATGCTGGTCTTCCTGGGCTGCCCGCTGCGCACCCTGCTGCGCCTCGCAGGGGGCGACCTCAACGCCCTGGCCGGTCTGGCCGGATTGATTGCCGGCGTGGCACTGGGCACCTTTTACCTGCGCCAGGGCTTCTCTCTGGGCCGCTCCGTGCCGCAGGATCGCCCGTCCGGCTTCGTCTTTCCGGGCCTTTTCACAGTCCTACTGCCCCTGGCCCTCCTGCAGCCGGCCCTCCTGTTTGCCAGCAAGCAGGGCCCGGGGAGCCTGCACGCCCCCACCTGGCTGTCCCTCGCCGCCGGCCTGCTGCTCGGCGCGCTGGCCCAGCGCACCCGCCTTTGCCTGGCCGGGGGCCTGCGCGACTTTATCCTCTTCCGCGACACCTACCTGCTCCGCGGCTTTGGCGCCATATTCCTGGCCGCCCTGGCGGCCAACCTGAGCCTGGATCTCTTCAGGCCCGGGTTCGTCAACCAGCCTGTGGCCCACACCCAGACCCTCTGGAACTTCCTGGGCATGGCCCTGGCCGGGCTGGGGTTCGTTTTGATGGGGGGCTGCCCCTTAAGGCAGCTGGTGGCCGCGGGCGAGGGCAACTCCGACGCGGCCGCGGCGGTGCTGGGCATGGTCCTCGGGGCCGCCCTGGCCCACAACTTCGGCCTGGCCGCGGGTCCGGCGGGCGTGCCCCCGGCCGGCAGGGTGGCGGTGGTGACGGGGTTGGTGGTGCTGGCGGGATACGCCGCCGCCAACGTGGCCGCGGCCCGGGCGGAGCGGTCTGACGCTCAGCGTGCCTGGCGGTAGGCCTTTCTCCAGGGCTCCCTTTGCAGTTTCGCGTAGTCCTCCAGGGCGCGCCTGAGGGTGGCGACGGCCAGTGCCGCGCAGTGGACGCTTTCCTCGGGGAGCCCGCCCAGGGCGCGCAAGAGGACGTGCTCGTCTACCTGCCACGCCTCCCGTACGGTCCTCCCCTTGACCAGCTCGGTCACCATGCTGCCGCAGGCTATGGTGGGGCCGCATCCGTCGGTCCAGAAGGTGGCCCCGGCGATCCGCCCCTCCGCCACCCGGAGCCAGATGGCCATGGTGTCGCCGCACACGCCCGTCGCTTCGCCGAAGCCGTCCGGCCTGCCGATGCTCCCCACATTCCGCGGATTGATGGCGTGGTCCCGCACCGTTGCGGTGTACTCGCCCCCCAGGGCAAGGATCCGCTTCGTGACCGCGTCTTCTTTGCCATTCATGGTCCGCGTTTCACCTCTCCCGACCGTCACCCTTCTCGATGATGATCTCGCAACGGTCGTCGCCGGCACATCGCGGCAGGCGGCAGGTCAGGTGAAAAAAGACCGCGGCCCCGGGGCATAGCGCCTTGCGGTAGGAGGGAGCCCGGGGGTACGACCGCCCGCGGGGCCGCGGTAATCATAAGGGGTTGGGCCCTAAACCAGCGGCTCCATGGTCAGCGCCGGGTGGCCCTTCTCCTCCAGGAAGGGCAGGATCTCGTCGGCGCTGGTGCCCACGGTCTCGTCCGCGATCTTGTCCACGAAGTCCCGTCCCAGGCCCTCCTCCTCGGCCCGCTC
>DYER01000063.1 GCA_020725605.1 Ammonifex sp. | reverse complement strand
TCATCCGGGACAACGTGGGCATCCCCATCGAACTGGCCCTGGCCGCCGTGGACCGCCGGCTGCGCGAGGAAGGCATCCGCCACAAGTGCTCCATCCTGGTGGCCGGCGGATTCCGTTGCAGCGCGGACGTGCTGAAAGCCATCGCCCTGGGGGCCGACGCCGTTTACATCGGCTCCGCGGCCCTGGTGGCCATGGGCTGCACCCTCTGCCAGAAGTGCTACACCGGCAGGTGCGCCTGGGGTATCTGCACCCAGGACCCCTACCTGTCCAAGAGGATCAACCCCGAAATTGCGAGCCAGAGGCTCGTGAACCTCCTGCGGGGCTGGAGCCACGAGATCAAGGAGATGCTGGGCGGCATGGGGATCAACGCCATCGAGAGCGTGCGCGGCAACCGCGAACACCTCCGCGGCGTGGGACTCGAGGACTGGGAACTGGAAGTGCTGGGAGTTAAAGGAGCGGGAGAGTGAGGGCATGGCAACGGCGAGCGCCAGGCTGGGATTGCGCGACATGTTCATGGACGGGGTCAGGCCCGTGCGAGAGCTACTGGCCCGACTCTACCTCAACGGCCAGACCGCCGAAATAGACGGCGCGGGCCTGAAGCACAAGGAGGTAAACGACCTCGTGCGGGAGGCGGCCCTGAAGGGGGCCCGCAAAATCGTCCTCAGGAACATATACGGACAGAGGTACATCGGAACGCGGCTTTACCTGCCGGCCAGAGTGGAAATAGAGGTCCACTCCAATCCGGGCAACGACCTGGGGGCCTTCTTGAACGGGCACAAAATAACGGTCTACGGCAACGCCCAGGACGGCGTGGGCAACACCATGGACGATGGCGAAATCGTGGTCCACGGCCGGGCCGGCGACATCGTGGCCATGTCCATGCGGGGCGGCAAGATCTTCATCCGGGACAACGTGGGCTACCGCACCGCCATCCACATGAAGGAGTACACCGGCAAGGTCCCCGTGCTGGTAATCGGAGGCACGGCCCAGGACTTCTTCGGGGAGTACATGGCCGGGGGCATCGTGATCCTCCTCGGCCTGGGCCTCGGAGAAAACGAGCGCCACCGGGCCCACTACATCGGCACCGGCATGCACGGCGGCGTCATCTACCTGCGGGGCCGCGTGGAGCCCTACCAGCTCGGCAGGGAAGTCGGGGTACTTGATCTGAACGAGAACGACTGGCAAATAGTAAGGCGGTACGTCGATGAGTACGCGGCCCACTTCGGGGCGGACCCGGACCGGATACTTGCCGGCAAATTCCAGAAGCTGCTCCCGGTTTCGAAAAGACCCTACGGGAAGATCTACGCCTATTAAATAGCACACACTGCAGATAGCGTGCAGGGAAGCCAGGGGGTGGCAGGGAGGAAACCGCGATGCGGTTCCGCCAGGCCACCCCTTCGACGGGGAATTTTGCCTTCGGAAAGCTATCCGGTTGTCGGTTCCGGTGTACTGGCAAAATTCCCCGTCGTCCGACGGGGAATTTTGCCTTCGGACGGCTATCCGGTTATTGGCACCGATGGGCTGGCAAAATTCCCCGTCGTCTTACGTCCGAACGTACCTGGCCGTTCCGGCACCGGTCCTAGTCCTCGGCCTCGATCCGGACCGCGGTATCACCCTCAACTTCGAGTTCCACCTGTTGGCCAGGGCGTAACTTACCCCTGCCCTTGCCGTGGCCCTTGAAATACGCTTCCGCGCCCGGTCCCAGGCGCAGGGTATGGACGGCACCGTCCCGCGTGCGCACCTGCAGCCGTCCGCCGGTGTACCCTTGCAGGATGCCTTCCAGCTCCATCCGGTTAGTTTCCCGTTCTTTCCACCGCCACCCGGCTTCGGGCTCGCGCTCCCGGAAGGCCCGGATGCGTACCGCCAGACCGTTCACCAACTCCACCCGGACGCGGTCTCCCGCCCGTAGCTGCTCCCGAGTCGCCACCTCGCCGTCAATGTAAATGAGGGCGTCCTCCCTAATCTGGCAGCGTAGTTCCACGTTGGCGGTGGTCCTGATGCTTAACTCGTTGCCGTAGACCGCCGCGATGCCCCCTTGCACTTCCTCCCGCACGTCCCAGGCCCGCACCTCGGTGGCCACCTCGTCCGTAAGTTCCAGCCGCACCCGCATGCCCGGGGCCAGGTCGTCGACCGCGGCGGCCCGGTCGTTCACGAGAACCCTGGCGTCGGAGGCCAGTTCAACGTCGACCGCCTGCCCGTCCCAGAGACGCACCCTTAAACTCGTCGAGCCGTCCACGGTCGCCACCGCCTCCAGCTGGCCCCGGATAACCTGGACCGGCGCTACCGCCGGTCTGCTCGCGATCAATACCGCCTCTCCCGCGCGGTCCACCAGTACGAGGGCCCAGGAGTCGAGGGGCACGTCCCGGAGTTCGGCCCGTTGGCCGTCTACGTAGATTAGGGCGTCTTCCGCCACCGGCAGGGTCGTCTTCCGCTGCGGCGGGGGCCAGATCTGCACCTCCGCCCCGGCCGCCTGTTTCATGATATGGGGAAAGCGGGGCCACCACCGCTCCACCAACGTGATGGTGGGCGGCGTGGCGTCGTAGGCCACTTCGACCACCGTACCCCAGTGCACCCTGAAATCGTGTAAAGGCAGCCAGGGAAGGACCCGCATCAGCAGCGCGGCCATTTCCGCCCGCTTGATGGGTTTGTGGGGCTGGAAGGTCCGGTCCGGATAGCCCGCGATTATCCCCTCCCGGGCCACCGCGCCCACCAGACCGGCGGCCTCGGCGGGGATGTCCGAAGCGTCCGTAAAGTCCGCCACGGTGTCGGACTCACCCTGCAACCCCAGGGCCCTGGCCAACCACATGGCCACCTCGTATCGTTTCGCCGGCTGGTTGCCCAGGAAGCCGGCCAGTTCCCTCTCCGTAATCAATCCGTTCCGCAAGGCGCAGGCCAGATAGGGCCAGGCCCAGGCATCCACCTGGCTTGCTTGCCGCACCTCCGGCGGTATGGATGCCTCCTCCACCGGCCATCCCAGGGCCCTGACCAGCAAGGCAATGGCTTCCTCTTTCTTGATCACCGCCTCGGGCCGGAAGGTTGCGTCTTCGTAACCCCGAATCACGCCGGCCGTGTTCAGGGTCACCATGCTCTCTTCGGCCCAGTGCCCCCGGAGGTCGCGCAACTTGACCTTCGCCTCCCGGCCGACCTTCGCCCCGCCACTCCCGTGCCCCTGCCACGGAGCCGCAGAGGCTACCCCGGTAACCGTTGCAAGGGCCAGCACCATCACCAACAACGCCACGGTACCCCTGCGCATCACCAGAAACCCCCTTCTCCGCGTTCTCTCCGAGGTCTAAGCAACAATCGTTCACGTAACCCTGTCAGGCATTACCCCCCTTCTGGTGTTTTCCAATTAATCAATACGGATGGAATCCAAAATTAGGGGGTATTCCAACCGGTGTAGAAGGGGACCTGCCGGCGGGGCGGGCCGGTGTAGAGGGGGCTTAATCGGCGGTGCGGAGGGCGGAAACTCACTCCGGCCCGTAGCCGAAGCTGCGTAAAACCGCTTCCCTGTTGCGCCAGTCTTCCTTGACCTTGACCCACAGTTCCAGGAAAACCTTCTTGCCCAGCAATACTTCGATTTCCTCCCGCGCCAGGCGGCCGATGTTCTTGAGCATCTGACCGCCGCGGCCGATGAGGATGCCCTTCTGGGATTCCTTTTCCACGTAGATGGTGGCCCGGATGAAGGTGAGCTCGTGCGAACGCGGTACCATCTCTTCGACCACCACGGCCACGGCGTGGGGGACCTCCTCGCTGGTCAGGGCCAGCACCTTCTCCCGGATGAGTTCGGCCGCCAGCAGCCGCTCGGGCTGGTCCGTGATCATGTCGGCCGGGTAGTACGCCGGCCCCTCGGGCAGGTACTTGACGATTAGGCCAGGCAGCAAATCCAGATTGTCGCCCTTGAGGGCCGAAACGGGAACGATTTCCGCGAAGTCAAATTGCTGCCGGTAGGCGTCGATCTGAGGCAGCAATTCCTTCTTGGGTATCAGGTCGATCTTGTTGATGAGGAGCAGGACGGGGGCCTTTACCTCGCGCAGGTAGTCCAGGACGTAACGGTCGCCGGGGGCCCCGAACCGGTCGGCCTCCACCAGGAACAGGATCACGTCCGCCTGGCGCAGGGTGCGCAGGGCCAGGTCCACCATGTGCTCCCCGAGACGGTGGCGGGGACGGTGGATGCCCGGCGTATCCAGGAAAACCACCTGGGCATCTTCCAGGTGCAGCACCCCCTGGATGCGGTGCCGCGTGGTCTGGGGCTTTTCCGACATGATGGCCACCTTGCGCCCGATCAGACGGTTGAGCAACGTGGACTTACCCACGTTCGGGCGCCCCACCAGGCCAGCGAAACCGGACCGCAAAGCTCCTCATCCTTCCCGTAGCATGCGATATCAGATAGATTCCCGGGGACAAAATCCCGGTTGAACAACCGGGAATTTTGCCAGCGTACAGGCACCGGTATCAGATAGATTCCCGGAGGCAAAATTCCCGGTTGAAAGCCCGGGGCAAAAGGTCTTCCAGTTTACACTCCCAGTATTCCCCCCGACCGTTGGCCACAACCACCGTCAGGTCCGGGGCAAATTCGTGGAGCACCTGGCGGCACGCGCCGCAGGGGTAGACCGGGTCCGGGCCGGAACCCGTCACCGCCAGGGCCACGAAACTCCGCCGGCCCTCGGCCACGGCCCGGAAAACGGCCACCCGCTCCGCGCAGATACTGAGCCCGAAGGAGGCGTTTTCCACGTTGCACCCGCCGTAGACCGCGCCGTCGGCGCACATCAGGGCCGCGCCCACCCGGAAACCCGAGTAGGGCGCGTAGGCCCGGTCACGCATGGCCCGGGCCACCGCCAGAAGTTCCTCCACCGAATAGGACACGATCGGCCTCCGCCTGCGTTACGTGGTGTACTACGGCTGGCCGCCGAGCTTGGCCAGGAGGGCCGGCCACAGGATTACGTAAGCCACCGCCAGGGCGTACAAGGCGCAAACCAGCACGGCCCCGGCCGCCACGTCCTTCGCGGCCCCCGCCAGAGGGGACCACCCAGTGCCGTGGAGGTCTAACGTTTTTTCGATGGCCGTGTTCACCATTTCGGCCGCCAGGACCAGCGCTATGGCCAGCAAGACGAAGAGCCAGTCCCGCGGCGCCAGTCCGCACCAGGCGGCAAGAGCCACCGCGCCGAAAGCCGCCACCGCGTGAAGACGTACGGACCGCTCCCGGCACAGAGCGAGGAACAGGCCCCGCACCGCGTACCCAACGCTCACCCACAGGGCTTTGCGCTCGGGCATGACCTATCGACCCAGATTCAGTTTCGCCAGGACGTCCTCTTCCTTGGCGCGCATGGTCTGCTGGTTGCCCGGCGAATCGTGGTCGTAACCCAGCAGGTGTAAGATGCCGTGTACCGTAAGATAGGCTACCTCCCGGTGCAGGCTGTGCCCGTAGGCCAGCGCTTGCCGGTAGGCCCGCTCCAGGGAAATGACCACGTCCCCTAGCAGCAACTGGGCCTCGCCGTCCACCGCCCCGGGGTCCCGTTCGTGCATGGGAAAGGACAGCACGTCCGTGGGTTCGTCTACCCCGCGATACTCGCGGTTGAGGCGCCTTATGCCGCCGTCGTCCATGAAGACCACGCTCACCTCGGCCTCGTCGCCGTAGCCCTCGCTCTGTAAGGTTTGAACCGTCACACGGGCCACCACCCGGGTGAGGGCCTCGTCCACAGGTACGGCTTCCTGGAGGTTACTTACGACCACCGGCATACCTCGCCTTTCTCCTTTCCATCTCGGCCGCCACCTCCGGATACTCGGGCCGCGTATGGAAGATCCCCGAGAGCACCCGGCCGAAGGCGCAGGCAATCAACTCCAGATCCCGCAACGTGAGGTCGCTCTCGTCCAGTTGACCGTCCAGCAGTTTTTCTTTAATTATACGCCGGATCAGCCCCTCGACCCGCCCCGGCGTAGGGTTTTGAAGGGAGCGCACCGCCGCCTCCACGGCGTCCGCCAGCATCACTATGGCGGCCTCCTTGCTCTGGGGTTTGGGCCCCTCGTAGCGGAACTCTTCCTCGCTGACCGCCTCTTTGCGCTCGTTCTCCAGGGCCTTGTGGTAAAAATAGCTCACCAGGCTGGTGCCGTGATGCTGCTCGATGATGTCCCGCACCACCCGGGGCAGGTCGTATTCCCGGGCCAGTTCCACGCCGTCTTTGACGTGGGACGTAAGTATCAGTGTGCTCAGGCTGGGGGCAATCTTGTCGTGGGGGTTGGTGCGGGTGAACTGGTTTTCCACGAAGAAATAGGGCCGCTTGATTTTGCCCACGTCGTGGTAGTACGCGCCCACCCGCACCAGCAACGGGTCCCCGCCCACGGCCTCCGCCGCGGCCTCCGCGAGGTTACCCACCAGAATGCTGTGGTGATAGGTGCCCGGCGCCTCGGTGAGGAGCCGCCGCAGCAAGGGATTGGTCGGGTTTGCCAGTTCCAGCAATTTGACGGCCGAGGTAATGCGGAAGGCGTTCTCGAGGTAGGGCAGGGTGCCGATGGTAAGTACGGCCGAAAGCAGCCCGTTGGTGAAGCCCAGAATGAGACTGGAGGACATAACCAGACTCCAGGGCAGCTCCCCGATGAGCCCCAAGGTAAAAATGGTGGCCGTACAGGCGGCGCCCACGTAGATACCGGCCCGGGTTAGATCCCCGCGCTGGCTCAACTTCGAGACGCTGTAGATTCCGGTGAGACCGCCTATAAAGCCCACCAACCCGAAGCGGAGCTGGTTGCCGGTCATCAGACCCAGCAGCAGGCTCATTACGGCCGTGACCAGGATGGCCAGGCGCGCGTCCAGCAAGATGGCCACCAGCATGGAGGCGGCCGCCAGGGGTACCATGTAGCCGAACAGGGCGCTGAACTCGGGCCAGGCGGGGATGTTGATGGCCGTAATCCCTTTCCCGATCACCAGCACCGCCACGGTTACGATACCCAGGATGTTGACGTGGTGCGGGAAGTCCTTTTTTTGCTGGTACAGGTAAAACAGGACCGCGGCCCCCAGCAAGGCCACCAGCAGGGCGGTCCCCGCCACACCGGCCAGGGGTGGCCGGGAGCGGGCCAGGCCCAGGGCCTGCAACTTGGCCATGTGTTCTTCGGTGACCACTTCGCCTTCCCCGACTATTATGTCCCCCTGCCGGATGGTCACCATTACCGGCGCCACGGCGTCCATGGCCTCCTGCTGGCGGCGCCTGGTTTCTTCGGCGTTGAAAAAGGCGTTGGGCCGCAGGAACTGCCGCACCATCTCCTGGCCCACCAGCTCGTAGGCCCGCGGCAGGCCGAGGGTGGCCATCTCCGACACCAGTTGATTCCTAACGGCCTCCAGGTTCTCCTGGGTGACACCGGGCTCGGCGGCCATCGCGGTGCTCACCAGACGGACCACCCTGGTCTCCAGGGCCTGCAGTGCCGCCGCGTTGGGCACCGCCAGCTCCTGCCACACAGCGTCCGGTAAGGAATAGGGGAATAAAGTACGCAGGCGTGCCACCCGCGAGGTCGGGTCCGCCGTCGGGTCCTCCTGGACGGCCCGTATTCTGGCCACCGCTTCGCTTATGTCCTTGGTGACCCCGATGACCACCTGCTCGTCACGGTCGTAGTGCCTGGGTACCTTTTCGGCCGCCTTGCGTCTGGCCTCCGCGGTACGGGCCTTATCCTCGTACACCACGGTGCGCGGCGCTTTGATGGTCACCGGCGACACCTGATTAACCTGCAGGTTGACCTTCTCGGGCGCAAATTCGACCACCAGCAACAGGATCAAGGAGATAAAAAAAGCAATCCCCGTGGCCAGGGTACGCAACCCTGTCCGGGACGGAGGAACCCCGGACCACGCCCGGAGGCGCCGGCAGGCCTGCCCCGGTCCGTTGGCACCCTGCCGTTGAAAACGAAATAATCCGGCTCTCATCTGCTGAAACAGTTCGCGCCACGGGGGCACGGGGCTCACTCCTGCCTCGCCCTCTCTTCGTAGGCGCGCACGATCTCCTGTACCAGGGGGTGCCTGACAATGTCGGACTCCGTCAGGTCCACGAACGCAATCCCCTCAATGCGGGATAGCACCTGACGGGCGTCCACCAGGCCGGAGGTCTGACCCCGGGGCAAATCGATCTGGGTCACGTCGCCGGTAATCACCGCCCTGGAGCTGAAACCCAGCCGGGTCAGGAACATTTTCATCTGCTCGGGCGTGGTATTCTGGGCCTCGTCCAGGATAACGAAGGCGTCTTCCAGGGTACGGCCGCGCATGTAGGCCAGGGGCGCGATCTCGATGATGTGCTTATCCATATACTTCTGGGTCTGGTCAAAACCCAGTATGTCGTAGAGGCTGTCGTATAGAGGGCGCAGGTAGGGATTGACCTTTTCCTGCAGGTCGCCCGGCAGGAAGCCGAGTTTCTCGCCCGCCTCCACCGCGGGCCGGGTAAGGATGAGGCGGGCCACTTCCCTTTTCCGCAGTGCCCGCACGGCCATGGCCACGGCCAGGTAGGTCTTGCCGGTCCCCGCCGGCCCGATGGCGAACACGATGTCGTGGCGCTTCATGGCCTCCACGTATTCCCGCTGTCCCAGGGTCTTGGGCCGGACCTGCTTGCCCCTCACCGTTACGAGCACAAAGGCATCCTCAAGCAGTTCCGCCACCGGGCGGCCGTTGCCCTCCCGCACGGCCTGGAGCAGGTAGCCAATTTCCTGGGGCGTGAGCTCCCGGCCGGTCCGGTACAGGGCCTCCATCTGTCTTAATACCTCCCGGGCCCGCTCCACCTGGTGCGCCGGCCCCAGAATCAGCAAGCCGTCGCCCCGCGCCACCAGGCGCACACCGAGGTGCTTCTCCAGCAGCACCGCGTTTTCGTCGTGCCGGCCGAAGATACGGGCCATCACGTCCAGATCGTCGAAGATAAGGCGCTCTTCTTCGTGTTGTGCCAAGCAACGTCCCCTTCCTTCTAAAAGTATTGCTCCGTTCCGATGTCCTCCAGTGTTTCCACCTGGGCCCCCACCCGCACCAGGCCGGGCGGGTGACCTGCGGGAATTTCGTTGACCTGTTGCTCCAGAATCCTGGCCTGCGCCGGCACCCCGGAGAGGGCCGCCTCCAGGGCCTTCTGGATGGCCATTTCACGCGCTTCGGCCGGGCTTCTCTCTATACGCCAAGGGACCAACTCGTGCCGGCGTATAATGTGCAATTCGACGGGCACGCCGAGATTCCTCCAGGCCGGCAGCCGCTTAACTAGTTTTTCCTCGTAATACCGTAAGTAACCAGGGTTTCTTTTACCTGCCAGTGCAAACTCCCTGTTTCCGATACGGAGGCCCATCACGAGGGCCGAACGTCCCGAGGGCCGCTCCCCCTCCTCCACCAGGGGTACCTCGGCGTATCCTTTGTACCAGACCCTGGCCCGCACCAGACCCGCGGCGTGTACCCGGCGCAACTCTCCGGGGGGAGGCGGCCGCTCGGTTCCGGCATCGGGTGCCGGTACCGCAACCGGCACTTCGCCCGAAATGAGCACCTGACCGGGTTCCACCACGTCCCCCTCGGCCACCCGGGGTGTGCCCCGTAGAACGAGGACTTCCTTTATGAGTCCGGACTTGGTGGACACAATGTGGCAGGGCCGCACGTCCGCGGGGGCCGGGAACTTTCTCTCCGCCACTTCAATTATAGCCCGGGTCCCCTTAAAATGCACACCCACCCAGGCCACCGCCGGGACACGGTCCGCAATCCGACCCTCGATTTCCGCAGCGCCGAGCCGCCACCTGCAGGCCCCGGGTCTCAGGCCGGCCTCCCGGGCCGCCGCCAGAATTTCCTGCGGGTCTAGGGCCTGGTGACCGACCACTTCAACGGACCAGACAAAGGAAGAGAGCAAGTACACCACTATTACGAAGAGGAACGCCCCCCCGGCCAGCATCCTGCGCCGGCGAAGGCGGAGTAACAGGAAGGGCAGGCCGGTCCTTTTCTGGATGCGAAAACGGGTACGCGTACGGCGCGCGATGTGCCGCAGGGGCCAGACCGCCTGCAGCGGGACGTGCACCGCGGCCCGCCGTCGGTTGAGGCGGCGGAGGTTCCAGAAGGGGATGCCCCTGCTGGCCGCCATGTTAAGAAACTTCTCCAGGGCCTCGCCCTCGAGTACGAGGCTTACAAAGCCGCGCAGGTAACTCGTGAGGCGGAACATGCCGACCCCCCTCGTCCACGGCCTAGCGAAAAGAGAGACCCGTGATACGCCCCTCCACCAGCAGCTCCTCGCTGCGGACGTGGCGCAGAACAAGTTCCCGACCGTGCACGGTCACTTCACGCTCGCCCACGCTGACCCGTACTTGGTCCGGTCCGTAGGCCACGATCCCGCGGTGGTTCTCTATGAGCACCTGGACATCGCCCACGACCACAATCTTGGGAAGGTCCAGCACGACCTCCCGCGGCAGCTCGAGGAAGTCGGCCATGCGTTGCCTGACACGGTGCCGCAAGTCCCGCCACGCCACCACCATCCCCCCGTGATAATCTATGCAGGAAATCGGAAAGGCGATAACTCGTGTGGTATTAATTGCCACTACCATGAAGGGCCAGTACCCCGGTACCCCAGAGGATGCCCCAGAAACCCACCACTTGCCACCAGGTCAAGTGATCACCAAGCAAGAGGCCGGCCAGTACCACGGCGACCGTCGGCTCCAGGCTGCCTATAATGGCCGTATGGGATGCGCCGATACGCCGCAAAGCGGCGAACAGGCATGCCACCGCCAAAAAAGTACCCACCACGGCCACGCCGAGGATGGCCAGCCAGCCGGTGGGGGAAAAGCTCAGATCGAGACTGCCGGTTCCCAGCCCTGCGAAGAGCGAGGAAAGGGCGGCACCCGTACAGACCCCCGCCGCCGCCACCTCGGGGGGCACGGAACCAACCAGCCGGGTGCCCATTAGGAGGTAAACGGAGTAAAGCAGTGCCGCCACAAGGGCCGCGACGACACCACGCCACTCTCCCTGGTGTTTCAGCCCGGGCCCGACCACCAGAACCAGCCCTGCGATGGCGGCCGTTAGAGCTTTGAGCTTGGCACAGGTGAGGTTTTCCTGGCCCACTGCCGCCGCCAGCAAACATACCATGGCAGGATAAGCATAAAAGGACAGTACGGCCAGGGACACCGGTAGGAGTTTGAGGGCGTAAAAGTAAAGGCCGGCCACACCGGCATAACCCACCGCTCCGAGCAGCAGGAGGGCCGCCACGTACCGCAGGCGCACGGCCCAGGTACCGTTCCACAGGACGAGGCAGATAAAGAGCAGTGCGGCCAGGCCGAAGCGCAGCGCCAGGGCGGTGACGGTGTTCACCCCGGCGGCGTAGGCGTAGGATACGAAAATCGCCACCCACCCGTGGGCCACCGCCGACAAAGCCGCCAGCACAATTCCGGCCACCAGCACACGCTCCCGGGGAGAGTCTCTACCAAAAGAATAACTATTTGACCGCATGCGGCCGTATGCCACCGCGGCCCGCCACCGCCAGGCGCATTCGCAGACCAAGGGCGCCTAGCTCAACAACGATCCTTGACGCATCCGAACTTGTAGGTTATAATTTTGTACTGGTAAGTCTAAATACAGTACTGACTATACCAGGGGGGTCTCGGCCGTGACGCGACGCATCCCCAACCCGAAAAATTCGGCCGCACGGAGCATACTGAGGTTGGCCCTCTCGTATGCGGCGAGCAACCCGACCGCCAATTTGCCCAGGCTTCTCAGGTTGGCCAGGGTGGCGGCCCTGAAGGAGGGGCCGCTGTGGCCGACAATCTCTGGCGGGCGTGCCGGTGCTCCGAGCCGGCGGTTCCGGAGGCCCGCGCGCACGGCCGGCCGTGACCCGCTGAAGAGCAACGGCCGGATAATTAAGGGGTGAGAGTGAAGGTGGTTGATCTTGGCGGGCCTCAATAGGGCCGTGCTCTCCTACCTGCTCCTGCCGAGGCCGGGTGCCGTGCTGGGCGGTTCCCTGTACTTCTGGGGCGGGGTGGCCTACGGCGCGGTGCTGGGCGGAGCCTGGCCGGCGGAGCGCCTGGCCATAGCCTGGGTGGCCGTGGAACTCCTGCTCAACCAGGCCAAGTACTGGCTGAACGACTGGCGCGATTGTGGAAGCGACCGCCGGCACCCGCGCAAGGGCGTGCGGCTCGCCGCCGCGGGGCGGTTGCCTGCGTCCCGGTTACCATGGCTTTGCGCTTTGCGCGCGGCCGCAGGCCTGGCGCTGCTGGGTTACGCCTGGCCGGCGGCGGTGCCCGTGGCCGGCCTGTTACTGGCCGTACAGCTGGTCTACGACCTGGCGGCCAAAAGGGTCCCCCTTGCCAATGCCGCCGTGGCGGCCTGGGGGGCGGTGATCAGATTTGCCCTCGGGTTCGCGGCCGTGGCCGGTATGTGGCCGGGCGCCCTGGCGTGCGCCCTGGTCTATGCCCAGCGGGTGGCCATCTATGTGGCGGGTTACACGGCGGAGGGGAGCTACCTGACACAATGCCGGGTGCCGGTGCCGGGGAAAGAGTATACGCTGTTTTACAGCCGCCGGCCCTACGTGGAAAAACTGGCCCTGGTTGTTTTCTGGTCCTGTGCCTGGCGGCCCTCTTCCGCGCCGTGCCGCTGTTGGCCGTCATGGCCGGGGTGGGTATCGCACTGGGCGGCGTAGCCTATTACCGCCTCAACGGACCGGGCGACATGGTTTATGTCGACCGGCTTCTTGCGCCTTTTAGAGCCGTACTGCGGAGTATGGACCGTGCGGAAGAGGATTCCTTTGCACCCAGGTGAGGGCGGGCGGTTCCACGGCCATCCCTGGCTGGTGCTGCTGACCGCTACAAACGCAGTTGACCGCCATCGTCGCCGACCGCATCCGGCTCACCGCCCTGGCCGATTCCCCGGGCGACGCCCCCGCGGTGGCCACCCTTTTTGCGTTGCTTGCGGCGCCGGGAGTGGTTGTGCTACTCTTTGTGCAGCGAACCTTGGCCGGCAAAAGGCAGGAGGGGCGACAGGAGGGGCGACAGAATGAAGGCAGCACCACGCAGAGGATTGCCCATCTTTGAGGCGGCCGTGCAGGTGTTCTCGGAAAAGGGCTTCGCCAACACCTCGATCGACGAGGTGGCGCAGCGGGCGGGTGTCGCAAAGGGTACGATTTACTATAACTACCGGAGCAAGAAGGGGCTGTTCGTGGCCCTGATAGAAGAAGGGATCGAACGGCTGGAAAAGGTCATCAATCGGGAACTGGCCCGCCGAGACGAGGTCATAGCCCAGCTCCAGGCCGTCATTACGGCCCACTTCAGTTTCTTCGACGAACACAGGGACTATTGCCGCCTGCTGCTCAGCGAGGTCTGGGGCCTCGGCCACAGATGGGAAAAACAGGTGGAGCGCCTCCGGACCGGCCCCATCAGGGCCATTCGCAACGTGCTGGAGAGGGGCCAGGCCGCGGGGGTGATCCGGCGCGACATCGAAGTGGAGTCGGCAGCCGTGGCCCTGTTCGGGGCGGTGGCCGTGACGGCCCTCAACTGGGTGCTGTTCCAGGGGCGCTCGCGGTTTGACGAGGTGGCCCACACCCTGAAGGGTATCTTTCTGAGGGGCTGCCAGGCCCACGCGGCCGATAAGGACAGGGAAACGCCGGTTAACGGTTGGGAACCGGCGGCCCGTCCCGTGGGCGTCTGAGGGCCGACCGACACGAACAGCTCCAGCGCGGACGGAAATTCTCCGAGCCGCGCTGGAATTGTTCTCGCAAAAAGGCTACCACAACGTTTCCATGCACGAGATAGCCGCACGGGCGGAATTTGCCAATGGGCACTCTGTATAAGTTTTTTCAAGATGCTCCGGAAAAGGGGCCCGGGCGCCTTCCCCAAGGGCACGGCTCCCGGGAAGGAAGCATATGCCTGCACCGCGGGCCCCCGGGCATTGCGGCACATAGGTTTGCGGGTCGCCCCTGCGCCGGCCGGGCTCACGCCAGCCCGAGGACCTTCTTGCCCTCGGCACAGACCTTTTCC
>DYER01000062.1 GCA_020725605.1 Ammonifex sp. | reverse complement strand
GCCCGGCCATCAACCCCATGATCAAGGTGGCCAACGTGGTGGCCCTGCTCATCGTGCCCCTGTTGCCGCTGCGGTGAAGTCGGAACTGGTAGCGGGCCCTTGCCGCGGGGCGGGGGCCCGCTCTGTTTCGTGCGCGTCCCGGAGCAGGGCGCGCCTATTTCCACCGCCACGAAAGGCAGGGTCGTTCCGCCCCGTGAAGGTTGGCGAAATCTTCTGCAAAACGGCCCTCAACAGGACCCGCATCCCGGGCTACCGCTACTGCCTCAACCCGTACCTCGGCTGCGCCCACGGGTGCCGGTACTGCTATGCGGACACGACGCTTCGCTTTTCCGGCCACCCGGCGCGGTGGGGCGAGTTCGTGGCCGCCAAGGTGAACTTCGCGGAGGTCCTGCGACGGCAACTGGGCCGCAAGGGGGACCCTGCGGGCCGGATCCTGCTGGGCACCGTGACCGACGCCTACCAGCCCGCGGAGGCGGAGTATGCTCTTACGAGGGCGTGCCTGGAGGCCCTGATCGAGGTGTGGCCGGGGGCCGAGGTGGACGTGCTCACCAAGTCGGAACTGGTGGTACGGGACGCAGACCTCTGGCGGCGTCTCCGGCACTCCTCCGTGGGGTTTACGGTCACCACGGTGCGGGACGACGTGGCGGCCGTACTGGAGCCGGGGGCCTCTCCGCCCTGGGCGCGCATCCGGGCCGCGGCGCGCCTGCGGGCCGCCGGGGTGCCGGTGTGGGCCTTCGTGGCGCCGCTGTTGCCCGGCCTTACGGACGCGCCCGGCGCGCTCGAGGAACTCGTGGCGGTACTGCGGAGCGCCGGCGTCAGGGAAATCCTGGTCGACGCCCTCAATCCCTACCCGGCGGCAGTGGAGCGCCTGCGGGAAGCCTACGCCCGGCAACTGCGCTGGGCCACGGGTCATCTCGAGCGCTACCTGGCGGACCGCCGGGGATACCTGCGCGGCCTGCCGGAACGCCTGGCGCGCCTCGAGCACCGCTACGGGTGCCGGGTGGCGTTCTGCTGAGGCCTAGAAGATACTCTCCACATTTTTTCGTAGACCCGGTACTTGATGCGCAGGTCATAGTAACCGGTGCTGGGGAAGAGGATCTCCACCACCAGGTCCGGCGCACCCCTGATGCGCTCCTCCTCGATGATGGGCATCCTCTTATAACTTCGTAGGTGCACCTCCCGCGACGCGCCCTCAACGCCTCCGGAATGCAACCCATCCCTTGCACCTCCCTTCCCCAAGGACGCACCTTATTTCGGGTGCTGCTCTCCAGAGAACATTTTAACCTGGGGGTCCGCGCTTAAGTGAGTGATTATGCCTGCGGGACGAAGTCAGCCCGGCATTCGGAATAGTAGATGATAAAATTGGCAGGAGATGGCCTTTGACGTGTCGAAAAACAAATAACCAATTTTCGATACTTTAAACGCGGGGGTGGGACCGCAGGACGGTGGAAGGGATTGCTTACAGACGGGGGTGATTTCTTTGCCGGGGTGGCAATTCAAGGCGCGGCGCAAACAATGCTGGGAATACCTTAAGTGTCCGCCGGAGAGGTACACCAAGTGTCCCGCCTACCTGCAGCAGGCGGGGCGACGCTGCTGGACCGTCACCGGCACCCTCTGCCACGGTGAGGTACAGGGCACGGTGGGAGAAAAGATCTGGAATTGCCGGCAGTGTATCGTCTACGAGGAGGTACACCACCGGCTACCCCCGTACCACACCATGCGCTTCCGCCTGACCGCCTTGCTGCTCGCCGCTCTGGTGCCGGTATTCGCGCTCGTCCTCATTTACAGTCTCATGCTGGATGCCCGGAGCGTGCGGCAGCAGCACCTGGAAAAGGCCCGCATCCTGGCCCGGTCCGGGGCCGAGGCCGTGGCACAGTTGCTGGAGGATGCCGTAACGCGGGGTGACCTGACCCTGGACCAGTTGTTCGACACCAATTACCGCCTCATTCCGGGTACGGACCCGCCCAAGTACCACACCGCCTACGACACCTACACCGACGCCCACCTGCGGCGGGTGCTGGACGGCTATCTCGAGGACGAGCACGTGGTCTTCGCCGTGGCCGTGGACGTGAACGGCTACCTGCCCACCCACAACACCAGGTTCTCGCAGGGGGATAAGCTGACCGACCGCACCAAGCGCATCTTCAACGACGAGGTGGGGCTGCGGGCGGCCCAGAACACCCAGCCCTATCTCCTGCAGGAGTACCGGCGCGATACGGGCGAGGTCATGTGGGACGTGTCCAGCCCCATCTACGTCCGGGGACGCCACTGGGGGGCCTTTCGCGTGGGCTACTCCATGGAAAAGACGGCCCGCGACGTGGCGGCCCGCCAGGCCAGAACGGCCGCCGCGGGAGGACTGTACCTCGGGGTCCTGGCGCTGACGGCCTTCCTGGTGGCCCACCGCGTTTCCCGGCCGATGCGGAACATGGTACGGGAGGCCGAGACCGTGGCCGGCGGCGACCTGACCCACGGGGAGGTGGCCACGCCCACCAGGGACGAACTGCGGCTGCTGGCCATTGCCTTCAACGACGTGGTGGAGGTGCTAAAGGATCTGGTACGCAAGCTGAAGGAACGCTCCCGGGTCCTGGCCGGCTCGGCCCACCAGCTCACCCTCAACGCCCAGCAGACCGCCGCCGGCGCCACCGAAACGGCCTCGACCATCAACCAGGTGGCGGCCACCGTTGACCAGGTGAGCGGTGATGTGCAGGCGGCCGCCGGGGCGGCAGACGAGGCCGCGGCCGCGAGCCTGGCCGGACGCCGGGACCTGGAAGAGGTGAGCCGGCAGATAGAGGCCATTTCCGGGACCGCCGGCCACGTGGCGGGCCTGATGGAGGGTCTGAGGCAGCGGTCCCAGGAGATCACCCGCATCCTGGACCTGATCACCGAGATCACGGACCAGACCAACCTGCTGGCCCTCAACGCGGCCATCGAGGCGGCCCGGGCCGGAGAGCACGGTCGTGGCTTCGCCGTGGTGGCCGAGGAGGTACGCAAGCTGGCGGCGCGGTCCGCCGAGAGCGCCCGGGCCATCTACGACCTGGTGGGGGCCATCCGGAGCGAGGTGGACAAGACGGTCGCGGCGGTGGAGGACAGCCGCCGGCAGGTGGCCGAGGGAACTGCACTGGTAGAACGGGTCAGGGCCTCCTTCGCCGCCATCGAGGACCGGGTGACCCGGCTTACGGAGCGCGTGAGGGCGGTGGCCGGGGCCGCCGGGGAGGTGGCCGGCGCGGTGCAGAGCGTGGCGGCCACGGCCCAGCAGCAGAGCGCGGCCATGGAAGAGGTGGCCGCGGCGGCCGAAAATGTGGGCCGGCTGGGCGCCGAACTGGAAGAACTGGCCGGTCGCTTCAAGGTCGACTGAGGCCCCTACCGGGAGGGAACAACCCGTGGGCTGGCTAGACCCCCTGCGGTGGCTTGTACTGCTGGTGGCGCTGAGCGCGGTCGGTGCCGCCCTGACCGCAGGTTTTTCCTGGTGGGGTTACAGGACCCTTAACGTGGCGTTGCCCGCCGTGTTTACCGAGCGACTGGAGAAGATCGGGTTGGCCTTTGATGTTGCCTCCCGGGCCCGGGAGATGGCGCTGGCAGAGCAGCGGTGGTTCACCTCGGGCGGCGAGGAGCACCGCGGGCGCTGGCAGGAAGCCGCCGCGGCCCTTGACGAGGCCCTGGTGGCCTTGCGGGGCACGGTGCGGACCGCCCGGGGGCGGGAACTGCTGCAGGACGTCGCCGGTTGCCGGGCCCGGTTGGCAATTCGGCGCACGCGATGACGCGGCGCGGGAGCAACTGCTGACCGCGGCCGACGAGTTCGCGGCCTTCCAGCGGCGCCGTCTGGGGGACGACGTGGCGGCGGCGGTGGTCCAGCTCGGACTGGTTGTCGGCCGCTTTGCCCTCGGGGTAACGGTGACGGGCCTGCTCGCCCTGGGGGCGGTGGCGGCCGGGGCGGCGGTGGTGGGGCGTGCCCTTCTGGTCAGCGAGCTGATTCTGCTCACCACCGTCAACGCCATTGTGGTGGCGGACCGGCGCGGCCGGGTGGTGGCGGTCAACCGGGCCTTCGAGGAGATGACGGGGGTACGTGCAGGGACCTGGTGGGTCGGCCTCTGGCCGCCATTGGCCCGGGGCGGGAAGCCAGTTCGACCCGGCGGTGGTCGAGACCTTCCTTAAGGCCCTGGAAGAGCGAGGTTACCGAACCTGACACCGGAGCCGAAGCGAACAACGGTAGGCCGGGCGCCCGGTGCGCCCGGTTTTGTGTTTAATGGGCTTTCATTTAGGGGGTGATGATCCTCCAGCCGGCGGGCTTCCCTCCGGGGATGCTGGTGGCCATCCGTCATCACCACGAGGACTGACGGCGGCGGCTATCCCGACGGCCTGCGGGGCGAAGAAATACCCCTGGCCGCCAGGCTGATCCGGGTGGCGGACGCCTTCGACGCCATGACCTCGGCCCGGCCTTACCGGGAGCCTATGGCGCCGGATGAGGCCCCTGCGTGAGCTGCGACGGGGTGCCGGCCGGCAGTTCGACCCGGTGCTGGTTGAACTCTTCTTGCGTCTGCGGGAGCGGGACCGGGCCGTGCCCCCTGCGGTGGAAAGGCCGGGCACGCTGCTTAGCCTCCTGGTAGAAGTGCTGGCGGGACTGGCGGTGGGCCGACCCTGAGTTGCGGCCTCCGCCCCCCGCGGCGTCAACCGGTGCCCTCGACCGGCGAGCGGCACCGGTTTTTTCCGGACGGCCTTACCTTGTTCACGCATGCACGGCCGCGGCAGACAATAGGGTTCCGGCATAAACTGTAAAGGGCCGTTTACCGGAAGGACCCCGATATGCCGGTCGGAGGCGAGGGAAATGCACGTGGTGGTGGTCGGCGGCGGCTGGGCGGGCTGCGCCGCGGCCTGGGCCGCCCGAGAGGCCGGGGCCGAAGTAACCCTGATCGAAAAGACCGATATGCTCTTAGGGACCGGCCTTGTCGGCGGAATTATGCGTAACAACGGTCGTTTCACCGCGGCGGAGGAGATCATTGCGCTGGGCGGCCGCGAGTTCTTCGGCGTCATCGAATCGGTGGCCCGGCACCGTAACCTGGATTTTCCGGGCCACCGCCACGCCCTGCTCTACGACGTCACACGGATTGAGCCGCTGGTCAGACGCTTTTTAAGGGAGGCCGGGGTCCGACTGCTGCTGCAGACGAGAATAGTCGGGGTCGCACGTACCGGAGACATGTTGACGGCCGCGGTGGCGGCCCGGGGCACGGAAATTAAAGGAGACGCCTTCGTGGACGCCACCGGTACCGCCGGGCCGGTGCAAAACTGCGCCCGCTACGGCACGGGGTGCGCCATGTGCGTGCTGCGGTGCCCGAGCTTCGGTCCGCGGGTAAGCCTGACGGCCGCCGCCGGCGTGGCGGAACTTCAGGCCGGAGAAGGCTTTCCCCACTTCGAGGCCATGAGCGGGTCCTGTAAGCTGGACAAGAATTCCCTGGCCCCGGAGCTGGTTACTCAGCTGGAACGCGAAGGCGTGGTGGTCATTCCGCTGCCCCCGGAACTGCAGAAGAACGAGATGCTCCCCCGCAAGGCCTGCCAGCAGTACGCCCTGCCCGATTACGCCGCCAACCTCATCCTGCTGGATACGGGCCACGCGAAGCTCATGACCTCCTTCTTCCCCCTTGAGCATTTGCGCACGTTGCCGGGGTTTGCCGAAGCCCGTTACGCGGACCCTTATTCCGGCGGCCGGGGCAACTCGGTGCGGTTCATGGCCATCGCGCCCTGTGACGATAGCTTGCGGGTGCGGGGGGTTGCAAATCTGTTCTGCGCCGGCGAGAAAACCGGCCCCCTGGTGGGGCATACCGAGGCCATTGCCACCGGTTTGCTGGCCGGCCACAACGCCGTGCGGCTGCTGGCCGGCCAAGAACCGCTCGTCCTGCCGGCGAGCCTGGCGGTGGGCGATATCATCGCCTTCATGCACCGGGAAATGACGCGGCCGGGGGGGCTAGAAAGGAAATATACCTTCTCGGGGGCCCTCTACTTCGAGCGCATGTGCCGGCTGGGGCTGTACACCACGGACCCGTCGGTCGTACGGGCCCGGGTGGCGGAGGCCGGACTGGAGGACGTTTTCCGGCGCGGGCTCCTTAAGACCACCGGATAACGACCCCCGGGCGGGACCGTGGGGGGGTCCGCCGGGGCGCGGGCCGCGGCCCGGCGACCCCGGGGGACCGTAGGGTTTTGTGCCCTTAGAACCGCCGGCCCGCGGTTCTAAGGGCCGCCTGCGCCTCATAAGGTAGCCGGGGGGGAGATTGTATGGTGAACTACGTCTGGCTGGCCTTGATCCTCTGCGGGGCGGTGGTGGCCGGCCTCCGGGGGCAGGTGGAGGTGGTAACAAAGGCGGCCCTGGACGGCGCCCAGTTGGGAGTCAAGACGGCCCTGAGCCTGATCGGCATCATTTCCTTCTGGCTGGGTATCATGCGCCTGGCCGAGGCCGCAGGACTGGTGCGGGTACTGGCCCGCCTGGTGCGTCCGTTGACAGCCTGGCTCTTTCCCGACGTACCGCGGAACCACCCCGCCATCGGGGCCATAGTCATGAACCTCAGCGCCAACATGCTGGGTTTGGGTAATGCGGCCACCCCCATGGGTCTGGTGGCCATGCGGGAGCTGCAGAAACTGAACCCAACCCCGGATCTGGCCTCGCCGGCCATGTGCACCTTCCTGGCCCTCAATACCTCGTGCCTCACCCTGGTGCCGTCCACCGTAGTGGGGTTGCGTGCCATTTACGGTTCCCAGGACCCCACGGCCGTGGTGGGAACCACCATCTGTGCTACGGCCTGCGGCATGCTCTCGGCCGTCGTGGCGGATCGGATCTTGCGCCGCGTGTACGGGCACCGTTAGGGCGCCGATCCGGCCGCCGATTATCCGGGAACAGGAGGCCGTGCCGTGTACGAGGTCGTCAGCGAAATCTCCCGCTGGGCCATTCCCCTTTTTATTCTAATCGTTCCCGTCGTAGCGGCCGCCCGCGGTGTAAAGGTCTTCGAGGCCTTTGTGGAGGGGGCGGAACAGGGCTTTGCCCTGGCCATAAAGCTTATTCCTTACCTGGTGGCCATGCTGGTGGCCATCAGTGTCTTCCGCCAGTCCGGGGCCATGGAGGTCATGGGTCAGTTTTTGGGCCCGGGCCTGGCCCGCCTGGGGTTCCCGGTGGAGGTGCTACCCCACGCCATCCTGCGGCCCCTCTCCGGCGGCGCGGCCTTGGGCGTGGCGGCCGAACTGATGAAAACCCACGGTCCGGACAGTTTCATCGGTCATCTGGTTTCTACCATGCAAGGAGCCAGTGACACGACGTTTTATGTCCTGGCAGTTTACTTCGGCTCGGTGGGCATCAGGCGGTATCGTTACGCGATCGTCTCCGGACTGCTGGCCGATTTCGTGACCCTGGTGGCCTCGGTGGTGGTGGTGGGGAAGGTTTACGGGACCGGCCCGTAAGCGCGGACGTCCTCCGCCCGTGGAATCCTGCCGGGGTCCGGGTGCCGTGCCGCGATTCCCCGCCCGTATGGTATGCTCTCAGGCGGGTGGTTCCCGCGGCTATCCGGCGAAAGCCCGTACGGTGCCCTGCCTGCCACCTTCCCCGCATTTTTTGCCGCAGCTTTCGGGACCCCGCTACGTTGACACCGTCGTCCGGGCGATCTATCCTGGATCGCGACGATTCTACGCTACGGGGGCGACGGGATTGCGCGAGCGCCTGGCCAGGTACCTGGCCCGGTCCGGTGTGGCCTCCCGGCGGCGGGCCGAAGCCGTGATCGCCGCCGGCCGGGTAGCCGTCAACGGGGTGGTGGTGACCACTCCGGCCTTCGACGTGGACCCGGAGCGGGACCGCGTGACCGTGGACGGAAGACCCGTGCGGCCAGAGCCCAAGGTGTACCTGATGCTCAACAAGCCGCCCGGTTACGTGAGCACGGTCTCGGACCCCCAGGGACGGCCCACGGTGCTCGACCTTGTGCCGCGCATGGGACGCCTCTACCCGGTGGGACGGCTGGACGCCGAAAGCGAGGGTTTGCTGTTGTTGACCAACGACGGTGAACTGAGTTTGTTACTCACGCATCCCCGGTATCACGTACCCAAGACCTACCGCGTTTGGGTGGCCGGCGTACCAACCCGGGCCGTATTGGGCCGCCTGGCACGTGGCGTGGAGCTGGAGGACGGACCTACGGCCCCGGCACGCGTACGGATGGTACGGGCCGGTCGGGGCGGGGCCGTCCTGGAGATGACACTCTACGAGGGCCGCAAGCGGCAAATACGCCGCATGTGCGCGGCCGTGGGACATCCGGTGCGGCGCCTGGTTCGGGTGGGCTTGGGGCCTCTAAGCCTCGGGGACCTGCCCTCCGGCCGCTGGCGGGAGCTTACATCGGGCGAAGTGGCGGCCCTGCGGCGGGCCGGGCTGCGCGGCCGACGTGATCGCCCCGAACCGGACCTTTAGGTTGCGGCACGGCGGGCTTCCGGGAGGATTTCCTCCTTCGGCCAGAGAATATTTAGGACAAGGGTAGGGAAGGGGGAGTCCTCTTGGTGCGATATCAGGACGCCGAGGGGCCGGCCAACGGGGTTTTGCGGGTTCGGGTGCGCCTCGATTTCAAGGGTACGGCCAGGCCGGGGCGTTTCTTTTTCGGCGGCAAATCGAGCGAGAAGGTCGCCGAAGAGGCCCGGGAACAGCAGGTAGCCGTTTTCCGCAACATCCCCATCCAGGGTATCCGCATCGAGGACATCGATCTGAACGTCGAGGCCTACAGCGTCCGGGACGACAGCAGCAATACCGAGGTGGCCTACGCGCCCGTGATTCTGCACCTTACTGCGGACAGTCTGGAAGACTTAATACGCTTTGTGGTGCGGGAGGATTTCCGGAAGGTGGAAATCCTCGAGCCCCCCAACCTGCTGCTGACGCGTTACGACGTGGAGCGGTTGCTTTTTCGCATCAATGAAGAATTGAAAAACTACAGGACCTGGCTGGAACGCCGTCTTGCAAAGTGAGGGCCTGCTACTGGGGAGTGTAAGCAACAAAGTGGCGCACCAGGCACCGTGTCCAGTGCTTATCGTGCGGTAATGGTAGTTGCGGGGGGACGGGACGGCCATGGCCCTGTACGGAAGCAGGAAGGTGGCCCGGGCGGCCATTGAGATGGCCCTTACGGATTCCCGCGAGCAGGAGAGGGAGTACAAGGCGCGGTTCGCCCGCGAGGGGGTGAAAACCGCGGCTGTGGACTACGGCGGGGACTTCATTTCCTCGGTCAACAAGATCGTAGAACGGGCCGTGGTGGCCGCCAAGCGGGAGGGGGTTATCCGCGAGGTGCACGCCGAAGAGGGGGCGGTGGCGGGCGCCACCCGGGAGGCCCTGACGCAGGTCATGCCCAAGGCCATCGGCCTTAACATCGGGGGCAAGATCGGCGTGGCCCGGGAGGGTGACCACGTGAGCGTGGCCGTGTTCTTCGGCGTGGGCCTGTTACACCTTGACGAGGTGGCCATCGGCCTGGGGCACCGGGCGGTGGCGTCGGTTTGAAGCGGCGGGAGGACGGCAGAATGGCTTTTGTGCGAGGTATTCGCGGGGCGATTACGGTAGAACGGAACACTCCCGAAGATATTCTGGCGGCAACGAAAGAACTGCTGGAGGCCATCGTGCGTGAGAACGACCTGCGCGTGGAGGACATCGCCAGCGCCTTTTTCACCGTAACCAGAGATCTAAACGCCGAGTTTCCGGCCACGGCGGCCCGGGAGATCGGCTGGCAGTACGTACCCCTGCTCTGCGCCACCGAGATCGACGTTCCGGGCCGGCTCGACCGTTGCATCCGGGTGCTGGTGCATGTCAACACGACCAAGAGCCAGCGGGAGTTGCGCCACGTTTACCTGCGCGAGGCCACGAGCCTGCGTACGGACCTGCTGCCCCAGTAGGCCGCGGGCCGCGTGTGCCGACCGGGAGCGGGTCGCTTTGCGGCGGGAGCGCGGGCGTGGGGCCTGCTTGTCTTGGCCTGTGGCGCGCCGGGACGGGGTCCGCATGGGTCGGGTGCCGGGCACCCGGGTATGTGCCGCGGCCTGCGGGTAGGCGGCTGCGGCGCGGAGGCGGGAGTGATGGCAATGGTATGTTTTTACTGCGGGGCCGAGACGCCGGGCTATCCCTGCGGGAGCTGCGGCGCCGTGGTGGCCGTGGTGCACGAATGCCGCGCCTGCGGCGTGGAGTTCGACGAGGAATGCCGGGTGGGTTACTGCGCCTTTTGCGGCGCCCCTCTGGAGGTTCAGGGCGTTGAACCGGCCCCGGAAGCGGACTCCGGGCGGGGGGAGCCGGGATAGGATGGCGGCGGACGGGCCGGTGCCGCGTTGCAAGCTCTGGGTCGAAAAGGACGGGGTGGTTTTCGGGGCGGGACTGCTGGGCCTGCTTGACGGCGTGGCTTTGCATGGCTCTCTGGCCGGGGCCGCGGCGGCCATGGGCATGTCCTACCGGGCGGCCTGGGGCCGGGTCCGGCGGTTCGAAAGCGTATGGGGTATGCCGCTGGTGCGTGCCCGGCGGGGAGGCAGCGGGGGCGGCGGTATGAGCCTGACCCCCGAGGCGGAGAGGCTGATGGCGCAATACCGGCGGTGGCGGGAGGAAGTGGAGGAAGCAATGCAGAAGTTATTCAGGCGGACGTTCGAGGGGGACGTGGAGCTACGCGATACGGTGGCCAGGAATAAACCGAATGGACTGCGCGGCCAACTGCGGGGGAAGGTGGAGCCGTGGGATACGGAGGCCCCCTGAATCGTCTGCGGCATTACGGCCCTATTTTTATGCGGCCGTTATGCTCAAACAAACATAACCTACGGAGGTGTTAGTCTTTGCGTGCCGTACGAAAGCTGATGCCGGTTCTGGCTCTGGTACTCGCGCTGCTGGGGGCGGGGTGCGGGGCCAAGGGGGACGTGGTTCTGGCCACCACCACCAGCACGGTGGATACCGGGTTGCTGGACGTGCTGATCCCGGAATTCGAAAGGCAAACGGGCTACCGTGTCAAGACCATCGCGGTGGGTACGGGCCAGGCCCTGGCCATGGGTGAAAGGGGCGAGGCCGACGTGCTGCTGGTGCACGCCCCGGAAGCCGAGAAAAAACTGGTGGACGCCGGCATCGGCATCAATTACCGGCTCGTGATGCATAACGACTTCATCATCGTGGGGCCACCCGGGGACCCGGCGGGAATCAGAGGGTTGAAGTCCTCGCCGGCGGCCTTCAGGCAGATCGCGGACCGTCGGGCCCTCTTTGTGTCCCGGGGTGACGATTCGGGTACCCACAAGAAGGAGCAGGAGATCTGGAAGGAGGCCGGGGTCAGCCCGGCCGGCGGCTGGTACCAGCAGTCCGGGCAGGGCATGGGGGCCACCCTGCTGATGGCCTCGGAGAAAAAGGCCTACACCCTTACGGACCGGGCCACCTATCTGGCCCAGAAGAAAAACGTCGACCTGGACGTCATGGTGGAGGGTGACCGCTCCCTCCTCAACATCTACCACGTCATGCAGGTCAACCCGGCCAGGTTCGCCAAGGTCAACGCCAGGGGGGCCGAGGCCTTCGTGGAGTTCATGCTGGCTCCGGAAACGCAAAAACTCATCGGCGACTTCGGCAAGGATAAATTCGGACAGTCCCTCTTCTTCCCGGACGCCGGCAAGACCATGGAAGAACTGGGACGGGGGGCGTAGTCCGTGGGCGTCATCGGCGAAGGCCTGCGGGAGGCCGTACGGCTGCTGGCCGCATGCGACCCGGAGGTGCTGGACATCACGGTGCGCACCCTCCAGGTATCGGGCACCTCCACGCTGGTCAGCGTGCTGTTCGGAGTGCCTTTGGGCGCGTGGCTGGCCCTGGGCACTTTCCCGGGCCGCAGATTCGCGGTCAGCCTGGTAAATTTCGGCATGGGCCTGCCGCCCGTGGTGGTGGGTCTGGCCGTCTGGCTGGCGATGAGCCGCTACGGCCCCCTGGGTATGCTGGGGCTCATCTACACCCCCGCGGCCATGGTGGTGGCCCAGGCCATAATCGCCACCCCCATCGTGGCGGGATTCAGCCTGGCCGCCATCCAGTCCCTCAACCCCAAATTGCGGTTACAGATCCTTTCCCTCGGGGCCAACCGCCTGCAGTTTCTGCTGCTGATGCTGCGGGAGGCCCGGCTGGGCCTGCTGGCGGCGGTGATGGCCGGCT
>DYER01000061.1 GCA_020725605.1 Ammonifex sp. | reverse complement strand
TGGAGCAGATCGTCCGGCCCACCGGCCTGGTGGACCCCGAGGTGCTGGTGCGGCCCACCCGGGGTCAGATCGACGACCTGCTGGCCGAGGTCCGGCGGCGGGTAGAACGGGGCGAGCGCGTGCTGGTCACCACCCTCACCAAGCGCATGGCCGAGGACCTCACGGACTTCCTGCAGGAGGCCGGGGTGCGGGCCCGCTACATGCATTCGGAGATCAGCGCCCTGGACCGCATGGTGCTGCTGCGGGACCTCCGGCTGGGGGTCTTCGACGTGCTGGTGGGCATCAACCTCCTGCGGGAGGGTCTGGACCTGCCCGAGGTCAGCCTGGTGGCCATCCTGGACGCCGACAAGGAGGGCTACCTGCGCTCCGAGCGTTCCCTGATCCAGACCATCGGTCGGGCCGCACGCAACGTCAACGGACAGGTAATCATGTACGCCGACACCGTAACCGGGTCCATGCGGCGGGCCATAGAGGAGACCGAGCGCCGGCGCCGGCTTCAGATGGAGTTCAACGAGCGGCACGGCATACAACCCAGAACGGTAATCAAGCCGGTGCGAGAGATCATCGAGGCCACCAGGGCGGCCGAGGAGACCACCACCTACCGGCCGGACCGCAGGCCGCGCTCGCGCCGCGAACTGCAGCAACTGATCGCCCGCCTGGAGAAGGAGATGAAGGAGGCGGCACGCAAGCTGGAATTCGAGCGGGCGGCCGAACTCCGCGACGCCCTCTTCGAACTGCGGGTGGAACTGGAGGCGGCCGGGGGAGGGACCCGCCGCAAAGCCGGCGGTGCCGCGGCCCCGGTGGCCCGCGCCCGGTAGGCCGGTGGTGAAGCCCGTCCGGTTCGCGTCGTCGGTGGTGTGCGTTTGCAGGTGAAGGTACTGTATCCGAAAGCCGATTGTTGCTGAGCGGAGTTTGCTTCCCGGAAGGAGAACGGAATGCTGGACCGCATTATCGTAAGGGGTGCCAGGGTACACAATCTCAAGAACATCGACGTCGAGATCCCCCGCAACAAACTGGTGGTCATCACCGGGCTCTCGGGGTCCGGCAAATCCTCCCTGGCCTTCGACACCCTGTACGCCGAGGGCCAGCGGCGCTACGTGGAGTCCCTCTCGGCCTACGCCCGGCAGTTCCTGGGCCAGATGGATAAGCCGGACGTGGACGCCATCGAGGGGCTCTCGCCGGCCATATCCATCGACCAGAAGACCACCAGCCACAACCCCCGGTCCACCGTGGGGACCGTAACCGAGATCTACGACTACCTGCGCCTGCTCTTCGCCAGGGTGGGCCGGCCCCACTGTCCGAAGTGCGGCCGGGCCGTGGCGCGCCTGACGGTGGAGCAGATGGTGGACCGGCTGCTGGCCCTGCCCGAGGGCACGCGGGTGCAGATTTTGGCCCCGGTGGTGCGGGGCAAGAAAGGGGAGCACGCGCGGGTCTTCGAAGAGGCGCGGAAGGCCGGATTCGTGCGCGTACGGGTGAACGGAGAGATCCGCTCCCTGGACGAGGAAATCAGCCTGGATAAGAACAGGCGCCATACCGTGGAACTAGTGGTGGACCGGCCGGTGGTGCGGCCCGAGGCCCGGCAGCGCCTGGCCGACTCCCTGGAGGTGGCCCTCCAGCACGGGGACGGGGTGGCCTATGTGCTGTGCGAGGACGGGCAGGAGCTGCTCTTCAACGCCAACTATGCCTGCCCGGTATGCGGCGTGGCCCTGGCGGAGATTACCCCGCGCCTCTTCTCCTTTAACAGCCCTTACGGGGCCTGCCCGGCATGCACCGGTCTGGGCAGCACCCGCGAAATCGACCCGGACCTGGTGATCCCCAACCCGGAGCTGACCCTGGCCGAGGGGGCCCTGCCGGCCTGGTACCGGGGGGATCAGGCGCGCCAGATCCTGGAGTGCCTGGCCCGCCACTACGGCTTCGACCTGCGCACCCCGGTGGGAAGGCTCGCGCCCGAACACCTGCGTGTCATTCTCTACGGATCCGGTGCGGAAAAGATCCACTTCCGCTACCGCGACCTGTACGGCCGGTGGCACGACTACCGGGCGCCCTTCGAGGGCGTCATCCCCCACCTGAACCGCCGTTACCGGGAAACGGCCTCGGATTACATGCGGTCCGAAATAGAGCAGCTGATGACCGAGCGGCCCTGCTCGGCCTGCGGCGGCGCGCGGCTCAGGCCCGAGGCCCTGGCGGTCAAGGTGGGCGGCAGGTCCATCGTGGAGGTCACGGCCCTGTCCGTAGCCGAGGCCCTCCCGTTTTTCCGGGGCCTGGAACTGACGCCCCGCGAACAGATGATCGCGCGCCAGATCCTCAAGGAAATCTGCGAGCGTCTGGAATTCCTGGCCAACGTGGGCCTCGATTACCTGACCCTGGACCGGTCTGCCACCACCCTTTCGGGCGGCGAGGCCCAGCGCATACGGCTGGCCACCCAGATCGGGTCCGGACTCACGGGCGTGATCTACATCCTGGACGAGCCGAGCATCGGCCTGCACCAGCGGGACAACCGCCGCCTGATCCGTACCCTGGAGCGGTTGCGGGATCTGGGAAACACGGTCATCGTGGTGGAGCACGACGAAAACACCATCCGCTCGGCCGATTACGTCATCGACATCGGGCCGGGGGCGGGGGAAGAGGGCGGCCGGGTGGTGGTGGCCGGGACGCCGGCCGAGGTGGCCCGGCACCCCGCCTCGGTGACGGGCCAGTACTTGAGCGGCAGGCGCCGCATCCCCGTGCCGGAGGCGCGGCGGCCGGTGCAGGGGCGCTTCCTGGAGGTGGTGGGGGCGCGGGAGCACAATCTCAAGGACCTTTCCGTGGCCATCCCCCTGGGGCTCTTCGTGTGCGTGACCGGCGTTTCGGGCTCGGGCAAGAGCACCCTGGTCAACGACATCATCTACCCCTACCTGGCCCACAGGCTGCACCGCGCCCGGACCAGGCCCGGGGCCTGCAGGGAGATACGGGGGCTGGAACACCTGGACAAGGTCGTGAACGTGGACCAGTCGCCCATCGGGCGCACCCCCCGCTCCAACCCCGCGACCTACACGGGGGTCTTCGATCACATCCGGGAGCTCTTCTCCCAGGTGCCCGAGGCCCGCATGCGGGGCTACCGGCCCGGTCGCTTCAGCTTCAACGTGCGGGGCGGGCGGTGTGAGGCCTGCCAGGGAGACGGCATCATCAAGATCGAGATGCACTTCCTGCCGGACGTCTACATACCCTGCGAGGTGTGCAAGGGGCGGCGGTACAACCGGGAAACCCTGGAAGTCAAGTACAAGGGCTGCAGCATCGCCGACGTGCTGGACATGACCGTGGACCGGGCCGCGGAGTTCTTCCAGGCCATCCCCCGCATTCACCGCTATCTGCAGACCCTGCGCGACGTGGGGTTGGGGTACATCCGGCTGGGGCAGCCCGCCACCACCCTTTCGGGCGGCGAGGCTCAGCGTGTCAAGCTGGCCACCGAACTGGCCCGCCGGGCCACGGGACGCACCTTCTACATCCTGGACGAGCCCACAACCGGGCTCCACGCCGCGGACGTGGAGCGGCTGCTGGACGTGCTGCACCGCCTGGTGGACGCGGGCAACACCGTGCTGGTCATCGAGCACAACCTGGACGTCGTCAAGACCGCGGACTACATCATCGACCTGGGGCCCGAGGGCGGGGACCGGGGCGGCCGCGTGGTGGCCGCGGGCACGCCCGAGGAGGTGGCGCGGGTGCCCGGCTCCTACACCGGCCAGTTCCTGCGGGCGGTTCTGGACGGGCAGAGTCCGGCCGGGCTTGCGGTGGCGGGAACCGCCACTGCCCCGCAGGTCCAGCTCCACGCGTGACGCAGGACGCGAGCCGGCCCGGAGCGAGACGCCCACAGGGGAAGCGGAAAGGAGTCATTACCCGGCAAGATGGTCCCGGATTGGGAGGAAAAGCTGAGGTTCATACCGGAGGGCACGGGGGTCTACATCTTCAAGGACGCGGGCGGACGCGTGCTTTACGTGGGCAAGGCGGTGAACTTGCGCCACCGCGTGCGCTCCTACTTCCAGGGCGGGACGCGCCACCCGGCCCGTATTGCCGCCATGGTGGGCCGGGCCGCGGAGGTGGACTGGCTGGCCACGGATTCCGAGGTGGAGGCCCTGGTGCTGGAGTGCAACCTGATCAAGAGGCACCGGCCCCCCTACAACATCTGCCTGCGGGACGACAAGACCTACCCCTACCTGAAGGTAACCGTGCAGGAGGAGTTCCCGCGGGTGGCCATCACCCGCCGCGTGGTTCGGGACGGGTCGCGCTACTACGGGCCCTACACCGACGTGGGCGCGGTGCGGGAAACGCTGCAGCTCCTGCGCAAGCTGTTTCCCTTCCGGACCTGCAAGGAAAAGGTGCCCGGGTCGCGGGCGCGGCCCTGCCTCAACTACCACATCGGGCGCTGCCCGGGACCTTGCGCCGGCCTGGTCGACAAGGAAGCCTACCGGGCGGCCGTCGAAGAGGTGTGCCTTTTCCTGGAGGGCCGCCGGGAAGAGCTGTTGCGCGGTCTCGAGCGCAAGATGCGGCAGGCCGCGGCCCGGCTGGACTTCGAGCGGGCGGCCCTTTACCGGGACCAGCTCCAGGCCGTGCGCCGGGTACTGGAACAGCAAAGGGTAGACCTACCGCGCCTCGGGGACCTGGACGCGGTCGGCGTGGCCCTCGCGGAGGACCGGGCCTGCGCCGTGGTTCTGGTGGTGCGGGGCGGGCGGGTAATCGCCGGAGGGCACCACGTTCTGGAGCGGACCGGGGACGCGCCGGCTTCGGAGGTGCTGGCCGCCTTTCTGAAGCAGTACTACAGCGGGGTGGACTTCGTGCCGAAGACCGTCCTGTTGCCCGAAGCGCCCGGCGAGGAGGCGGGCGTAATCGCCGCCTGGCTCGGGCGGCGCCGCGGGGGGCCCGTTGAGCTGGTGGTTCCGCGCCGGGGGGCGCGGCGGCGGGTGGTGGACATGGCCGCCGAAAACGCCCGCCTGATGCTGGCCGGGCACCTCGCCGACGAGGAGGCGCGCCGGATCCGCGCCGACGCCGCCCTGGCCGAGCTGGCCGGGGCCCTGGGGCTGGCGCAGCCCCCGGCCCGCTTGGAGTGCTACGACGTCTCCGGCCTTCACGGCGAGCACGTCGTGGCCTCCATGGTGGTACTGGAGGGGGGGAACTTGCGCCCCTCGGAGTACCGGCGCTTCAACGTGAGGGCCCCCGGACCCGACGACTACGCGGCCATGGCCGAGGTCATCAGGCGCCGGTTCGAACGGGCCCGCCAGGAGCGGGAACTCCTGGCCACCGGACAGCTGTCAAGCAAAGAGGCGCGGTTCCACCGTCTGCCGGACCTCGTGGTGGTGGACGGCGGCCGGGGCCAGCTGGCGGCGGCCCGGCAGGCCATGGTGGAGGCGGGTTTCGGTCACATACCGGCCTGCGGCCTGGCCAAGGGCGAAGAGCGCCTTTACCTTCCCGACCGGCAGGCCCCCCTCGCCCTGCCGCCTGACTCGCCGGCGCTGTTGCTGCTGCGGCGCCTGCGCGATGAGGCCCACCGTTTCGCGGTGAGCCAGCACCGACGGCGGCGGGAAAAGGCCGGGCTGGCGAGCCTGCTGGCCGAGGTCGAGGGCGTGGGCGCCAAGCGGCGCCGGGCCCTGCTGCGGGCCTTCGGGTCCCTGGAGGCCATGCGCGCCGCCAGCGTGGAGGAACTGGCCGCCGTGCCGGGCATGACGCGCCGCGCCGCCGAGGCGCTCCACGCCTTCTTGAAGGGGGGTGCGGCCGGTGGCGGACCGCTACGTAGTGGGAATCGATCTGGGGGGAACCAAGATCTACACGGCCCTGGCTGACGCCGCGGGACGGGTGGTGGCAGAGGTTAAGGTGCTCACCGAGGCCGCCAGGGGGGAACGGGCGGTTCTGCACCGCCTCGTGCAGACCGTAGAAGAGGTCTTGCGCCTGGGAGGCGTACCGCGGAATGGGGTCCGGGCCGTGGGGCTGGGGGTCCCGGGGCCGCTGGACGTGGCGCGGGGTATTGTTTATCACGCCCCCAACCTGGGCTGGCGGGACGTGCCCGTAAAGGAGGTCCTGGAAAAGGCCCTGGGAGTCCCGGTGCTCGTGGACAACGACGCCAATCTGGGGGCCCTGGGGGAGCACACCTTCGGGGCCGGCCGGGGCGTGGACCACATGGTCTACGTCACGGTCAGCACCGGCATCGGCGGCGGCCTGATCCTGGAAGGCAGGCTCTACCGCGGCTGGCGCGACGGGGCGGGTGAGATCGGGCACATGACCGTGGTGCCGGAGGGACCGTTGTGCCGCTGCGGCAACAGGGGCTGCCTGGAGGCCGTGGCCTCCGGTACGGCCATCGGCAGGGAGGGGCGGGAACTGGTGGCCCGGGGCGAGGGGCGGGGCATTCTCGCCGCGGCCCGGGGCCGTCCGGAGGCCGTGACGGCGGCGGCGGTTTCGGCCGCAGCCGCCGGAGGGGACGCCGAGGCCCTGGCCCTGCTGCGCAGGGCCGCGGGATTTCTGGGCTTGGGCCTGGCCAACGTGGTGAAGGTGCTCAATCCGGCACTGGTGGTCCTGGGCGGCGGCGTGGTCGAGGGCGCGCCTTTTCTTGTGGGTATGGTGGACGAGGCCGTGCGGGCCCACGCCCTTTCCGCGGCCCACGGGGCCGTGCGGCTGGAAGCGGCCCTGCTGGGAGGAAAGGCGGGGGTGATGGGAGCGGTGGCCCTGGCCCTGGGGGCATAATAGGCACGGGGAGAAAGACATGGGGGACCTGGAGTTCGGCAAGGCCGACTGGCGGGACTTCCGCCGGGGCATCGAGAAGGAGTGGCTGGTCACCAACGGCCTGGGGGGCTTCGCCGCGGGTACTATCATCGGGGCCAACGCCCGGAAGTACCACGGCCTGCTGACGGCGGCATTGAGGCCGCCCGTGCGCCGGGTGCTGCTGGTGGCCAAGCTGGACGAGCGTTTCGTATCCGGGGACCGGCAGTACAATCTTGCCACCAACGAACTGGAGGAGCAGGTCGCAGAATGCGGTTTCCTGCACCTGCAGCGGTTTCTGGCGGACCCGGTGCCCACCTTCGTCTTCAGCTTCGGGGACGTGCTTCTCACCAAGCAGGTTTTCATGGTCTACGGGGAGAATACCACCGTAGTTCTTTATCGGGTAGCGGGCGGCGCCACCCCCGGGACCCTCTACCTCACGCCCCTGGTGAATTTTCGGGACTACCACTGGACCGTGCCCGCCGGGCACGTGGAGTTCCGGGTGGAGCCCCTGCCGGAAGGCGCGGCGGTCCGGCCCCTCGGGGCGGACGTGACCCTGTACCTCACGGGCAGTGCCGGTAGCTTCCACCCGGCCGGTTACTGGCGGCACGGGTTCACGTACCCCCTGGAAAGGGAGCGCGGGGAAGCGGCCCGGGAGGACCACTACGTGCCCGGCTACTTCGCCGTTCCGGTGGAGGACGAAGAGGAAAAGCTGATCACGGTGGTGGCCTCCACCCGGCGGGACCGGGTGCCCGACGGGAGCGCCCTGCTGGCCGGGGCGGTGGCGCGCCGGGAGGGGCTGGTGGTGCTGGCCGGCCACACGGACGGTTTGGCACGGCGCCTGGTGCTGGCGGCCGACGCCTTCCTCGCCCACCGGGAGTCCACCGGCGGACGGACCGTCATCGCGGGTTATCCCTGGTTCACGGACTGGGGCCGGGACGCCATGGTCGCCCTGCCGGGCCTGACCCTGGTCACAAAGCGTTACCAGGAGGCGGCCGAAATCCTGTGCGGTTTCGCCCGCTACTGCCGGGACGGGCTTTTGCCCAACACCTTTCCCGACGAGGGGGAGGAGCCCCTCTACAACACCATCGACGCGGGCCTGTGGTTCTTCCACGCGGTCTACAAGTACCTGTGCTACACGGGGGACCACGAGCTGATCCGGGAGCGCATTTACCCGGTGCTGGAGGAGATAGTGGAGCGGTACCTGGCCGGCACCCGGTTCGGCATCGGGGCGGACGAAGACGGACTGGTGGGCGGGGGAAGCCCCGGGGTCCAGCTGACCTGGATGGACGCCAGGGTGGACGGCTGGGTGGTGACCCCGCGCCACGGCAAACCCGTCGAGGTCAACGCCCTCTGGTACAACGCCCTGCAGGTTTTGGGGCGGCTGGCGGCGCGCTACGGGCGGCCCTTCCCCCGGGCGCGGCTTTTGCCGCGGGTGCGGGAGAATTTCCGACGGGCGTTCTGGGACCCCGGTGCGGGATACCTTTACGACGTGGTGGAAGGAGAAAATAGGGACGCCAGCCTGAGACCGAACCAGGTCCTGGCCCTGAGCCTGCCCTATTCCCTGGTGACGCCGGATGAGGGGCGGAAGGTCCTGCGGGCGGTGTGGCGCGAGCTGTACGCCACCTACGGCTTGCGGAGCCTGGCCCCGGGTCATCCCGAATACAGGGGTACCTATCAGGGGGATCGCCCGGCGCGGGACGCGGCCTACCACCAGGGAACGGTGTGGGCCTGGCTGATCGGTCCCTTCGTCACCGCGTACCGGCGGGTGCACGGGTACTCCCGGCAGAGCCGGGAGCGGGCCGCGGCCTTTTTGAGGCCCTTTGCCGACCACCTGCGGCATCACGGAATCGGTTTTATTTCGGAAATCTTCGACGGCGACGAGCCCGTCGTGCCCCGGGGCTGTTTCGCCCAGGCCTGGAGCGTGGCCGAGGTCCTGCGGGCGTGGGTGGAAGAGGTCCTGGAAATTCGCCCCCCTTACGAGGGGGAGTGGGAGGAGAAGGCCCTTGATCCGTCTTGACGATCTCATGGCCATGCGGGAGCGGGATTCCATGGATATGCTGGGGGCCCTCCACGGCCTGCCGGAGCAGTGCGCGCGGGCCTGGGAACTGGGTCAGGCCGCGGCCCTGCCCAAGGCGGACCGGGTCGACGGCGTGGTGGTGACGGGCCTCGGCGGATCGGCCATCGGAGGGGACCTGCTGCGCACCTACGCCGCCGCGGTGGCTTCGGTGCCGGTGGCGGTCAACCGCGATTACGTACTCCCGAGGCATGTGGGTCCCCACACCCTTGTTTTCGCCGTCAGCTACTCCGGAAATACCGAGGAGACCCTGAGCGCCTACCGGGAGGCCCGGGAAAAGGGGGCACCGGTGGTGGCCATCACCACGGGCGGGCGCCTGGGCGCCCTGGCCGGGGAGGACGGGGTGCCGCTCATCGTGGTGCCGGCCGGGCTGGCGCCGCGCGCCGCCACGGGATACCTGTTCCTCCCCATGCTGTCCCTCCTGAGCCGGCTGGGGCTCATCGCGCCGGTGGAAGAAGAGGTGGCCGAAATGGTGGCGGTGTTGACGGAGTTGCGCTCCAGGCTAGAGCCGGGCGTGCCCGCGCCCGAGAACCCGGCCAAGACTTTGGCCTGGGAGCTCCTCGGCAACGTGCCGGTGGTGTGGGGGGCCAGCGGTACCACGGAGGTGGTGGCCCAGCGGTGGAAGGGTCAGTTCAACGAAAACGCCAAGATCGCGGCCTACTGGAACGCCTTTCCCGAACTGAACCACAACGAGATCGTGGGTTTCGAGCACCCCCGGCAGGTGCTCGACCACCTCTACCTGGTCATCCTGAGGGACCCCGACGACCACCCGCGGGTTAAGAAGCGTATGGCCATCACCGCGGATCTCGTGCGGCACCGTGTATCGGGCCTGAAGGAAATCGAGGCTGCGGGCCGGAGCAGGCTGGCCCGCATGTACTCCCTGATTTACATCGGTGATTACACCAGTGTCTACCTGGCCTTCCTTTACGGGGTGGACCCGGGACCGGTGAGGGTCATCGACTACCTGAAGCAGGCCATGGCCGACTGAGGGGGGCGGTTTTGCTCCTGTGATAAGACCTGCCAGGTTCGTAATCGTCAGCGGCCTGTCCGGGGCCGGCAAGACCGAGGCCATTCACTGCCTGGAGGACATAGGTTTTTTTTGCGTGGACAATCTGCCGCCCACGCTCATCCCCAAGTTCGCGGAACTGTGCCTCCAGTCCGGCGGAAGGGTCAGCAGGGTGGCCCTGGTGGTGGACATCCGCGGGGGCGAGTTTTTCGAAAAGGTCCACGAGGGGCTGGCCGAACTGGACGAACTGGGGTTGCCCTACGAGATCCTCTTTCTGGAGGCCTCTGACGAAACCCTGGTGCGCCGTTTCAAGGAATCGCGCCGCCGGCATCCCCTGCGGCCCCACGGCGAGGTGCTGGAAGGCATCAGGGAAGAACGTAGCAAGCTGCAGGAGCTGCGCGGGCGGGCCCACAAAATCATCGACACCTCCAGCCTGACCGTACGCCAGCTCAAGGAGGAAATCGCCCATCTGTACGGCGAGGCGGCCGACGAACCCCGGCTCACCATCGCCGTGGTGTCCTTCGGCTACAAATACGGACTGCCCATGGACGCAGACCTGATCATGGACGTCAGGTTCCTGCCCAATCCCCACTATGTGCCGGCCCTGCGCCCCCTTACCGGCAACGACCCCGAGGTGCAGGAATTCGTGATGCGCTGGCCCGTGACGGCCGAGTTCATCGGGCGTTTTGCCTCCCTGCTGGAGTTTCTCATTCCCTACTACATTAAGGAAGGCAAGACCACCCTGATGCTGGCCATCGGGTGCACGGGCGGGATGCACCGGTCCGTCACCCTTGCCAACCATCTGGGACGCTTGCTCAAAGAGAAGGGACACCGCGTGGTGGTGCGCCACAGGGACCTGGAGAAGTGCGTGCGGCACCCGGCGGGGTAGCCCCGGAGGTGCTTTGATGTTATAATAGTTTAAAGATGGCTAATTGACAAAACACTGCGCCGGTGCGGAGGATGGACGCCATGCAGACCGGGTACGGCCTCAATCTGGAGCAGGCCCAAAAACTGATCATCACTCCCGAACTGCGCCAGGCCATCACGGTGTTGCAGCTGCCCACCACGGAACTGGCGGCCTACGTCGAGGAGCAGCTCCAGGAGAATCCGCTCCTGGAAGTTCGGGAGGACGGCGACGGGCAGGCGGCCGAGGATCAGGACGGCCCCGACTACGACTGGGTGGAATACTTTCAGGACAGCAGCGACCTGGGCCTGCCCGCGAGGAACGAGGAGCGGGAAACGCGCCGTGACCAGTTCTGGTCCACCCCCCCCTCCCTGGCGGAGCACCTCCTCTTCCAGCTGGCATTGCACCCCTGTTCCGGACGCATTCGCGAGATAGCGGAATATCTGACCGGCAACATCGACGAGAACGGCTACCTCCAGGTGGGCGTGGAAGAAGTAGCGGCACAGCTTAAGGTTCCGGTCGCCGAGGTGGAGGCGGCCCTGCGGGTGGTGCAATCCCTGGACCCTCCGGGGGTCGGGGCGCGCGACCTCCAGGAGTGCCTGCTGCTGCAGGTGGAGCACCTGGGCATTGAGGACGGTACTCTCATCAGGCTGATCAACGACCACCTTCAGGACGTGGGTCTGGGCCGGTTGAACCGCGTGGCTCAGCTGATGAACCTGCCGGTACAGGAGGTGCAGCGGGCCGCGGACCGGCTGCGCGCCCTGGACCCGAAGCCGGGCCGCAACTTTGCCGGTGCCCAGCAGGTGCGCTACATCGTGCCCGACGTGGTGGTGGAGAAGGTGGCGGGGGAGTACGTGGTACTGGTCAACGACGTAATGGTGCCCCGCCTGACGATAAACAACGCCTACCGGGCCGTCCTGCTCCAGGGCAAGGCCGGCGATTCCGAGGCGCGCCGCTTCGTCGAAAGCAGGCTGGCCGCCGCCACGTGGCTCATCCGCAGCATCGAACAGCGGCGTCTCACCCTCTACAAGGTGGCCCGGTGTCTGGTGGATCTCCAGCGCGACTTCCTGGACCACGGACCCAAGTACCTCAAGCCCCTGAATTTGCGCCAGGTGGCGGAAATCGTGGGCCTGCACGAGTCCACGGTCAGCCGCGCCACGGCCAACAAGTACATGCAGACGCCGCGCGGCATTTTCGAGATGAAGTACTTCTTCTCTTCCGGCCTCAACTGTTCCGACGGTTCCGTGACTTCCGCCGAAAGCATCAAGAAGCTCCTCCAGGAACTCGTCACCCAGGAAGATACCCGCGCCCCCTTGAGCGACCGCCAGATCGCGGACTTTTTCGCCTCGCGCGGCCTCAAGATCAGCCGCCGCACCGTGGCCAAGTACCGGCAGGAACTCGGCATTCCCTCGGTATCACAGCGCAGGCGGTATTGACATAACGGCCGGCCGCAGCCCGGTGGCGGGCCCTTGCCCGCGGAAGGCTGGCGGCGGACCGTCAACCGGAGGCTCGGGCCCCGTGAACGAAAGCCTGGACCTGAGGAACATCGTGGACATCCCGGTCCTGCAGGAGGTGCAGGACAAGTTTGCCGAGGCCACGGGCCTGGCGGCCATCATAGCCGACAGCGAGGGCCAGGCCATAACGAAACCCAGCAACTTTTCGCGCTTTTGCCGCATGATCCGCTCCAGCAGTGAAGGTGTGAGGAGGTGCTTCGAATCGGACGGCAAGGCGGGACGCGAGGCCGCCAGACTAAGGAAGCCCTACATCCACTATTGCCATGCGGGCCTCATCGATCTGGCGGCGCCGGTAATCGTGGACGGCGTCTATTTGGGCTCCGTGCTATGTGGACAGGTTTTATTGAAACCACCGGATTCTGAATATTATGGCATGGTGCGGCGACGCGCCGGTGACCTGGGGCTCGACGTGGAGGTCCTCCTGGACGCCTTCCGGGAAATAGAGGTGGTGCGGGAGGACCGCGTCAAGGCGTCGGCGGAACTCCTGCACATTATGGCCAACTACATCGTGAGCGTGGGCGTAGCCAAGCTAACGCAGCAAAAACTGATGACCGAAATGAAGATCAGGGCGGAACTGGAAAAGACCCTTAAGACCCTGGAATTGAAGGCCCTGCAATCTCAGGTGAATCCCCACTTTCTGTTCAACACCCTCAACGCCGTGATCAAGCAGGCCTTTCTGGAAAACGCCGAGCTGACCCAGGAGATCGTATATTCGCTGGCGAAACTCCTGCGGTACAACCTGCGCAGGATCAACCAGATGGTGCCGTTGCGGGAGGAGATAGGCAGTATCCGGGATTACCTCTTCATCCAGAAGACGCGCTTCGGGGACCACATCACCTTTTCCATCGACATTCCCGAGGAACTCACGGAGGTCCACGTCCCCCTCATGATGTTGCAACCCCTGGTAGAAAACGCCATCGTGCACGGCATCGAGCCCAAAATCGATAGCGGCCACGTGGCCATTCGGGGACGTCGGGAAGGCGAGGACGTGGTGATCGAGGTCGCGGACACCGGTCTGGGGATGAGCGAGGAACGGTTGCGGGAGGTCCTGACCATGGACGGTACGGTTTCCGGAAAAGGGCACACCACCGGCATCGGGATTGCGAACGTGCACAAGAGATTGCAGCACCAGTTCGGCCCGCAATACGGGCTCACCCTTGAGAGCCGTGAAGGTCAGGGCACCACGGTCCGGGTGCGGGTTCCGCTGCGGTACGGGGAGGAAAAGGCGCATGATGGTGAAGGCCCTGCTGGTGGACGATGAAGTCCTGGAACGCGCGGCACTGGCAAGAATCCTGAAACGCATGGGCCTGCCGCTCGAAGTCGTGGGAGAGGCGCGGAACGGCCTGGAGGCCCTGGAGCTGGCCGGCAGGTGCCATCCGGACCTGGTGTTCATGGACATCAAGATGCCGGGGCCCAGCGGCCTCGAGACCACCAAGCGCCTCAAGGAACTGTGCCCGGACGCGAAGGTAATTATAATTACGGCTTACGGCGAGTTCGACTACGCCCAGGAAGCCCTCAAACTCGGCGCCTCGGACTACATCCTGAAGCCCTACCTGCCGGGTGACCTGGCACCGGTGGTCGAAAGGCTCGTGGCCGAAATCACCGGGACGAAGATCAAGAGGCAGGAAGAGGAAAAGCTGCGCCACCAGTTGATAGAGGCCATGCCCTACATCCAGATGAGCCTGGGTTACGACCTGCTTTCGGGACACTGCCCGGACGAGGGCGAAATTCGGGCCCGCGCCGAATTCCTCGGCGTCCGCGGCCTCCCTTCGGTGGCCATGGTGGCGGACATCGACGGGTTCGGGGAGGCCACCTGGGAAAAACCGGAGGTGGAAAAGCAGCTGCTCAAGAATCGGGTGTACCAGGTCATAAGGTCCGTCACGTCCGCCGCGGAGGCGGCCTCGGCCCTGGTGCTCCCCTTCGGCGGGGATGAGATGGTCATTCTCTGCGCCCTTCCCGAGGGGGAAGGTGGGGAAGAAGCCCGTAACCGTGTCATGCAGCTGGCCGAGACGGCAAGGCAGGCCGTGGAGGAACGTACCGAGGTCACCGTGACCATCGGCATAGGCCGCTCCTACGGTCCCACGCAGCTACACCGTTCCTACCAGGAGGCTTCCGAGGCCCAACAACTGGGAAGCTTCTTTCTGGGCCCCAATCGCGTGGTGCATTGGGACCAGCTCGCAGCCCTGCGCATGGGTGATCAGAGCTATCCCCTGGAAACAGAGCGGCTGATCGTGGAAAGCGTCCGGGCGGGCAACAGAGAGGCGGCCCTGGGGGCGGCCCGGGAACTGATCACCGTGATGCTCGGGCCGGCAAGTAACGGTTCCTGCGAAGTGGCCAAGGTGCAGCTCATCGAGTTATTGACCCTGCTTTCGAGAAACGTGGCCGCCACGCAGGTCTACTGCCGGGACCTCGTGCGTGAGAAATTCAGGTACCTGAAGAAGTTGTTGCGCTGCAGGACCGTGGGCGAGCTCAACCGGTGGGTCGAGGAAGTTATCGACAGTTACGTCCATCACGTCCTCGACGGTCAGTCCCGGGTTAATTCCACGGCGGTGGCCAAGGCCGTCGATTACATTAAGAAGAACTATCGCCAGGAAGTTTCGCTGACGGACGTAGCACGGGTCATTTACCTGAATCCCCAGTATTTCAGCCGGGTCTTCCGCCGTGAGATGGGCATGACCTTCGTCGACTACCTGACCATGGTGCGCATAGAAAAGGCCAAGGAACTGCTGTTGGGCTCGGACCTGCCGGTGGGCGCCATAGCCAGGGAGGTAGGATATCCCGACGCCAACTATTTCAGCCGGATTTTTAAGAAAAAGGAGGGTATAAGCCCTACCGAGTACCGCCTGAACAGGGGCAGACCCCCTGTGCCGTGACCGCTGCTATTTGAGGTTTTTCGCTTGGGTCGGGCATTCGCCCGGCCTTCTTGCTTTGTTAGGACGAAAGCGCAGGGTGCGAAGTCAAAATTGTGCGACTACTCCCTCCCAACCGCGGGTCATCACGCACCGCCCCCACCGATCGGTGCTAGATCAGGTCAATCGAATTCAGAGGTGGAAGGGGCGCCTTGTGTGAATATTTCGCACAACCCAATTATCCGGGAAGGGGGAGAAGGGTGTGAACACCGATGCCCTGGGCATGATCGAGACACGCGGTCTGGTGGGGGCCATCGAGGCCGCGGACGCCATGGTCAAGGCGGCGAACGTGCGGCTGATCGGCTACGTGAAGATCGGCGCCGGCCTGGTGACCGTGATGGTCCGCGGCGACGTGGGTGCGACCAAGGCGGCCACCGACGCCGGGGCCGCGGCGGCCAAGATGGTGGGCGAACTGGTGGCCGTGCACGTCATTCCGCGGCCGCACGCCGACGTGGAGAAAATTCTGCCGCGGCTGGAGTAAGGCCGCGCCAAGGGGGTCACGTAAATGAGCGACCCGACGATCCGTTCGGTGGTAGAAGAGGTCGTGAAGAGATTAAGGGCGGGCGAAGGCGGGGCGGCACCGGCCCCTTCGGCCAATCCGGACCCCGGGCGCCGGGTGCCGCTGCCGGAGTTCGTGGGCACCGCCATCGGCGACACCATCGGGATCGTGATCGCCCACCTGGATCCCGAGTTGCAGGAGAAGATGGGTCTGGACAAGCGCTTCAAGGCGGTGGGGATCCTGGGGGCCCGCACCGGGGCCGGCCCGCAGATCATGGCCGCGGACGAAGCCGTCAAGGCCACCAACACCGAAGTCCTGGCCATCGAGCTGGCCCGCGACACCAAGGGCGGGGCCGGCCACGGGTGCCTCATCATCTTCGGGGCCGAAGACGTCAGCGACGCCCGGCGGGCGGTGGAGGTCGCGCTCCGCGAACTGGAGCGGACCTTCGGCGACGTCTACGCCAACGAAGCGGGGCATCTGGAGTTCCAGTACACGGCCCGCGCCAGTTACGCCATCGCCAGGGCCTTCAACGCCCCCGTGGGCAAGGCCTTCGGCCTCATCGTGGGGGCGCCGGCGGCCATCGGGGTGATGTGCTGCGACACGGCGGTCAAGGCGGCGGACGTGGAGATCGTGGGTTACGCCAGCCCGGCCAAGGGCACGAGCATGACCAACGAAGCCATCCTTTTCATGACGGGCGATTCCGGCGCAGTACGGCAGGCTCTCATCGCGGCGCGGGAGGTCGGGCTGATGCTGCTCGGGGCGCTGGGTGAGGAGCCCAAGTCCCTTACCAAACCTTACATCTAGGGGACTTGCGGGTAAAGGAGGTGCGGCCTTTTGAAGAGGTCCAGGCGGTTTGAGGTACTGGCGGCGCGACCCGTGAACCAGGACGGCTTTGTGGTGGAATGGCCCGAAGTGGGCCTCATTGCCATGAACAGCCCCAACGACCCCCAGCCCGGCATCCGCATCGAGCAGGGACGGGTCGTGGAGCTGGACGGGAAGCGCCGGGAAGATTTCGACATGATCGACCAGTTCATCGCCGATTACGCCATCGATCTGGACGTGGCACCGAGGGTGATGGCCATGGACAGCGTCACCCTGGCCAGAATGCTGGTCGACGTGAACGTGCCGCGGGAGGAGATCGTGGCCCTTACGCGCGGCATGACGCCGGCCAAGATCGTCGAAGTGGTGGGCCATCTCAACGTGGTGGAAATGATGATGGCCCTGCAGAAGATGCGGGCGCGCAGGACCCCCTCCAACCAGTGCCACGTGACGAACCTGCGCGACAATCCGGTACTGCTCGCCGCCGATGCGGCGGAGGCCGCGGTGCGGGGCTTCGACGAGCAGGAGACGACCGTGGGGGTGGTGCGCTACGCGCCCTTCAACGCCCTGGCCCTGCTGGTGGGGTCCCAGACCGGGCGCGGCGGCGTGCTGACCCAGTGCGCCCTGGAAGAGGCGACCGAGTTGTTACTGGGGATGCGGGGTCTGACCTCCTACGCCGAAACCATTTCGGTCTACGGCACCGAACAGGTCTTCGTGGACGGCGACGACACCCCCTGGTCCAAGGCCTTTCTGGCCTCGGCCTACGCCTCGCGGGGCCTCAAGATGCGGTTTACCTCCGGTACGGGGTCCGAAGTGCAGATGGGCTATGCCGAGGGTAAATCCATGCTGTACCTGGAGACCCGTTGCGTGATGATCACCAAGGGGGCCGGGGTGCAGGGGCTGCAGAACGGGTCCATCAGCTGCATCGGCATTCCGGGCGCGGTGCCCTCGGGCATCAGGGCGGTGCTGGCGGAGAACCTGATCACCACCATGCTGGACCTGGAGGTGGCCTCGGGCAACGACCAGACCTTCTCCCATTCGGACATCCGCCGCACGGCGCGCATGCTGATGCAGATGCTGCCCGGCACCGACTTCATTTTCTCCGGGTTCAGCGCGGTCCCCAACTACGACAACATGTTCGCCGGCTCCAACTTCGACGCCGAGGACTTCGACGACTACCTGATCCTGCAGCGGGACCTCATGGTGGACGGTGGTCTCCGGCCGGTGCGGGAGGAGGAAATCCTGGCCGTACGCCGCCGGGCGGCCCAGGCCCTGCAGGCGGTGTTCCGGGAGCTGGGGCTGCCGCCCATCGAGGACGAGGAAGTGGAGGCGGCCACCTACGCCCACGGTAGCAAGGAGATGCCGCCCCGCAAAGTGGCCGAGGACCTGCAGGCCGCGCAGGAAATGCTGCGGCGGGGCGTGACCGGCCTGGACGTGGTCCGGGCCCTGGCCAAGCACGGGTACCAGGACATCGCGGAGCGGGTCCTCAACATGCTCAAGCAGCGGGTGTCGGGCGATTACCTGCAGACCTCGGCCATCATCACCGCGGACTTCCGGGTCCTGAGCGCGGTGAACGACCCGAACGATTACCGGGGCCCGAATACCGGGTACCGGCTGAGCGGAGCGCGGTGGGAGGAAATCAAGAACATCCCCCAGGCCATCAGGCCGGAGGACTTCGACGTTTAGCGGCCGGGAGGTGACGGGCTATGGAAATCAACGAGCGGCTGATCGAACAGATAGTTACCGAGGTGTTGCGCGCCATGGGAGAACCCGCCGCGGCACCGCCGGCCCCGGCAACGGCACCGGCAGCGGCCGGGGTGGAACTGGTGCTTGAGGAAAAGGGCCCGGCGGGGCAGGGTCCCGCCGACGAGGTGGTGATCGGCGTGGGACCGGCCTTCGGCACGAGGTTGCGCAAGACCATCGTGGACATCCCCCATGCCGTGGTACTGAGGGAGCTCATGGCCGGCATAGAGGAAGAGGGTCTGAAGCCCCGCGTGGTGCGCGTCCGGCACACCTCGGACCTGGGCTTCATCGGTCACACGGCGGCCAGGTTGAGCGGCTCCGGAATAGCGGTGGGCATCCAGTCCCGGGGCACGACCCTCATCCACCAGCGGGACCTGCAGCCCCTGAACAACCTGGAACTGTTTCCCCAGTCGCCGGTGCTGGACCCGGAGACCTACCGGGCCATCGGGCGCAACGCCGCGCGCTACGCCAAGGGACAGGTACCGGAACCGGTGCCGGTGCGCATCGATCAGATGGCGCGGCCCAAGTACCAGGCCAAGGCGGCCATCCTGCACCTCAAGGAAACCGAACTCGTTCAGCCCGGGGCCCCGCCGGTGGAACTGGAGGTTTCCTTCAAGCCCTTGAATTAGGAGGTGGGCGGAGCAATGATCGACGAAAGCCTCGTTCAGCAGGTGGTGCGGGAGGTCCTGAAGAGCCTTGGCCGGCAGGCGCCCGAGGAAAAGCCCGCGCCGGCCGTCGGCGGGGGGCTGGACCCGGCCCGCGATTATCCCCTGGCCACGCAACGGCCGGAACTGGTGCGCACGCCCGGCGGCCGCCGCCTGGACGAACTCACTCTGGAGCGCGTGATGTCGGGCGAGATCACGGCCGACGAATTCCGCATCACCCCGGAAACGCTGCGCCTGCAGGCCGAGATCGCCGCGGCGGTCGGCCGGCGGCAACTGGCCGAGAACCTGCGCCGGGCCGCCGAACTGACGGCCATTCCCGACGAGAGAATCCTGGAGATCTACAACGCCCTGCGGCCCTACCGTTCCACCAAGGCCGAACTGCTGGCCATCGCGGACGAACTGGAAAGCAGGTACGGCGCGCGCATCAATGCGGCCTTCATCCGGGAGGCGGCGGAGGTCTACGAGCGGCGCGGCCGGCTGAAGGCGTAGCTTTTCCGGGAGGACGGCGACCGGGGACGCCGGAGTGCCCCCGGTGCGACCACGGAAGCAGAACGGTGGGGGAGAGGGTCGGCGATTGCGACTCGTGGCGGGTGTTGACATCGGCAACGTGACCACCGAGGTGGCCGTGGCGCGTCTGGGGCCCACGGGGCCTCCGGAATTCATCGCCTCGGCCATCACCAGGACCACCGGGGTCAAGGGTACCCTTCCCAACGTGCGGGGGGTGGTCATGGCGCTGCAGGACGCGGTGGCCCGGGTGGGCCTGCGGGTGCAGGACCTGTCCCTGATCCGGCTCAACGAAGCCACCCCCGTGATCACCGATGTGGCCATGGAAACCATAACCGAGACGATCATCACGGAGTCCACCATGATCGGCCACGACCCCTCCACTCCGGGAGGGGCCGGCCTGGGCGTGGGGATTACGGTCCCGCTCGAGCAACTGGACCGGGTGGCCCCGGGTGAGCGGGTGGTCGTGGTGGTGGGCGGGGCCCACACCTACGACGGGGCCGCGGCCCTCATCAACCGCGCCCTGGACCGGGGCGTCCAGGTCACCGGGGCGATCATGCAGAAGGACGAGGCCGTACTGCTCAACAACCGCCTGGGGCGCAGGATACCCGTGGTGGACGAGGTGGCGCTGATCGAACTGGTGCCCCCGGGGGTGCCCGCCGCGGTGGAGGTGGCCGAGCCCGGGCGCGCCATTCAGACGTTGAGCAACCCCTACGGGATCGCCACCATCTTCGGGCTGGGTCCTGAGGAGACCAAGACCATCGTGCCCATCGCCCGGGCGCTGATCGGCAACCGGTCGGCCGTGGTGCTGAAGACACCCCAGGGTCAGGTGCGCGAGCGGCGCATACCGGCCGGGGTGCTGACCGTTGAGGGCGAGAGGGCGCGCCTGGATGTCAACATTGAAGACGGGGCCGAGGCCGTGATGAGGGCGGTGGAGAGGGCCTGGCCGCTACGGGACGTACGCGGGGAACCCGGCACCAACGTGGGGGGCATGATGCAGCGCGTGCGGCAGACCATGGCCGAACTGACGGGCCAGGCGCCGGCGGCCATCCGTATTCAGGACGTCCTGGCCGTGGACACCATGGCGCACCAGACGGTGCGGGGTGGCCTGGCCGGAGAATTCGCCGCGGAAAACGCGGTGGCCCTGGCCGCCATGGTCAAGACCACGCGCCTGCCCATGGAGCAGGTGGCCTCGGCCCTGGAACGGGAAACCGGCGTGGCCGTGGAACTGGGCGGGGTGGAGGCCGAAATGGCCGTCCTGGGTGCCCTCACCACGCCCGGCGTGGACCGGCCCCTGGCGGTGCTGGACCTGGGCGGGGGTTCCACCGACGCCGCCTTTATCGCGAACAACGGGGAGGTCCGCACGGTGCACCTGGCCGGGGCCGGAGAAATGGTGACCATGCTCATCGACTCCGAGCTGGCGCTGCGGGACCGTGAGCTGGCCGAAAAGGTGAAGCGCTACCCGCTGGCCAAGGTGGAAAGCCTTTTCCACATGCGGCTGGAGGACGGGACGGTGCATTTCTTCCGGGAGGCCCTGGATCCCAGGCTGTTCGGGCGCGTCGTGCTCCTGGAGGAGGACGGCACCATGACGCCGGTGGCCACGGACCAGCCCCTGGAGCGCATTCGCGCGGTGCGGCGCACCAGCAAGGAACGGGTTTTTCTCACCAACAGTTTGAGGGCCCTGGAAAAGGTGGTGCCCACGGGCAACGTCAGGCACCTGGACTTCGTGGTGCTGGTGGGCGGTTCGGCTCTGGATTTCGAGATCCCGGAAATGATCACCCGCAAGCTGGCAGAGTACGGGGTGGTGGCGGGGCGGGCCAACGTGCGCGGTTGCGAGGGGCCGCGCAACGCGGTGGCCACGGGGCTGGTGCTGGCGTGCCGGCGGTAGACGGGGGTGACGGTGCGGTGGAGGCAGGGGTCGGCCCGCGGAAGCCCGCCATCGAGATAACGGTACATCCGGCGGTGGAAGGAGGAAGTGTTCTGCGCGAGCTGCTCGCCGGGCTGGAGGAGCAGGGCGTCCCCTGGGAGGTCGAGGTGGCCGGTGGTGAGGCGGTGGCGCTGGCCCACCGCGCGGCCGGGCGGTCGGTTTTGCGGGTGGGGCTGGCCGTGGCCGGAGACGGCACGGTGGTGCTGCACCACGCCCAGCTGCCACCGGAGCGGCCGGTCCAGCACCTGCCGCGGGCCGATGCCGCGCAGGCCCGCCTGGCGGGTCAGAACGCGGGACGGCTGGTGAAGGGGTTGCCCCTGGAGGGCCTTTCGCAACCGCCGTCGGGGAGCGGATCGAGCGCGCCGGACCGCCGGGTTGACCCGGCCGCCGTGGCCGGGGTGGTATTGCAGGTGTTGCGACGACTAGGAATTTTGCCCAGGTAAACTCGTGCTGCGGGCAAGGCTTTCCGAGGGCAAATTTCCTAGTCGGACGTCTGGGTATTACCATGCGAGGGGGAGCGGCGGTGACGGGCGCGGCGCTGGGACTCATAGAAACTTTGGGGTTGACCGCGGCGGTGGAGGCGGCCGACGCCGCCGCCAAGGCCGCCGACGTGAATCTGGTCGGTTACGAGGTGGCCCGGGGAGGTCTGGTCACGGTCAAGGTCGTCGGCCAGGTGGCGGCGGTGCAGGCGGCCGTGGGCGCCGGTGCGGCCGCCGCGGCTCGGGTGGGTACGGTACGGGCGGTGCACGTGATTCCGCGTCCGGCGTCCGGATTGGAGTTCATGGTCCAAAGCCCGGACAACGTGCCTCCGCCGCCGGCGCCGCGAACGGAAGAGGTGGCGGTGCCCGAAGACCGCGGGGAGCCCCGCGAGAAACCCGAAGCCGCAGCACCCGAGACGCCGGACGTCGGGGAAGGGGTCGCGTTTTTGGATGCCGGGGGCGCGGAACCCGACGAGGCGGCCGCCGCAGAGGCCGGGGAGGTGACCGTTGCGGAGCCCTGGGAGGCGGCCGCCGCCGAGGTCGGCGGCCCGGAGGAACACGAGGTCACGGGGGTGCGGGTGCGGCCGGAGAACGCCGGTGGCGTCCCGGAGGTGGAAGGCTACGCGCCCTACCCGGCGGCCGGAGAGCCTTCGTGCAACCTCTGCGGCGACCCGGCCTGTCCGCGGCGCAAGGGGGAACCGCGCTCCAGGTGCATCCATCACAATGTGGAGTAAAACTGAGGACAGGGAGAGGGTAGTGTGAAGGGCGAAGCGCTGGGACTCATCGAGACCAGGGGACTGGTGGCGGCCATCGAGGCGGCCGACGCCATGGTCAAGGCGGCCAACGTCAAGCTCATCGGTTACGAAAGGGTGGGTGCCGGGCTGGTTACGGTCATGGTGCGCGGCGACGTGGGGGCCACCAAGGCGGCCACCGACGCGGGGGCCGCTGCGGCCCGGAAGGCGGGGGAACTGGTTTCCGTACACGTCATTCCGCGGCCCCACGGCGACGTGGAAAAGATACTGCCCAAGTCCGAATAGTACCGGAAGCGGCCGGTCCCCGGGGAGTGAACTGTATTGTCGGAAAGAGGGTTGGAACTGAGAACCTACGTTTTTATCGACCGCATGCAACCCCAGTACGCGGCCTACGTGGGTACCACGGTGCAGGGCGACATTCCCGTGGCCGGTATGTCCGAACTCTACGTGGAGGTGGGCCCGGGTAACGAAATCTTCCGCATCGCCGACATCGTGCTCAAGTCGGCACCGGTGCGGCCGGCGGCCCTGGTGGTGGAACGTGAGTTCGGCATGATGGAAATCCACGCCCCGGACCAGGCCGCGGTCCTGCAGGGCGGGCGGGCCATCCTGGACTACCTGGGCCTCGAGGAAGGCGACCGCATCAAGCCCAGGATCGCCTCGGTGCAAATCATCACCAACGTGGATCCCTACCAGGCCCAGCTGATCAACAAGTTCCGCCGCGGCGGCCTGCTCGTGCCGGGAGAGACCCTCTTCGTCCTGGAGGTCACGCCGGCCGGTTACATCGTACTGGCGGCCAACGAGGCGGAAAAGGCCGCGGCCCTGAAGGTGGTGGACATCAGAAACGTCGGCCGTTTCGGACGCATGTTCCTGTCGGGGACCGAGTCCGAGGTCCTGGCCGGCAAGGAGGCCGCGCTGGCGGCCATCGAAGGGCTTACGGGCCGGTGAGGCGGGTGGCCATGAACGGAAAAGCCGCGTTGTGCCGGGCCGAGGAAAGGGTTCGCCGTCTCGAAAGGGTCATGCGGGAACCGGCCGCGGGGGAAGCCGACGAGCTGTACGTGGGCGTGGATCTGGGTACGGCCAACGTGGTGGTCACCGTGGTCAACCGGGCGGGGCAGCCCGTGGCCGGAGCCCTCACACCGGCCCGTGTGGTACGGGACGGGCTGGTGGTGGAGTTCCTGGAGGCCATCGCCATCGTACGGCGCATGGTGGAGCAAATCCAGGAACGGCTCCGCTACCCGCTGGAGAGGGCGGCCACCGGAATACCGCCGGGAACCAGCGTGGCCGACGTGCGCGGCATCGTGCACGTGGTGGAGGCGGCGGGACTGGAGGTGGTCGGGGTGGTGGACGAGCCCACGGCCGCGGCCACCGTGCTGGGCGTCACCGAAGGGGCGGTGGTGGACGTGGGGGGCGGCACCACGGGTATTTCGGTATTGCGGGAGGGACGGGTGGTGTATACCGCCGACGAGCCCACCGGGGGAACCCACTTTACCCTGGTGATTGCGGGCCGGTTCGGGATCGGCTTCGAGGAGGCCGAAAGGCTGAAGCTCGACCCCCGCCGCCAGCGGGAAATCGCCCCCGTCATCCGGCCCTGCATGGAGAAGGTGGCGACCATCGTGGAGCAACACCTGGCGGGGCAGCAGATTGACACCGTGTACCTCGTAGGGGGGGCGGTCTCCTTTCCCGACTTCGACCGGGTACTGGAGCAAAGGCTCGGCATTCCCGCGGTACGGCCCGCGAATCCTTTGCTGGTGACGCCCCTGGGCATCGCTCTGCACTGTCTGGCGGGGAGGTGATCCCGTTGTCCGACGAGGAACTGGTCCGGCGGGTGGTGGCGGAGGTACTGCGGCGCCTGGGGCACCCGGTACAGGCACCGGACATCCTGGTTCTGCTCACCGGAGGCACCATAGGCTGGCCGCGGGCACGGGAAGGGTTGCGGGCGCTTGCGGCCGAGGGGATCACCTTCAGGATGGCCTGTAGCCGGGCCGCGGCCCGCATCCACAAAAGGGAGGAGCTCCTGGAGCTCTGCCCTTCCGGGTACATCGTGCAAGAGGACGGAGAGCAGGGTGCCTGGCACCTCTTGCAGGAGATTCGGGGGGTGCTGGTCCCGGTCCTGACCAGGAAGACGGCGGCGCGGGTCGCGATGCTGGACTTTGCGGGCCTGATTCCCAATCTCATTTTGGAAGCCCTGATGAGGGGGTTACCGGTGGTGGCGGCCCGGGATGCCGCGGACCCGGACCACCCGGAGTGGCGGTCGGTCCTGGGCGGAGAAGCCCACCCGGGCCTGGCGGCGGCCCTGCGGGAGAACCTGCGCCGGGTGGAGGCCCTGGGGGTCAGGCTGGTGGCCGCGGCCGACCTGGGGGCGGCGGCCCGTGAAACCCTGGGCCTTGGCAGAGCTGCGGCACTAAAGGCGCACCACCCGTCGGCGGCCCCCGTGGCCCGCGGCGTGATCACCGCGGCCGAGATACTGGCGGCGGCCCGCGAGGGAAGGGAAATCCGTCTGGGCCCCGGGGTGCTGGTGACGCCCCTGGCGCGGGACGTGGCCACGGAGCACGGTGTGCGGTTGCTGGAGACCGAATGAGGGGGCGGGTGGCGGCATGTTAATCGCCCGGGTTATCGGTACCGTGGTGGCAACCCGCAAGGACGAAGAGCTGGTGGGCTACAAGCTGCTGGTCGTAAGGCCCCTGCCCCTCGACGGATCCGGGCCGGACGGCCGCCTCCCGGAACCCTTCGTGGCGGTGGACACCGTGGGCGCGGGGGTCGGCGAGAGGGTGCTGGTGGTCACGGGAAGTTCGGCCCGGGCCATTTCGGACCGCGTGCGGCTACCGGTAGATGCGGCCATCGTGGGTATCATCGACACGGTGGAACTCGAGGAGGGAGCCGTGCCGGGGGGCGAGTACTCCGCGCAGTAGACCGCTACGAGAAAGATGTTGATAAGGCCGGCGTGTGTCGGACGACCGGGAATTTTGCCAGGTACACGCGTCGAGAACAGCAAGATTTCCGGGGGCAAAATTCCCGGTCGCAAGCCAGCGACTTGCGAAAGCGCCGGTAACAGCGCCCGGCGAGCGGAGGGTAACCGGCCTGCGGCGCGAAACGCGCGCTCGACAGCTGCATCGAGCCTCACAGCAACAGGTGATGTAGACAGCGGTAGCTTACCATTACGGTATGAGGTCAGCATTTGCAGCGCCGCTTAGGCCGGTCCGTAGCGAGCCGTGGCGCTGTCGGCGCGAAGCACTGGAGCGAGCGGGACACACGCCGGCCGAAGAACGGATAGTCACCTTGTGGCGGTACGCTTAGGGGGCTTCGGCAGGAAAGGCGGGTGAGGGGGCGTGGCGATTTACACGCGGCAGGGCGACCGTCTGGAAACGTCTCTACTGGGCGGACGGCGGGTCTTCAAGGACGACCTGCGCATCGCCGTGCTGGGCGACATAGACGAGCTGGGCGCCGTTCTCGGTGTGGCGCGGTGCGAACTGGAGGGCCCCGCGGCGGCGTTCCTGGAGGCCATCCAGGGCCTGCTGCAGCAGGCGGCCGCCGGGCTGGCAGACCCCGGAGGGGCCAGGCCAAACGCCCTGAAACCGGACGCCGAGGACGTGCGGCTCATGGAGGCGTACATCGACGACCTCACGGCCGCCATGCCAAAGTTTCGCGGTTTCGTGGTGCCCGGCCCGCCGCGCAGCGCCGCACTCCTGCACCTGGCGCGGACGGTAGCGCGCCGGGCGGAGCGGCACCTGGTGCGCCTGGCCCGCCACGAAGGGGTGGACGCCGTCCTTCTACAGTATTTCAACCGCCTCTCGGACCTGCTCTTCGTCATGGCAGAGTACGAGAGACACCGGGCCCTGATACAGAGGCTTACCCGCGCCGCGATGCTGCACCTGGCAGTGCGGCAGGGGACGGGGACCGGGAGCGAAGGAGGGTTAGCGATGCGCCTGAGCGCAGCCAAAGAAATCATCGCCGCGGCCGAGGCCCGTGCCGGGGAATTGGGGGTGCCGATGGTCATCGCCGTGGTCGACGGTGTCGGCCACCTGGTGGCGCTGCACCGGATGGACGGGGCGCTATTGGCCAGCATCGACATTGCCGTCAACAAGGCCTTCACCGCCTGCGCCGTGAGGATGCCCACACAGGAACTGGGGGCCCTGGCGCAGCCCGGTCAGCCCCTGTACGGAATAGAGGTCACCAATCGGGGGCGGATGGTGATCTTCGGTGGCGGGCTGCCCCTGTACGAGGGGGCGCGGGTCTGCGGCGGCATAGGCGTCAGCGGGGGCACGGTGGAGCAGGACGTAGCCGTGGCCCGCGCCGGTGTGGAGGCCTGGGAAAGGATACGTGCGGGGTGAAGTGCGTGCAGGTGGACACCAATCAGATTGCCACCATCGTAAGGAAAGTTCTCGAGTCCATGGCGCAAAACGGCGGGGCGACCAACGAGCAGGCGGGAATCTTTCGCACCGTGGACGAGGCGGTGGAGGCCGCCTGGCTGGCCCAGAAGAGACTCATGGCCCTGAACCTGGAGAAGCGTAACGAGCTGATCGGGGCCATGCGCGAGGCCGCCGTGGCCAATGCCCGCCTGCTGGCGGAGATGGCGGTCCGCGAGACGGGCATGGGCAGGACCGACGACAAGACGGCCAAAAACCTGCTGGCCGCGAGAAAGACGCCCGGTACGGAGGACCTCCGCACCGGGGCGTACAGCGGGGACCACGGGCTCACCATCACCGAGCAGGCGCCCTTCGGCGTCATTGCCGCCATAACACCCGTGACCAATCCCATTGCCACCGTCATCAACAACGGCATCGGGATGGTGGCCGCCGGGAACGCGGTGGTATTCTGTCCCCACCCGTCGGCACGGAGTTCCTGCAACAAGGCGGTGGAGATCCTGCACCGGGCCATTGTGGAAGCGGGGGGGCCGCCCCACGTCCTCACCACCCTTGCCGAGCCGAGCATCGAAAAGGCCGGGGAATTGATGCGCCACCGCAGGGTCAATCTCATCGTGGCCACCGGCGGACCGGGGGTAGTACGGGCGGCCCTGGGCTCGGGCAAGAAGGCCATCGGGGCCGGGGCCGGAAATCCGCCGGCCGTTGTGGACGAGACGGCGGACATTCCCAAGGCGGCCCGGGACATCGTCGCCGGGGCGGGCTTTGACAACAACCTCCCGTGCATCGCGGAAAAGGTACTCATTGCCGTGGCCGGCGTGGCCGATGCCCTGCTCGAGCAGCTCCGGCGCCACGGCGCCCTCGTGGTACCGTCCCACTGGGTGGAGAAACTGACCAGCACCGTGTTCACCGAGGTCACCGAGGATACGACTTCCTCAGGGGGAGCGGGGCACAACCCCCGCCGGCGGTGGGTGCTCAATAAGCAGTGGGTGGGTAAGGACGCCAGGGTCATCCTCGAGGCGTCCGGTTACAGCATCCCCGGGGACGTCCGCCTGGCGGTGGTGGAGGTGGGGCGGGACCACCCGCTGGTCCAGGAAGAACAACTCATGCCCATTCTCCCCCTGGTGCGGGCGAAAAACGTGGACGAGGCCATCGAACTGGCGGTGGAGGTGGAGCACGGCTACCGGCATACGGCGGTGATGCACTCCAAGCACGTGGACCACATGACCAGGCTGGCCCGCGCCATCCAGACCACCCTGTTCGTGAAGAACGCCCCATCGTACGCCGGGATCGGCCTGGGGGGAGAAGGGTTCACCAGCTTCACCATCGCGGGGCCCACCGGCGAGGGCCTGACCTCGGCGCGTTGCTTCACCCGCCAACGCCGGTGCACCCTGGTGGACGCCCTTTCCATCGTGTGAGGGAGAGGGGACCTTGGCGGACCTGGTTCGTCTGGTACAACAGGCCGGCGTGGTGGGCGCGGGGGGCGCCGGCTTTCCCACCCACGTGAAGCTGGGGGCGCAGGTGGAAGTGGTGATCGTCAACGGAGCGGAGTGCGAGCCCCTGCTCCGGGTGGACCAGCAGTTGCTGCTGCTCGAGGCGGAGGCCCTGCGGCGGGGTCTGGCCGCCGTGGTCGAGCACCTGCGGCCCAGGGCCGTTTACCTGGCGGTCAAAACCAAGCACAGGGAAATCCTCCACACCTGGGAGGAATTACTTGCGCCCCTCGGCGGGCGAGTACACGGTCTCGGGGACTTTTACCCGGCGGGCGACGAGCAGGTGCTCGTCTACGAGGTCACAGGGCGGGTGGTGCCGCCGGCAGGCATACCCCCCGAGGTGGGGGTGCTGGTCATGAACGTGGAAACCCTGTATAACGTGTCGCGGGCCCTGGAAGGGCAACCGGTGACCCACAAGTTCGTGACCGTGGCCGGGGCCGTGACAGCCCCCAAGACCATGCGGGTGCCGGTCGGCATCAGCTACGCCGAACTGCTGGCGCTGGCCGGCGGTCCGGCGGTAAAGGAATTCACCTGCCTCGACGGCGGACCGATGATGGGCAGGCCCGTCGCGGATCTCGGGCTACCGGTGACCAAGGCCACCAAAGCCCTGGTGGTGCTGCCCGCCGGTTCGCGGGCCGCACGGCGCGCTGGCACCCCGTGGGAGGCCGTGCTGCGCAGGTCCCGCAATGCCTGCGAGATATGCCGCATGTGCACGGACCTCTGTCCGCGTTACCTCCTGGGACATCCCCTCGAGGTGCACAGGATCATGCGCGCTTTCGCCTACGGGGGAGACAGGGTGGAGCCGGAGGACCATCTGGCGGCGCTGCTCTGCGTGGAGTGCGGGGTGTGCGAACAGTTCGCCTGCCCGGTCGGGATCTTCCCCAGGACCGTGGCCGCGGAGGTGAAGAGGCGGCTCCTGGCAGCCGGCGTGCGCTACCCCCGCGGGCGGACCGGCGCGGGTGTGCGCAGGTACCGGGAGGGCCGGCGGGTACCCACGGGCCGGCTGATCCGGCGCCTGGGACTCGATCCCTGGGACCGTCCGGCCCCGCTCGACCCGGTGGCGGTCCCAAGTAGCAGGGTACGCGTTCCCCTCCGCCCGCCCTTCGGCGCGGCCTGCCGGCCCGTGGTGGAGGCCGGCGCGCGGGTGCGAACCGGGGATCCGGTAGGCGAGGTACCGGAGGGGGCCCTCGGCGCGCGCGCCCACGCCAGCATCGAAGGGGTAGTTACGGCGGTGACCCCCGATTACGTGGAAATAACGGCACAGGAGGCGTGAAATGCTTTCCGCAGGTGCCCTGGGCGCCCTGGAATTGACGAGTATCGGACTGGGTATCGAGGCGGCCGACGCGGTGCTCAAACGGGCGGCCGTGGAAATGGTACTCAGCCGCCCCTTGTGTCCCGGGAAGTATTTCCTTTGCTTCACCGGGACGGTGGAAGACGTCCGTCACGCCCTAGAGGCGGGCCTGGAGAGGGGTGGCGACGCCGTGGCCGACAGCCTCTACCTCACCAATCCCCACGCGGCCCTGTTTCCGGCCCTGATGCAGACCACCGAAACCGAAGGCATAGAGGCGCTGGGCATTGTCGAGACCTTCGGCATGTGCTCGGCCCTGGAGGCCGCCGACCGGGCGGCCAAACGGGCCCGCGTCTCCCTGGTGGAGATACGCATGTCCATCATGCTGGCGGGCAAGTCGTACGTCACCTTTACCGGCACGCTGTCCGCCGTGCGTGCCGCCGTGGAGGAGGCGGCGGCCGCGGCGCGCGAAAGGGGGGCCCTGGTGTCGGCGGTGGTGATACCCCATCCCCATCCCGAGCTGAAGGGCTTCGTAAGCTAGTCATACCGACTCCGGAGGAGGTGGTCAATTATACGATTATTAATATCATTAGCGAATTTAAACGAATACGAAAAGTAAAAACGTGAAAGGGGTTGCTGGTATGAAGAAAATCCTTATCGCTCCCAATCGGTACGTGCAGGGGCCCGGGGTCCTGCAGCATCTCGGGGAACAGGTGAAACCGCTGGGGGACCACGCCCTGGTGACCGGTGGGAAAACCACCTTTTCGGTGGCGCGGGAGGCGGTGGCCGCCAGCCTGGAGGCCCAGGGCATCAGGGCCACCTTCGAGCCGTTCCGGGGTGAGTGTTGCCGCACCGAGATCGACCGCCTGAAGGAAATGGGCACCCGGGCGGGAGCCAATGTGGTCATTGGGGTGGGTGGGGGCAAGGTCATCGACACGGCCAAGGCCGTGGCCCATTACATGGGCGTGCCGGTGGTCGTCGTGCCCACCATTGCGGCCACGGACGCCCCCTGCAGCGCCCTTTCGGTGATTTACACCGAGGAAGGCGTGTTCGAAAGCTACCTGGTACTGCCCACCAACCCGAATCTGGTGCTGGTGGACACGGCCGTCATCGCCAGGGCCCCCGTGCGGCTGCTGGTCTCGGGGATGGGCGACGCCCTGGCCACCTGGTTCGAGGCCGACGCCTGCCGCCAGGCCAGCGCCAAGAACCTGCCCGGCGGGTACTCCACGGCCACCGCCCTCAGCCTGGCCCGCCTGTGCTACGAGATCCTTCTGGAGTACGGCGTGGCGGCCAAACTGGCGGCCGAGAAGGGCGTACCGACCCCGGCCCTTGAAAAGGTGGTGGAGGCCAACACCCTGCTGAGCGGCCTGGGCTTCGAGAGTTCCGGGCTGGCGGCGGCCCACGGCATCCACGACGGACTCACCGTGCTTCCCGAGACCCACCACGCCTACCACGGCGAGAAGGTGGCCTTCGGGACCGTGGCCCAGCTGGTGATGGAGAACCGGCCCAAGGCCGAAATCAAAGAGGTGCTCGCCTTCTGCAAGGCGGTGGGCCTGCCCATCACCCTGCGGGAGATTCACGTCACCGAGGTTACCCCGAAAAAAATTATGCAGGTAGCCACCGCCACCTGCCAGCCCGGGGGGATGGTGCACAACATGCCCTTCCCGGTAACCCCCGAGATGGTCTACAACGCCGTTCTGGGGGCGGACGCCCTGGGCACGGCCTTCCACGCGGGAACTCTGTAACGGAAGAAAGAGGGAGCGAAGCGTCCCGTCCCCGAACGGGACGGGATTGTTTCGCCCCCAAAGCAAAGGGAGTAGATTTAGATTTCGCCTTTGCGGCCCTCAATTCCTTTTCAGGGAGGATGTGAACCATGCAGCTGGTTCCTCTGGCCGTCAGCATCGCCGTTCTGGCCGGAATATGGACCTACGTTTCGGCCCAGTTGAACATACTGACCTGGCCGGCCTTCGTGGGCTGGGCCCTGTTCTTCGCCGCCGGCGGCAACGACAAGGCCTTTTTCCGGGCCCTGCTTCCGGCCGTCTCGGGCATCGTTCTGGGCTACCTGGCGGTGCTGGGGGCGCCCTACCTGGGGAAGGCACTGGGCGTGGCCATTCTGGTCACCGTCATCGCCTTTATCATGACCGTCATGGGTTCGCTGTCGCTGTTTACCTTCGTTCCCGCGCAGTTCGCCGCCTGTGCCGCGTTCTTCGGCACCGGGGCCAAATTCTGGCCGACCGTAATCCCGATGGCCATCGGCGTGGGGCTGGGGTACATCTCGGCCATGTTGCCCGTGTGGTTGACGCCGAAGAAGGCAGGTAAGGAAACCGCGGGCACCTGAGACCGGACCGCCTCGCAGGGAAGAGGACGTACGGTGCGGGCCACCGTACCGTACGTTTTCGTTATTGACCCCTTGTGGCAGAGCGGATTTTAATTTATTCTCTTGTTAAAGATTTCGTGGTTTTCGTGAAGTTTTCTGGAGGGGTGGGAGGTACCTCCGTTGGGTACATGTGGACGTTCTCCGCAAGAGGGGAGCAAGGAGGGAAAGTTATGAAAATCGTCCGCGTGAATATGTCAAACCTGACCGTTACGGCCGCGGACCCGCCCCCGGAGTACGGCCTCCTGGGCGGGCGGGCTCTGAGTTCCCGGATCGTGGCCGACGAAGTACCGCCGGCGTGCCACCCGCTGGGACCCCACAACAAACTGGTCTTCGCGCCGGGCCTGCTGGCGGGCACCAACGCGCCCAGCAGCGGGCGCCTCTCGGTGGGTGGCAAGTCTCCCCTGACGGGCACCATTAAGGAATCCAACGCCGGCGGGGTCTGCGGCCAGAAGCTGGCCAGCCTGGGTATCGGGGCCCTGGTGATCGAGGGCCGCGCCGCGGACAAGGGCTGGCACGTGCTGGTGATCGGCGAGGGCGGCATGGAGCTCAAACCCGCCGGGGACCTGGTGGGCAAGGGGTGCTACGAGGTCAACGAGCGCCTCAGGGCCGGGTACGGGCCCCAGATCGGGGTCATCTGCATCGGCCCGGCCGGCGAGATGCTCATGAAGGCGGCCGGCGTGTCCACGAGCGACCGGGAGGGCGGGCCCGGGCGCTACGCCGGGCGCGGGGGCCTGGGCGCGGTAATGGGGTCCAAGGGCCTCAAGGCCATCGTGGTCAACACGCGCAAGAGCTTCGAGACCCCGGTGGCGGACAAGGACAGGTTCCGCAAGGCCTCCCAGGTTCTGACCAAGGCCCTCCAGAATCATGCGGTCACCGGCCAGGCCCTGCCGACCTACGGCACGGCGGTGCTGGTGAATATCATCAACGAGGCGGGCGGCCTGCCCACCCGCAACTTCTCGGCCGGGCGCTTCGAGGAGGCCGCGGCCACGGGCGGCGAGGCCATGGCCGAGGCCGTGAAGCAGCGCGGCGGCGCGGGCAAAATGGGGCATCCCTGCCACCCGGGCTGCGTCATCCGGTGCTCCAACGTGATCCCGGACGAAAAGGGCGGCCTGCTCTGCGCGCCGGTGGAGTACGAGAGTACCTGGGCCCTGGGGGCCAACTGCGGCATCGGCAACCTGGACCACATCGCCACCCTGAACCGGCTGTGTAACGACCTGGGCCTGGACACCATCGAGACCGGCGTCACCCTGGCCGTGCTCATGGAGGCCGGGGTGCTGGCCTTCGGCGACGGGGAGCGGGCCATCGAGCTGCTGGACCGCGAGCTGCGCCACGGAACCCCCCTGGGCCGCATTATCGGCGCCGGGGCCGCGGTGGCGGGCCAGGTCTACGGGCTGACGCGGGTGCCGGTGGTGAAGGGCCAGGGCATGCCGGCCTACGACCCGCGGGCCGTCAAGGGCATCGGCGTGACCTACGCCACCAGCAGCATGGGCGCGGACCACACGGCCGGCTACGCCACGGCGACCAACGTGCTGAAGGTGGGCGGTTTCGTCGATCCCCTGAAGGCCGAGGGCCAGGTGGAACTGTCGCGCAACCTGCAGGTGGCCACCGCCTTCCTGGACTCCACGGGCCTCTGCCTTTTCACGGCCTTCGCCCTGCTGGACGTACCCGAGGCCCTGCAGGCCGTGGCGGACCTGATTGCGGCCCGCACCGGCCGGGATTTCACCGTGGACGACGCCGTGCGGTACGGCCAGGAGGTACTGAGGGTGGAACGGGCCTTCAACGCGGCGGCGGGATTCACCGCGGCCCACGACCGGTTGCCGGAGTTCATGAAAGAGGAGGCCCTGCCGCCCCACAATACGGTTTTCGACGTGCGGGACGAAGAACTGGATGCGGTGTACAATTTTTGACCGCTAGGCCGGTTTGGGCTCCGCACCTTCGCCGGTGCGGGGCCTCCGGCGGCAGCTGCCGGCCATCCGGGGCGGAAATCGCGCCCCGGACTTCGGCCTTCGGGGTGGTGGACGTGCGGGTACAGGTGAGGGTCTACGGGGGCCTGGAAAGGTACGTTCCCGTTTCCTTCGGCGAGGCCATGGAGGTAGACCTGCCGGAGGGCGCCACCGCCGGGGATCTGCTGACGGTGCTCGGTGTGCCGGAACGAGAGGTCTTTTCCATCCTGGTCAACGGCAGGCACCGGACCCCCTCCGACCCGCTGGAGGCCGGGGACCGGGTGGCCCTCTTCCCGCCGGTGGCCGGCGGATAGGGCCCGGGTCCCCCGTTTCTCGACCGCAGTGGCAGCGCGGGGCCGGCGCGGGAGACCGGGTTGCGGAGGCGATGCGGGGCCCGGGGCCGCCGCGTGCCTCCCTGAGGAGTCGCGGGAGGTGCCCCCGGGGGACTCGGGGTCGGCTTCCGGAGAGATTCCCTCGCGGCACCGTTGCTTTCAACGCCGTCGGAGGTTCCTGGCCGGAAAATCAGGGCTTTCCTGTAAGGGCATACCGCGCTGGCGGCCATTTCAGCGGCGCGTCGGGAGGAGCGGGCATGACACTCACGCCGCAGCAGGAAATCAGGTATCACAGGAACCTCCGGCTGGCGGGGGTGGGGCCGGAGGGACAGAAAAAGTTACTACGAGCGGCCGTTCTCGTCGTGGGCGTCGGGGGGCTCGGTTGTTCGGCCGCTTTGCACCTGGCGGCCGCCGGGGTGGGCCGCATCGGACTGGCGGACGGCGACGCGGTGGAGCTCTCCAATTTGCAGAGGCAAATTCTGTATGTCACCGGGGACCTCGGCAGGCCGAAACCAGAAGTGGCCGGGAAGAGGTTGCGGGCCCTGAACCCCGACGTGCAGGTGCGGGAGTACTGCGGCCGCGTGACCGGGGCCGACATCCGCAACCTGGTCCGGGACTACGACATCGTGGTCGACGGCACCGACAACCTGGCCACCCGCTTTCTGATCAACAGGGCCTGCGTCGAACTCGGCAAGCCGTGGGTCTACGGTGCGGTGCTGGCCTTCACCGGCCAGCTCATGACCGTATTACCGGGCCGCGGGCCCTGCTACCGCTGCCTCTACCGCGAGGAGCCACCCGTGCCCCCTCCCGGAACGGAAACCCACGGTGTGCTGGGCACGGTCCCGGGCGTGGTGGGCACCCTCCAGGCCAACGAGGTGCTGAAGTACGTGCTCGGCGCGGGAGAGCCGCTGGTGGGGCGTTTGCTCATCTTCGAGGCTCTGACCGGCAGGTTCGAAACGGTGGAGGTGGCCCGGGACCCCGGATGTCCGGACTGCGGCCCGGCGCGGGATTAGCGCCGTTGCGGGCCCGCACCGGGCTCCGCGCCGCGATGCTCTGACCCGGGAGGTCATGTATTTGCAGAATCTCGTGCTGCGGGCGGTGGCCCTGGGGGCCACCGAGGCCCGTCCGGTTGCAGCGCAGGAGATAGTGGTCGACGAGCGGGTGCGCCTGAAGTGTCAGGTGCCGCTGTGTCCCCACTACGGCCGCGCCCTTTTGTGTCCACCCCACCTGCCCCCGGTGGGGTGGTTTCGCAGGGTGCTGGGGCGTTACCGGCAGGCCCTGATCGTGCAGGTGCGGTGTCCGGCCGATGGACCGGCCGTGCACGAAGGGGCCCTCAGGCTGCACCACATCGTCAACGAGCTGGAGAGGGCGGCCTACGACATGGGCTTCCGGTTCGCCGCCGGTTTCATCGGCGGCGCCTGCCGTCTCTGCCCCGAATGCGTGGGCGTACGCTCCGGGGAACCGTGCCGCCACCCCTATAAGGCGCGCCCCTCCATGGAGGGCATGGGCATCGACGTGGCCGCCACCCTGGCCAACGTCGGCCTCACCATCAGGTTTCCGCCCGGGGAAGAGGTCCGCTGGACGGGTTTGATACTTATCGAGTAGTGTGAGGGCTGAAGGCGCTCATATGTATCGGGGTTCCCCTACCGCCCCGTGCCGTCCCGAGAGAGCAGGGTTTTTCTCGCCAGGGGGCCGACCGGGACTCGAGGCTTCGCGAAGTATCGAGACCCCGGGCGGCCCCATCTTCAACTTCGCCCTTCGCACTGCCGCGGATCTGTAAATGCCCCGCCGTACCCCATCGGTTGGCGGCCTCGGCGGGAGCCCCGGCCCGAACGAGGAGTTCCACGGCCTGGGGGGACATCGCGTGAACACTTACAGAAGGCACTTCTTGCCAGTTGTCGGCGCCGCCGGGCCGTTATCGTACCGGTCAGCGGCCGGTTTCGGCGCGTGGAAGAGCCGACCGGGTGACGGTGCTCGTTTGCGAGGAGGTGTGGGAGGTGATCACCGTGTCCGCGAGACTTGAGGTCACGGGTGCGGCGCAGCGTTTGTTGGCGGCGACGGCCACCCTCGTCGGCGTTGACATCGGGGTGGCGGGGAAGGACCGGGTGGCGGTCCTGGGCACCGGTCGTTACCGGAACAATGTGGGGACCGTCAGGCCCTACGGGTCCTACTTTCACCACACTCTCGAGACTGGCAGGGAATTCTACGTTTTCGAACCGAGGGGACCGGGCCGCTGCCGGGATTGCGAGGCGTACCGGGTCTGTCCCTACACCCTCGTGCTGGCCATGCCCGTCCGGGACGGCGCGGAGGTCATCGGAGTCGCGGGTATCCTGACCTACGACCTGCAGTCCCGGGAGCTGGTGCTGGCCCGCAGGGACGCCTGGGTCGCTTACCTCCGGGCCCTGACGAACTGGCTTTCCGAGGACATGCGTGCCAGGGCGCTGTTTTCCGAGGCCGCCCGGGCCGGCCAGGAGACCGAGGCGGTCATGGAGGCGGTGGATTGCGGTCTGGTCCTGGTGGGGGAGGACGGGGTGGTCCGCAGGCTGAATACCTGCGCCTCCCGGCTCCTGGGTTCGGGCACCGAAGTATTGGGCAAACCTCTGGGCCAGCTGTTGCCCGGCTTTGAGCCCTGCGGCGGGGAGGTGGTGCTTCCGCGCGACCTCTCCCCGGTCGACGGGCGTACGATTGTCCTTCCGGGCGGAACCCGGGCCCACGTGACGGTGAAGCAGGTGGGCGGAACGCGCGGGGGCCGTGGTCTCGGCGCGGTGATTGTGCTCCGGCCGGCGCGGGCGCACGGTGCCGGCGCCGCCTTCCCGGCCGGGGATGACCTGGCCGAAATCGTCGGGGAAAGCGCCCCCATACAGGCAGTCAAAGCCCTGGTCCGGAAGGTGGCTCCCACAGACCTCCCTGTTCTCGTCACCGGTGAAACCGGCACCGGAAAGGAACTGGTAGCACGGGCCGTTCACCGGCTCAGCGGCCGGCGGGCCGGGCCCTTCGTGGCGGTAAACTGCGCCGCAATTCCGGCGGAGCTGGCGGAAAGTGAGCTTTTCGGGTACGGGCCGGGCGCCTTCAGCGGGGCCCTGAAGCAGGGAAAGCCCGGCTACGTGGAGCTGGCCGAGGGCGGGACGCTGTTTCTGGACGAGATTGGCGAGCTTACCCCGGCCCTGCAGGCCAAGCTGCTGCGGTTTCTGGACACGGGCGAGATACAAAAGGTGGGAAGCGGCCGCACGGCAAGGAGGGCCGCGGTGAGGGTGGTGGCCGCGACCAACGCCGACCTGCGCGGGAAGGTCGAAGCGGGCCGGTTTCGCGCCGACCTGTACCACCGCCTGAACCTGTTCGAGCTGGTGCTGCCGCCGCTGCGCGAGAGGCGCGAAGACATTCCCCTCCTGGCACGGCACTTCCTCCGGGCCGCGAGTGCCCGGTTTGACAAGCAGGTGCAAGGGATAGCTGACGACGTATACGAGGTGCTGCGGAGGTACGCGTGGCCGGGGAACGTGCGGGAGCTGGAGCATGTGATATACCGCGCCGTGCTGGTGGCCGAGGGGGAGCTGATTACCGAAGCCCACCTGCCGCCTCACCTGATGAATCCGCCCGACGCGAATGCTAATTCAGACGAGGAGTACGCGGCCCTGGTCCGGGCCCTGGCAGCACACGACGGTACGCTACGCGGCAGAATGGCGGCAGCCAGCGAACTCGGAATCAGCCTCTCCACCCTCTACCGTCGCATGCGGAAGTACGGGTTGACGGACGGAGAACGGCGTGTGCACAGGTAAGAGTTGGTTTTCGAAAATCGTGCCAACAAGACATGCGGGTGTGTCACCGGGCGGTGGGCATATGCCGGGATTCGGCGGCCGCACCCCTGGCAGGCGGTCCGGTACGGGTCTTGCATCTGCTACCTTCCCGAGACCGGGCCGGTCCCTCACCGGGGAGGTGAGACCGGGAGGCCGGGAATTCCAACGCACCACAGGGGGGGATGCGCATGGCAGCCGGAGACTACCCGCTGCTGACGGCAAAGCAGAAATACTGTCAGGCCTTTTGCACCGCCGAAGAGATCGAGGTGGCGGAAAACATCCGTCGTTTTGTGGATCGGGAGGTGATGCCCCACCGGCACGACCTGGAAGGCGGCTGGCACCGTGACGAGAAACTGGCACTTGCCACTCTGCACCGTCTTTACGCCAGGTGCGTCGAGCTGCAGTTGACCCAGGCCAACCTGCCCAAGGAGTACGGCGGGCTGGGGCTGGGTCCCGTGGTGCGCCAGATGGTCAACGAGGAGCTGTCGCGGGCCGACATCGGTCTGGCCACCATGGTGGGGAAAATCCACTGGGTCGTCTCGCTGATGGTGGCGGCCAAGCGGGATGATCTGTTGCGCGAGTTCGCGCCGCGTATCACGGGCGGCGAGGTCTGGACCGCCTGCGTGGCCATCACGGAGCCCGCCGGGGGTGCCAATCTTGAGGATCCTGCCCTGGAGGGGCGCACCATCAGGACCGTCGCCCGAAGGGACGGCGATTCCTACGTCATAAAAGGCCACAAGATCTGGCCCGGACCTGCGGGGGCCCTCGAGCGGTTCCGAAGTGAGCATATGAAGGGACACCTTGGCTACTGGACCGTGGCCACCACCGACCCGGCGCTCGGCGAGGAAGGCATCGGGGTTTTTTACGTGCCCGCCGACGCGGAGGGCCTCAGCTTTTCCAGGCCTTACGAAAAGATGGGTTTCGTCTGGAGCGACGAGAACGTGGACATCTGGTACGACAATGTTCGCATTCCTGAAAAATACCGGATTGACACTCAGCCCGGCGAGGGCGCCAGGCTGGTCCGCGGGTACATCATAGGTCTGGGCCGGCTGGCGGGGGCGGCGCGCCTCACGGGCCTTTCACAGGCGGTGCTCGAAATAGTGCTCGATTATACGAAGAACCGCAGCATCGCCGGCACCCCGGTACGCGAGCGGTCGATGTTTGCCGGCATGATTGCCGAAATGTTCCGGGCCATCGAACTCTCCCGCCAGTACTATCTCGCCACTACCTGGATGGTGACTCACCCCGAGATTTACGGTCCACCGTGGTCGCCTCAAATGGTGGCCCGCTTTTCGGCCGCCCGCTCCTTCGCCGCCGACACTGCCGAGCTGGTTACCAACCGGGCCATGGAGCTCATGGGTTCTTACGGCTACGCGTACGAGTTCCACGTTGAGAAGTACATGCGCGACTTCAAAATCGTCAAAATGTGGCTGGGCGGCGCCCAGCGCGACCGGCTGGACATTGCCCAGGGGCTCTACGGGCCGTTCAAGTGGGCGGGCATGGAGGAGTGGGTCCGCGCCCAGGGATTGTTGCCCGGGGCCTCTGGTTAGCCGCACGGAGGTTGGGGGCGGGCGGGGGACCCAAGGGGTCATCGCCACGCGTCGGATTTTACGGCGCGGGGCGAAAGGGAGCGCGACGCCGCCATGTGCGGTCGAGCGAGGTAGATACAGCCCGGAGAGGAGGAACCCGGTATGGCGTACGTGATCAAGCCCATCGTGACCGGCGAGCTCAAGCTGAGCAAGGGTCTGATGACCTACTTCATGAACTACGGGGAGGAGATTTTCATCCCCGTGGTCTCGTGGTACGTGCGGGCCGGGAACAAGAACGTGCTCATCGACACCGGCGCGTCCGCAGAGGTGATGGCCAGGTACTGGCCGGGTGAGGTGCGGGACGTCACCTCGTTTGAGGCAGGCCTGGCCAGGCTAGGGCTGAAACCTGAGGACATAGACGTGGTCATCCAGACGCACCTCCACTTCGACCATTGCGGCAACACCCACAGGTGCAGGAATGCGGACGTCTACGTCCAGGCCGAGGAGCTCAGGTTTGCCGAGTCCGGTCATCCCCTGATGGCCGGCATTTACGACAAGGCCCTCTACGCGGGTACCAAGCTCAAGATCGTTGAGGGCGACGCCGAGATTCTCCCCGGCATCAGGGTCCATCACGTTCCCGGCCACACGCCCGGGACGCAGGCGGTATCCATAGACACGCCCAAGGGCAAGGCGGTGATTACGGGATTCTGCAGTACCCTTGATGTGTTTAACCCCCCTCCGGAGGTCCGGGAGCACACACCGGTGCTGACGCCCGGTATTCACACCGATGCCCTGAAAGCCTACGACAATGCGCTCAAGGTGTACCGGATGGCCGATATTCTCATTCCGCAGCACGAGCGGGCCTTCGCGTACTCCCGGGAGATCCCTGAATAGGCCGGCTTTGAGGCAGGAAACCCTGCAGGCGGTCGGGCGGTCCACATCGCGATGCGGGTCGCCCGACCGTTTGGAAACTTTTCTTCCATCATTGAATGCCCACCGGTCGTCCGCCCGGGATGGGCGAGGCTGCGGTCCGCGGTCCAGGTGGCCTCGGGTCCTTACGCATGCCAGGCCCAGCGCCGAAAAACCGGCCGGAGGTAATAAAGGCAGTGGTTCCGCACCGGTTGACCTGGCCGGCGGACCCTGTAACGTCCACCAGACGTGTGGTCGGGGCCCGCCACGGCTACCGACTCCCGGACTCCTCCGGGTTCCCGGCTTCTCCATGGCGGGGCACCATCCTCGGAGGTGTTTGACATGGGCACCGTTTTGCTCCTTGACCTTACCGCGCGGCGTTTCCGCAGTCTGACCCTGGACGGGGGCCACTTTAAAGGGCTGCCCGGCGGACGGGGCCTGGGGGTCCACCTGCTCGGCGCATTGGGTGCCCCCGACCTGGACCCCCTGGCCCCGGAGGCCCCGCTGGTCTTCGCCGTCGGTCCCGCCACGGGCGCGGGTTTTTGGGGCACCAGTCGCTGCGGTCTCTTTGCCCGCTCCCCGGCCACCGGGGGGTTCGGAGAGTCGTACTGCGGCGGGGGGCTGGGGGAGGCCCTGGCACGCACCGGCTGGAGGGCCGTGGTCCTGGTGGGCGCGGCCCCGGAGCCCGTGTGGGTGGAGCTGCACCCCGAGGGGGCCAACTTTCATACGGCCGCGGACCTTTGGGGACGCGACTGCCACGCCGCGGAAAGGGAACTCCTGGCGCGCGCCGGCCGGCCCGGCGCCCGGGCGGCCGTCATAGGCCCGGCGGGAGAGAACCTGGTGCGCCTGGCGCTGGTGAGCAGTGACCTCTGGCGCCAGGCCGGCCGCACGGGCCTGGGGGCGGTGCTGGGTGCCAAAAAGGTCAAGGGACTGGTGTTCTGGGGAGACCGGCGGCCCCGGGTGGCAGATCCCCAGGGTTTGGCCGCCTTCGCCCGGGAGTTTTACCGCGCCGCGCGGGGGCAACCGGCCGTGGAAGGCTACCGCCGCTGGGGCACGCCCCAGCTGGTGGCGGTCATGAACCGCGTGGGCGCCTTTCCCAGCTACTACTGGCGGAAGGGCCGCGCGCCGCACTGGGAGCGGATTGCCGCCGAGTATCTGGTGGAGAAACTGGGGGCCAGGCCCAAAGCCTGTCCGCGGTGCTTCATCGCCTGCGCCAAGCTCGTGGAGCTCAAGGCCGGCCCCCATGCCGGGCTCAGGCTGGAGGGGCCGGAGTTCGAGACCATTTACGCCTTCGGCGGGCTGTGCGGCATCGAAACACTG
>DYER01000060.1 GCA_020725605.1 Ammonifex sp. | reverse complement strand
GTCCGTGCCCGCGGAAAAAGTGCAGGCAGACCAGGTGGTGGCCCCGCATTCTGATCACGTCTAACCCCTCCCCATCCTGCCTGATTTCTTCCAGGCAACACCCCGGCCAAAATGTACGCGTCCCACAGGAATATGTTTCTATGCTTTTTCAGGTGCTCCTGCCCGAGGCGGGTACCCTGCCCTCCCGTGGCCCCCGCGCTATCCCTTGCGTCGCCCGTAGAAAGCGGAACCCTCTGACCGCATCTCACGGCGACGGCTCCCGTCATTTCAGCACCAACCGGGCGTCCAGCACCAGGGCGCCTTCGGGGGTAACCCGCAGCGGATTGATGTCCAGCTCGGCCACCTCCGGGTGCTCCTGCATCAGACGGGAAACCCGCAGGACCGCGTCCGTCACGGCCCCCAGGTTGGCCGGCGCCCGACCGCGGGCCCCGCTAAGCAAGGGCCAGGCCCGGGTGCGGCGCAGCATTTCTTCCACCGCCTCGCAGTCCAGCGGCGGTAGGGCGAAACTTACCTCGCGCCAGACTTCGGTGTAGATGCCGCCCAGGCCGCAGAGGATGACCGGTCCGAAAACCGGATCCCGTTTGGCGCCGACCAGGAGCTCGACTCCGCCGGGACAGTAACGCTGCACCAGCCACGCGGTAAGGCGGGCTTCCGGCAGCCGGCCTGCCACATTGAGCCTGACGGCTTCCACCGCGCGCCTCAGGTCCTCCGGCCCGCCGATATTCAGCACCACCGCTCCCACGTCGGACTTGTGCGTGAAATCGGGGCTGAGGGCCTTCAGTACCACCGGGTAGCCCACCGCGGCGGCCGCCACCTCAACTTCCGCCGTGCTCCCGGCGATCCGGTAGGGCGCGAGGGGCAATCCGTAACACTCCAGCAGCCGCAACGCCACCACCGCCGCGTCCTCGCCCCCACCGTCCCGGCAGGCGGCCGGTAGCCGAACCGCGTCCTCCCGGCAAACGTCCGTGGGTTCCGCTATGACGGCGGCTCCGCGGTCCCGTGAGCGGTGGCGGTATTCGTACAGCCGGGCCAGGGCCAGGGCGGCCAGATCCGGAGACCGGTACGCCACCACCACGTTGTCCTCCTCCACGCGGACCGCGTATTCGTGGTGCGCGGCCCCGAAAACCCACGCCAGCACCGGCTTGTGAGGGCAGGCCCGCGCTTCCTCCTTCACGACGTCGGCCACGCACAAGGGGTCATATTCGGGCGGCAGGTTGCCCCCGACAACGCAGAGCACCGCATCCACGTTGGGATCGGCCAGGACCTGACGGAGGGCACGGCGGTATACGGCGGGATACCCGTGCGCCATGGCGGCGGGCCAGATATCCAGGGGATTCTTCACTTCCATCCAGGCGGGAAAGTAGCTCTGGAGCTCGCGGACCGTGGCCTCGGAGAACGCGGCCATCTCCAGGCCGTGGTCGGACAGGGCGTCCAGAACGGCGATGCCGCCCCCTCCGGTGAAGGTGATCACGGCCACCCGCCGGCCCGACGGGCTCTCGTACGTCGCGAAGGTCTTACTCAGCGCGTACATTTCTTCCACGTTCCGTACGCGTATCAACCCGCAGCGCCGGAAGGCCGCCTCGTAAATCTCGTCCTCTCCCGCCAGGGAGCCGCTGTGGGAGGCGGCGGCGTGGGCACCCGCCGGACTGCGTCCGGTCTTGAAAACGAGTACGGGCTTCTCCCGCGACACCCTATCGGCCACGCGCAGGAAGGCCTGTCCGTCCCGCAGGCCCTCCATGTGCAGGGCAATCACCCGCAATCGGGGGTCCTGTCCGAGGTATTCCAGTACTTCGTCGAAGTGCACGTCGGCGGCGTTGCCCACGTCAATGGCTATGCCTACCCCACCCGTAAAGTAGACTCCCCCAGAAAGAAAAATGCCCGACTGGCAGATTATCCCGATGGGCAGGCAGCGCGTCATAAAAGGGACGAAAGAAGTGTGCAGGTTGACGAAGTTGTTGACGACCCCCAGGGTGTTGGGGCCGATAATCCGGGCGCCCCCCGCCCGTGCCACCTCCACCAGCTCGGCCTGCAGTTCCGCTCCCCTGGCGTCGGCGTCGGCAAAGCCCTGGGTAATAACGATCAGACTGTCAATGCCTTTGGCCACGCACTCTCGAACCACCGGCACCACCGCGTCCCGGGGAACCGCAATCACGGCCAGGTCCGGCGTTTCCGGCAGCTCCAGCACCGAACGGTAGGCTTTCAGGCCCAGGATCTCGGTGACGCGCGGATTCACCGGATAGTAGCGCGCCCGGTAGCCCGAGTTGAGCATGTTCTCCAGGATATTGAAGCTTTCCGCCCCGGTGCGCGAGGTTACCCCCACCAGGGCCACGGAAGCCGGCGCCAGAAACTTCTGCCAATTAATCTCCCTTCTCATTGATCTATTCCCCCTGCCCCCTCGCTGGCGAAATGTAACTACCGGCCTGCAATCTCCTGTAACGAAATCGTAAATCAAAACATTTGACACGTCAAGTATCAGCGCGGCCGCGCGGCAAAAACACGGACCCGACCCTCGTTTTTCACGGTCAGCTCTCCCCTCCCCACCAGGTGCACCAGGTGGGCCAGGGTCTCGGCCATGGCAAAGCGCTCCTCGTGCAGGGTGAGCCGGTCCCCGAAGACGGCCCGCGACACCTCGAAGGCCGTGGCGCCGGGTGCGGCCAGGTCCCGCATCAGAGCCAGCCGCTCCCGGTGGTGGGCCAGCAGCTGCTCAACCCGCTCCGCCAGGTTGGTGAAAGCCTCACCGTGGGCCGGCAGGAGGATGCGCGCCTTAAGGTTCAGATTCTCCCGCAGGGATTGCAGGAAGTTCTTCAGGGGATCGGGATGGGCGAAGGGCCAGAGGCTGATATTGGAGGTGATCTTGGGTAACAGGTGGTCCCCGGAAAACAGGATGCCGTGGTCCGGGTCGTAGAAACAGAGGTGGCCGTCGGAGTGCCCGGGCGTCAGGAGCACACGGCACCTCAGGTCGCCCAGCATCGCCTCCCCGCCGGGCTCCAGGGTGGTGAGCGCAGGATGGGGGCTCAGGGTGGCCATCAGCTCCAGCATGTTCTCGATTACGTCTTTGGCCAGGGGCGGTGGCATGCCGTGCCGGACGAAGAGCTCCCTCACGGCCTCCGCGGCCGGCCGGCAGTTCCGCCAGTAGAGTCCGGCCAGCCGGGCGTCGACGGCGCTCATGTACACCGGCGCCCCGGTTTGTTCCTGCCACCAGCCGGCCAGGCCGTAGTGGTCCGGATGGTAGTGGGTGAGGTACACGGCCCGAATATCCCGGGGCGCAATATTGTGGGCCGCCATGAACTCCTCCCATGCCGCCCGTGCAGACGGAATGTTCAGGCCGCAGTCCACGATACACCACCCCTCGCGGCCCTCCACCGCGTAGCAGTAAACGTGGTCCAGGCGGAAGGGCATGGGAAGCCGCACCCGGTGTATGCCACGGTGTTCCAGTTCCATGCTCGGCACCCCCTTGAGGTATTTCCCGGACTCCACCGGCCACGGTCGCCCTTGCGGCGCCGCCCCCTCCGAGGCAACCGGCTTCCGCCCCGGCGGGCACGGGGTCGGCCGGCTTATCCCAGGTACAAGGCCATGTCGAACTCCCTGCGGTCCTTGTAGCGGTCGAAAAGGTACTGGCGGTACTTCACGTAGTCGGCGTAACTGCACTCAATGCCCGCTTCCCGCATGGCCTTTTCGAATTTCTTCAGGTCCGGCGGACAGCCGCGAATGGGTATGGCTTCCGCGATGTTCGGATTATCCTTATTCAGTTCGCAGGCGCACTTCCCGAAAAGGACCGTCTTTGCGAAACCCCTGGCGGCCAGCTGCCTTTTGCCGCTCACCACCTCGATTTCCGGAAAGGGCCGGCCTTTAAAGGCGGACATCAGCATGATCAGCATGGGGTTGTACAGGACCGAGCATCCGGTGCACAGAGAATCGTCGTATTTACGGACGGCAATACCCGTTATGCCGCGCTTTTCAAAACCGATCGGGCCGGTGTTGTCCCGGGTCCACTCCCAGTCGTATTCCACGTAAGACCTGTGCCTTGCCATTTCCTCGCCCTTCACTTCGATATCCGCAAGGTCCAGGCTACGTCCGTGGTGGTCGGCATAGAACTTCAGTGACGGAACCTCCTCGGCGCGGTAACCCATGACCTCCGCCCCCACGACGTCGCACGCCAGGGCGTCGCGGGAAGCGATCAGTAAGTCCTTGCGGTGGGCCCTGCCCGTGGGGCCGGGCCCCTTTTCCAGGGCAAATATGCCGTCGATAATGGTCAGGGCCACCGGCAGTTTGTCTATGATGCGGGGAAAGACGTGGTTGAGATCGCGGTCCGGATGGTGACAGAACATCTTGGACTTTCGGTCCAGAACCCCCTTCAGGTTTTTGATGCCCAGCGAAACCTTGCACTGGTTGTGGGTCTTCAGTACCGCCACGTTGATGATTTTGTCGGCCTCCAGAGCCCGCCTGGCAATGGAAAGCTCAAAGTCGCCGAAGTCCACCGGCTCGAATTTCTCCTCGTTGAAGTCGACCAGTTCGACCCCGTAGGTCTCCCGCAGCTTTTCGTAACCCAGCACCCTGTAAATGGCCCGGCCCTGGGTCTTGGGCACCGGGAGGGGCGCTTCACCTATGGTAAGGCGCCGGAATCCCCTTTCCGCCAGGAGCCGCACCAGGGCCGAGACGACCGCCGTCGTGGTTATGACCCCGAAGGGCGGGAAAGGCAGGTCAAAGTCCCAGGTGACCAGGTTCGGTTTGATCAGGATTTCGTCGCCGGGATCGAGCCCGCGAAAACCCTCGCACAACTCAACTGCTTCTGTCAACGAGCGGTAGGGCTCCTCGAACTTCACGAGGGCAACGACCGGCCGGTCCACACTATCACCCCCAATTTTTTATATCTCGAAATGCCGGTAGTGGCAACCAGTGGCCCGTAAGAAAGCCGGGCCCTCCCACAGACAGGCCCGGCTAACCTTACCTTCCGAAGCGCTCGAGGATCTTCTTCGGCGTGACCGTCCCGCGTTCGAACCTGACGAAGTCCCGGTCGATGCCGGCCAGGTATCTGGCTATGCCCTTCAGTTTCTCGAGCGGGTACCTCTGCATCAGGGTGATGGTTTCCATCAGGGGCGAGCCGCCTCCGTGCACCCCCGCCACCTGCATGACGCCGGCCAGGTCGCTCACCAGGAGGTGCTCCAGCAACCGGTAGCACCGGTGGACCTTTTCCACCGCCACCCCGGCCACGCGCTTCATGTACTTGTGCAGCAGTTCGCCGTTCTCGGCGCTGAAAAAGTCCTCCTCATAGGGTAGCGTGGCGCAGAGCCCGCCGGCCAGGTCGGCCAGGATCTCGTACTCGTGGTAGATGTTCTGGCCCGCGTGCCGGCGGCCGACGTTGGTGTAGATTTCATCCGGTACCTGGGTGCCCGACGACATTTTTTCCGAAAACTCGGCGCTCGCCACCCCGGCGGCGTAGACCAGCTCGGCCGTACCGATCAAATGGGAGATCTTTTCCTGGACGTGCGGGGCCTTCTCTATGCCGCTGTACTCGGCCACCAGGGCCGCGGCGCCGGCCAGGATGTCGGATACCGCGGGCTTGCAGCCGGTGTAGGAGTGCCGGTGAAAGTGGGCGAACAGGAGGGCCAGGAAGCCGGCAAACATGTACTCGCCCTTCATGAAGACCCGCTCAATGGGCACGAAGACGTCGTCGAAAATGGTGAATGATTCCGCGTCGCCGTAGTTGAATACGGGCGCGGGCAGCCTTTCCCGCCGGCGCGGCGTGGCCGGCCTGACCACCAGGCGGACCCCCGGATGGTCGGCCGGAACGGCGAAAGCCACGGCGTAATCCCTGTCCTCCGCCGTCATGAAGCGCGTCGGTATGACGATGATTTCGTCGGCGTAAGGTGCCGCGGTGTTGTGCGCCTTGGCCCCTCTGACCACGATGCCGTCCGGCCGTTCCTCCACGATTCTCACATAGAGGTCCGGGTCCTCCTGCTGGTGGGGTCTCTTGCTGCGGTCTCCCTTCACGTCGGTCTGGGCACAGCAGCCCACCAGGTCGTGGGCCTGGAAGTGCTTCAGGTATTCGATAAAGCGGGGGTAGTAACCGGTGCCCAGCACATTGTCCATTTCCTTTGTGACCACGGAGAGGGCGTTCAACGCGTCAACGCCCATGCAGCGCTGGATGCACCCGCCCACCCGGTGGCACAGCAGGCGGGTCATTTTCTGCTTCTTGAGCAGGTCCTCCTTGCTCTGGTGGATGTGGCAGAAGCGGTTTACGGTTTCGCCCGTCAGGTGCGAAGTCGTCGTGCACAGCTCGGCCCACCCGGGATCGGCCGCCAGGGCGAAGGTCTCCTTCATGACGTTGATCCCCGGCCGCAGCCGCGGGTCCAGCCTGTCCACCAGTTTGCCCCCGACGTACACGTTGGGCCGCATCCTCATGAGTCTTTCCACGTACTGCTCTGGCGTAACGAGGGCCATGCCTCGAACCCCCCTTATTCTTCCGTCATGCCCGGCTCCCTCTACGAAGCCGCTGCACCGGCTTTGCGGCGTTCACGAATGTAATTCTTCATGTCGTGTGTGTCCGGCGTGACACCTTCTCCGCGCAGTTTGAACTTTTCAATTCGCCCGGTGGGCGTACGCGGAAGGGCCTCAACGAACCTGACGTAGCGCGGCACCCAGAAATGGGGCATGTTTTCGAGACAGTAATCCACGACATCCGCCGGCGAGAGGTTCTCTCCGGGCTTGGGCACGACCACCGCCATCACTTCGTCCTCGCCGACTTCGGAAGGAGCGGGGATCACCGCCACCTCCTGGACCCTGGCGTTCTTGAGCAGGACTTGCTCCACCTCGTAGGAAGAGATATTCTCGCCCCTGCGCCGTATGGCGTCCTTGAGGCGATCTACGAAGTAAAGATAGCCGTTCTCATCAAAGTATCCGGCATCGCCCGTGTGGAACCAAAGACCCCGGAAGGCCTCCACGGTTTGCTGGGGCATGCCGTAGTACTCCAGAAAGGTGGCCCAGGGTAGTTTCGGCCTGAGAACAATTTCTCCGACCTTGCCGGGCGGGAGAAACCGTCCCAGTTCGTCCATGACCTTTACCTCCACGTGGGGCCCGGGCAAGCCGCAACTCCCGGGCGGGTTCTTGCCGCCGACGACCGTCCTGTAGGGGGAGGAAACCGGAATACCCGCTTCGGTGCTACCGTAACCGCCGGTGATCGAAAGGTTGAATCTTTCCCTCGCCAGATTCCAAATTTCCTTCGACGCGTAGGCCACCGCCACGAGCGGGCCGTGATCCTTTTCCAGCGGTGTGGGTGGCTGCTTTAACAGCATTTCAAGGATGGGCCCAACCGCGTGGAAGTGCGTGATGCCGTATTTCTTCACGTCCTGCCAGAAGGTACCGGGCGAAAACCTCTCCACGAGCACCATGCTCGCGTTGGCCAGCATGGACGCAACGGTGGCGAGGTCCAGCGCCATGATGTGGAACAAGGGCAGGTAAACGTATACCACGCTGTCATGCCTGATTCCGCCGGCATCAATCATGAACAGCGCGGTTGAAATGAACTGGGCGTTGGAGTCCACCACGACCTTGGAGGGACCGGTGGTTCCGGAGGTGAGGATCATGGCGCAGGGATCCTTCTCGTGTTTCTTCGCCCTTACCTCCGGTCTGGGCGTGCAGTTCAGGAGGTCCTCGAGAAAAACACAGCGCTTTCGGGGTTGGTCTTTGCCGTCAAACCTTGACTTTCCGATGACTATTACACCCTTTATTTCGTCCAGCTGCTCCTCCACGGCCAGGTAGGCCTTTAAAAGTCTGGAATCGACGACAAGGTACTCGGACCGGGAAGCCCTGAGGTTGTAGACCAGGGGGTCCTTAATGAAACCGGTATTGACCGTGACCGGCACCGCGCCCAGTTTCGCGACCGCGAAGTAGGCCATGAGCCACTCGGGCGAGTTGAAGGCGAATATGGCCACCCTGTCGTCCGCCCGGACCCCCAGTTCGTAAAGCCCCGTGGCCACGGCGTCGGAAAGCACGTCGAACTGCCGGTAACTGTAGGTCCTGCCATCCTCGAAGGTAAGCCAGGTCCTGTCTCCGTTTTCCCTGGCCTTTTCGCTCACCAGGTCGGCCACGGTAGGATACCGTCTTATCGCTTCCTCGTAGACCTCCTGGGGATAAAAACCTTCCTTCACGGTGGGATCGGGCGGAAAGACGGGGCTGCGCAACGGAACCACCTCCCGAATTACTCGATTACTCGAATTTGCCTCCCCTTCCCTTGCCCGCGACGAACTCCCGGGCGCCCCTATAGGGTTCACCGCTTTTGAGCACCTGAACCCCCAGTTCGGCTTCGAGCCGCAGGCCTTCTGCCAGGTCCTTCCCGAAACCTGAGTACACGGCGCGCCGGTCGCTACGCAAGCACATTTGCGGGAAACCGGCCAGTCTCTCGGCCAGCTCGAGCGCGCGTTTCAGGCTCTGTCCCCGGGGTACCAGTTCGTTGATCAGTCCGATGGCCAGAGCCTCCCGGGCATCAACCGGTCGACCGGTGAGAATGAGTTCCAGGGCCCTGCCCAGGCCCACAATGCGGGGCAGGCGCTGCGTTCCCCCGTCCACCAGGGGCACGCCGAAACGGCGCTCAAAGCAACCGAAGACCGCGGTTTCGTCGGCGATGCGCAGGTCGCACCAGCAGGCCATCTCCAGGCCTCCGGCCACGCAATAACCGGCTATGGCCGCGATGGTGGGCTTGCTTACCCACAGGCGCGTGAAGCCCAGAGGGCCCCACTCGCCTTGCACCTCGGCCGCCAGCGCCTCGAGGTCTTCCAGGTCCGCTCCCGCGCAGAAAACCTCGTCGCCGCCGGTGAGGATACCGACCCGCGCCCTCTCGTCGGCCTCGAAGGCCAGCCAGGCTTCTCGCAGGGCCTGGGCCGTCGCTCTGTTTATGGCGTTGCGCACGTGGGGACGATTGATGCGGATGACCGTGACGGCGCCGTGGGAAGTGATCTCTACCTCGGACATTGGCTTCAAGCTACCTCCCGAACGAGATGACAACCGCGCATGGGTCCAGCGCAACGGCACATGCAAAAATGATTCCCGGCCCGGACGGACCTCGCAGATGCAGCGTGTGTACGGGGGCCGGGACACTCACGCAACTTACGTCTCAAAAGAAGAACACATCTGCATGCGGTGGCGTAAGGGAGCCTGAATTAGCCTCCCTTACTCGATTGAAAAACCTTTTGCCCTTCGGAACCCGGACGTGCCCGTCAGTTAGGAATTGTGGCCGCCACGGTGCCCACCGCCACCTTTTGCCCCGTCTGGTTTTCGCACCAGACCTCGAGAACCACGAAATTTTCCTCCTTTTTGGGGCGGGGGTGCTTTTCGGTAACCCGCGCGTAAACCGTTATGGTGTCGCCGGGCCTCACGGGCTCGATGAACTTGCCCTCCAGCCACTTCAGCCACCCGCCGCCCGGAAAAACCCAATCCGTCACGATCTTGCCCATGAAGGCGAGGGTCATCATCCCGTGGGCGATCGTGGTCCCCTTACCCAGCAGGTTTATGCGCTTGCAGTACTCCGGGTCGATGTGGATGGGATTGTAATCCAGCGAGGCCTCCGCGTTCTTAGTTATCTTTTCCTGAGTGACGTGCTTGGTCTGGGGCGTCAGCTCGTAGCCCAGAGGAATTTCGTCAAAAACGAGTAATTTTCGCTCCGCCATTCTGTTCCCCTCCCTGGAGTTTCCAAAACTACTTCGGCAGGATCAGACCGCCGGTCCAGAGACAAATGGTCTCGCCTTTCTGATTCGTGATGTGCATCTGGGCCAGGGTGTATTTTTTGTTTCTCTTGATGAACTTGTCGATTAGCTTCACCTTGCAATAGATGGTGTCCCCGGGGCGCGCGGGCACGCCGAACTCCAGCCGCTGCCCGGGGTTGATTGCCCCCGGCATCTTGATCCACATGTTGGGCGGCGTGCTCGCAAAAACGATGGGCACCACGATGGTCGGCGGTGCGATGAGACCGCCGAACTGGGAGTTCCTGGCCGTCTCTTCGTCCAGGTAGTAGGGGCTCAGGTCCTCGGTCCCTTCCGCGTAGAGCCGGATCCGCTCCTCGGTGAGGACGAAAGGCACGGTCTCGTATTCTTCGCCCACCACCAGCTCGTCCCAGCCCCGCTGCTCTTTTTCGTGCACGAAAAAGTCCTTCTCGAACCACTCCGGCAACTTTTCCGCCGCCACGTACTCCAACCCCCTGTCCCGTGTTGTGGTTGATTTAATTAGCAGGCGCAAGGCCCGCGCTCACACCCTTCTCTCGCGTCCCTGCCAGTACTTTTCCCGCAGGACGTTCTTGAGCACCTTTCCGGCGGTGGACCTGGGCAACTCGCTTACGAATTCCACCGATTTGGGCTTCTTGTAGCTGGCCAGGTGCCTCTTGCAGTGGTCGATGAGCTCCTCCTCCGTGACCTCCATTCCGGGCTTCCTGATCACCAGCGCCTTGACCGCTTCTCCCCACTGCTCGTCCGGGACCCCGATCACCGCGGCGTCTGCCACCGCCGGATGCATGAAGAGAACGTCCTCCACCTCTTTGGGGTAAATGTTCTCCCCGCCGGAAATGATCATGTCCTTCTTACGGTCCACGATGTAAATGTACTGGAGCTCGTCCGTCCGGCCCATGTCGCCGGTGTGGTACCACCCGTCCTTCAGCACTTCTTCCGTCAATTCCGGCTGCTTCCAGTAGCCCTTCATGACGTTGGCGCCCCTGACGGCGATTTCGCCTATCTGGCCCGGTGGGAGTTCCTTCCCGTCGTCACCGACGATCCTAACTTCCACCCCGATCATGGATCTCCCGGCGGAGAGCATGCGCTTCATCAGGTGCTCCGGCCCGTCCACCAGGTGGTCCTCGGGTTTGAGAATGCTTATGGGCACGAAGGTCTCGGTGGCGCCGTATATCTGGGCAAAGCCGCAGCCGAAAACCCGCAGCGCCTGAAGGAGGGGCTCGAAAGGCATGGGCGCGGTGCCGTAAATGATGGTCTGAAGGCTGCTCAGGTCGAATTTTTTCACGTCGGGATACCGGAGCAAAGCAAGAATCATCGCCGGTACCAGGAGGGGATGGGTTACCCGCTGTCCTTCGATCACCCGCAGGACCCGCTCGGGATCGAAGGAATCCACCACCACGTTGGTTCCTCCCGCAAAGGAAAAGGCGAACATACCCATGGCGTCGCCGGCGTGGAAAAGAGGGGGCGCGTTCAGGTAGACGGTCTCGGGGTGCAGCCTCATTTCCACGGCGCAGTTGTAGCAGCTGGAGATCACGTTTCTGTGGGTGGTCATAACCCCCTTCGGAAGACCGGTCGTTCCCCCGGTGTAGCCCAGGATGGCCACGTCCTCCTCCGACAACGGCACCTCCGGCTCCGCGTCGGAAGCCATCTTGAGCAAACTTTCGTAGTGCGGAATACCGGCCGGTACTGCGTCAATGCAGACCAGATGGGCCACGCATTCCAGGTCCCGCCTGATTTCCTCAATCACCGGAAGGTATTTCTGCCCGAAGAAGAGAGCGCGTGCCTCCGAGTGGTTCAGGATGTAGGTGAGTTCTCTTCCCGAGAGCCGGTAGTTCAGCGGTACAATCGGCGTCCCGGCCTTGGCGCAGGCGAAATACAATTCGACGTACTGGAAGCAGTTGTGGGCCAGAACCGCCACCCTGTCGCCCTTGCGGCAGGGGAGCCCGGAAATCGCATTGGCCAGCCTGTTGATTCTCCTGTTGAACTCGCGGAAGTCGAGCTTCACCGGCCCTTCCACAACGGCCGTCTTCGTCGGGTAAAACGCGGCGTTTCTTTTGGGAATGTCCCCCAGGAGCAAGGCACACCCCTCCTGCAGTAGAGTTTTAAGCGGTACCGGAAAGGAGACATTGACGTCGACGTCGGTGTACAACCATTTTAAAATTTCCCGGCCGCCGTGTCAATCCCGGACCCGGCCCGGTTGGAGAATCTGTTTCAAGAAATATCCGGGGAAAGTGTGGAGGAGGGAAGAGCTACTGCACGTAAAGGGCGTGGTACCAGAGCTCCGCGAGGGTGCGGGCCACCTCGCCGATGTCGGCGGACTCTCCTTTGAAGAACATGGCGTAGGCGTAATGCTCGATCATTCCGGCCAGGGCCCTGGCGGCAATGACCGGATTGACCTTCCGGCAAATGGAGCGCCGGATGGAGGCCTCGATGTTCTTCTGAATGCGGGACGTTATCTTGCCCACCAGCCGGTCCCAGAGGTACGCCAGACCGGCGTCGGTTACGGAGGCCTCCTTCCAAACTTTGATAATCTTGTAATGTCGCTGGTAAGTCTCGAGGAAGCCACGGATGGACTGCTCGAGGCTCAGGTAGCTGTGCCCCCTCCGCCAGGGCTCTTCGGTAATCTCGTACAGCGCCTCGACGGCGCGCTCTACCAGTTCCACCAGGGCCGCCCTCTTGTTCTTGAAGTAGGTGTAGAAGGTGCCGTGGGAAAGTCCGGCCCTGGCCATGACGTCGTCCACCCTGGCCTCAAAAAAGCCCTTTTCGAAGAAAACGTCCAGGGCCGCCTGCAGGACCCTCTCCCTCGTTTTCGCGTTGCCTTTGCTCGGCGCGTTTTCGCCCACGCCGGACCGCCCCCTTCGCCGCGCCCGCCCGGTTACCGTCCCAACGGACCGCCAATATTCTGCCACAAACGGCGACCGCGGGCAACTCCTCGGGCGGTCCGACACTCTTATCCCGCAGGTCGCATTATTCGGGAAACGTGGAGGGCAAAACAGGAGGACCTGAGGACGGAATTTACTCTGCGGAGAAAAGTACCTGCAAATCCTCGAGGGTCAGGTGCTTGGCGGACCACCGGAGTCCTCTTGGCGGGCCTCATATCAAACCCATGGCCGGAGGGAAAGCCGATTACCGTTACCGTCTGGGCGAACTTACGCATTGTCTGCACCGTCAGCATCCTGCGTCCAGCAAGTATCCGTGGGCGGCGATAGCAGCACGCACTTCCGGGTCCTCCAGGGAGGACCGGAAGGCCTCGCGCGCCGCGCCCTCCCCGGCGCACTCGGGGCCGAGCCGGACGAGGGCCCGCAGCACTCCGCGGCGCAAAGCGGGGTCCGAGAGCAACGACACGAGCAGGGGCACGAAGTCCTCGCAGAGCTCCGGCCTGTGCCGCAGAATCTCGCCAGCGGCCTCCGGCGCCCCCCAGCACGCCCCTCCCGATTCCTCGTTCACGGCCCAGAACAGCCGGCGCAGGACCTCCCGGGCGCGCTCCGGCCGGTCCCCGGACCACCTGGCCACTGCCCGGCCGAAGGCCCAGGCCGCCCTCCGGCGCACCTCCCCGTCCGCGTGGTACAGGAACCGCCACAGGCGGCGCCACTCGGCCGGACGCTCGGCCAGCAGGGCCTCCAAGCGCACCAGTTCCTCCAGGCTCTCGTGCCCCGCGGCCACCGTACCGCCTCCCCCGCGTCCCCGCAGGCCTAATCCCGGAAGCGTACCGGCACCCGCACCAGGTGCTCTTCCCGGCCGTCCCTGGGACTGATGCTGTAAACCTCCACCCATCCGGTTTTCTGCCGGGGCGCGGCAAACTCCAGCCGCAACTCGAAATCACCCCGTCCCGGCGCCCCGGCGGTCGCCGTGGTGAAACCTTGCGCCAGGGCCTCTCCCCCTTCGGCCACCACGCGGCCCTGCACGGTACCTTCGAAGACCATGGCGCTCCCCCGCACCTCCAGGGGCGACGCCACCGTGCTCCCCGGCGCGGGCGAGGTCACCCAGATGGCCGGTTCCCATACCCGGGAGAGGTCGCGCCGGAAGGGCTGGCCGTAGAGGCCCACGTGGCCCCACCAGTCCCGGGCCGCCTGGTCCAGCCGGCCCTCCACCGTAAAGGCCACCCGGTTTACTTGCGGAAACTCGGTCAGGGTATTGACGATGCTCTGGATGCCCAGGGCCTCACCCTCCGCCCCCACGTTGGCCCGCAGGACTTCCTTCGAAAAGTCCACGGTGGCCAGGCCGTCCTCGATCTTGATGCCCAGCACCCGCGTGTCCGGCGGCAGCACACGCCGGGCTCCCGGAGTGACGGGCTCGCCCCCAATGAGTTCTTGCAAGGCGGCGCGCGCCACTTCTAAAGTTTTGGGCACCTCGTGCACCTCACGGACCAGATAGGCATTTCGCTCGTCGAGCTTCAGGTAGTACACGGCCAGCCGCATGGTGGCCGGCTCCGGTTGGGCCTCTGGGGCGGGATTTCTCTCGGCCCGGCCGCAACCCGCAGCCAGCGTTCCCAGACCCAGTACCAGAAGGCACAGCAAGAGGATCCTTCCTGCTCTCCGGTGCACGGCCCCGCGCCCCTTTCCTCAGCAATCTGCCTACCGCCGAAGTGCCTCTATTTTAACACTTTGCCCACCGAAAGTCCATTGACATAAAGGGGCGCGTTTCTTACATTAAAATTTGAGATGGAAGTGACGCCCTATGACGACTACCAGAGTATCTTCCAGGGGCCAGGTGGTCATACCCGCGGGCGTGGTGGGGGTTCGCCGGCGCCCGGCGGGTGAGGGCTGACAGATGCTGCTCACTCCCGGAGAAACGGTTCTGGCGCTGGTAGCCGGAGGCGTGGCCGGCAGTTTCCTGAACGCCTGCGCCTGGCGCCTGCCGCGGGGCGAATCACTTGTAAAACCGCGTTCCCGCTGCGTAGCCTGTGGCCACCCCCTGGGGCCCCTGGACCTGGTCCCGGTCCTGAGTTACCTCTGGCTGCGAGGCCGCTGCCGTTACTGCGGCGGCCGGATCCCGCCGCGCTACCTGGTCGTCGAACTGGCCGCCGCAGGCGCCACCCTGAGCGCGGTTCATGCGGCCCCGGACCTCCTGCACGCCGCCCGCACGGCGGTGTTCCTCTGGTTCCTCATCCTGGTTACGACCACGGACCTGGAAACGGGCCTCATCCCGGATCAGGCGGTGGGAACGGCCGCCCTCCTGGGAGTGGGCACCGGTCTCTTCCTCCCGGAAACCCTCCTGCCGGGCCTGTACGGCGCCCTGGCCGGCGCCGGTATCCTTTACGCCATCATACTTGCCTCCCGCGGGGGCATGGGCGGCGGGGACGCGAAGATGGCCGCCGTCATGGGCCTTTTCCTCGGGTGGCAGGGCCTGCTGTTGGCCCTTTTCGTGGCCTTTGTATCGGGGGGCCTGCTGGCCGCCGGGCTCCTGCTGACCGGCCGCAAAGAACGCAAGGACGCCCTCCCTTTCGCCCCCTTTCTGGCCCTGGGCGGCGCGGTGGCCCAGTTCTGGGCCGGGCCGCTGCTGGCGTGGTACCTTTCCCTCGGCGGGTGGAGGTGAGAATAATAAGGCCCCGGCGTAATGGTTCGTCCGGGGCCCCGGTTGCCACCGTATTCCGGCCCCCTCGGGGCCGGAACCACGGTCGGTTTGTCCGTCAGGCGTACTGGTAGAATCCCGCGCCGCTCTTGCGGCCCAGGCGTCCGGCCCGCACCATCTGCCGGAGCAGGGGCGCCGGGCGGTACTTGTCCTCGCCCAGCTCGCGGTGCAGGGTCTCGACCACGGCCAGCAGCACGTCCAGGCCCACCAGGTCCGCCAGGGCCAGGGGTCCGATGGGGTGGTTGGCCCCCAGCTTCATGGCCTTGTCGATGTCTTCCGCGGAGGCCACGCCCTCCTGCAGCAGCCAGATGGCCTCGTTCATCATGGGCACCAGAATACGGTTGACCACGAAGCCCGGGCTCTCCTTGACGATCACCGGCTCCTTCCCGAAGCGCGCCGCCATGTCCCGCACCAGATCCACGGTCTCGTCGGCGGTGGTGAGCCCCCGGACCACCTCCACCAGCTTCATGACCGGGGCCGGATTGAAGAAGTGCATGCCGGCCACCAGCTGGGGCCGACGGGTGGCCACGGCGATTTCGGTGATGCTCAGCGCCGAGGTGTTGCTGGCCAGCACCACCCCCGGCCGGCAGATCTCGTCCAGACGCCGGAACAGGTCCTTTTTCACCGCCAGGTCTTCAAAAATGGCCTCGATTACGAAATCGCAGGCCGCCATTTCGGCCACGTCCGTGGTACCCTTGAACCGCGCCATGACCGCGGCCCGCTCCTCGGCCGAGAGCTTCCCCTTTTCCACCATGCGCTGCAGTTCCCGGTCGTTGGCCTGCAACGCCCGGTCCACCAGTTCCTGCGTTACGTCCACCAGAAGCACCTGAAAGCCCGCTTCGGCCGCCACCCGGGCAATACCCCGACCCATGGTGCCGGCCCCTACCACGCCCACGGTTTTGATCTCGCGCGCCAGATCGGCCACCGCAATCCTCCCCCCTTGTTCGTGCCCGATACTCCCGGCAGCCCGTCGGCCCCCCGGGACCGTCAGGGAACCGTACGGCAGCCGGACCGTTTGCCCGTCCTGAAACGGCCCACGGCAGGACCGTTCAAGCGAACCCCTGCAGGTCCCACCCGCCGCAAAGGCGGGGAAGCCGCCGGGATGGCGATTTGCCCGGCGGTGCGTCGAGCTTTTCCCCGAGGACGGCGGTGAGGCGGCGGCCCAGCTCCTCCTCCGGCACGAACTCGCCCTCCAGGCTCCGGCCCGCCACCACCACCTCGTCCCCGTATCCCGGCGGGCGCGTGGCGCAGTCCACCCCGCACCCGCTCACTACCAGGAGCAGGTCCCCGGTCGCCGGTACTTCCTCACCCGTGGCGTACTTTACGGGAACGCCGCGCGCCGCGGCCCACGACCTGGCCTCTTCCACTACCCTCACGCGGTCGATTTCCGGATTGCACCCACCGCAGTACTTGACAACGATGCGCATGCCCTCGCACCCCCGGGCCCCGTCCGAAGGCTACACCAGGCCGAAGGTAACGGCCACCCCTTCGCCCGCCGTGTACCTGGCGGGAGGCACCACCCGGTGGCCCACCCGCACTTGTCTACCCACCAGGTCCGGCACCGGCTGCCGCAGGTCCAGGCCCTCCACGTTGCCCATCAGCCACGGCCCCTCCTCCAGCTCCACCAGGGCCACCACGTAGGGCCCCTCGAAGCCCTCCGGCGGCACGTGGATGACCGTGTAGCTCCTGATCTCGCCGCGCCCGCTCATTTCGGCCGGCTCCAGCTCCGCCTCTCCGCAGTGCTGGCAGGTGGCCCGCGGCGGCACGGTGTAGCCCCCGCAGGCGCGGCACTTCAAGCCCAGCAGGCGACCCTCCTTGAGGGCCGCGTAGAAGTCGGTGTAAGTCAGTCTGTAAGCCATGTCTTTCCACCCCCGGTCCGCTCATTCGATGCCGTAGAGGGTGACCACCACGGTGCTACCGTCGCCGCCCAGGGTGTCGGTGAGCCCGATTCTGGCTCCGTCCACCTGCCGCGGCCCGGCCTCGCCCCGCAGTTGCTTGACGATCTCGTAGACCTGGGCCGCTCCGGTGGCGCCGATGGGGTGGCCCTTGGCCTTGAGGCCTCCCGAGGGGTTGATCACCACCCGGCCGCCGTAGGTGGTCTGGCCCGTTGCAGCCGCCTCGCCGCCCCGGCCGAACTCGAAAAAGCCCAGGCCCTCGCTGGCGATGATTTCGGCGATGGTGAAGCAGTCGTGCAGCTCGCACACCTGCACGTCTTGCGGGGTCAGCCCGGCCATGGTGTAGGCCTTTTTGGCCGCCGTCTCCCGGGCCTTGATGCGCGGCAGGCCCTTCTGCCTGAAGAGCGCGCCGGCCGAGCCCTGGCCGATACCCAGGATGTAGACCGGTTTGGGTACCAGTTTGCGCGCCAGTTCCTCCGTGGCCAGCACCACCGCGGCCGCGCCGTCCGAGAAGGGGCAGCAGTCAAAAAGCTGCAGGGGGTCCGCGATCATGACGCTGTTCAGGACCGTCTCTACGGTGATCTCTTTTCGGAACTGGGCCAGGGGGTTCTGCACGCCGTGGCGGTGGTTCTTGACCGCCACCAGGGCCATCTGTTCTTTCAGCTTGGGCAGGGGAATGTTGTACTCCCGGGCGTAGAGGCGGGACAGCAAAGCAAAGACGCCCGGGAAGGTGATGCCCGTGAATTCCTCGTAGCGGCCGTCGGTGCCCATGGCGAAGGTGCGCGTGGCCAGGGGCGTGCCCATGGCCATGGCCCGCTCGGTGCCGCCCACCAGCACCACGTCGTAAAAGCCCCCGGCTACGGCCAGGAAGGCCTCCCGGATGGCCACGCTGGCCGAGGCGCAGGCCCCCTCCACTCTGGTGGCCGGGACCTCGGGCGGCAGGCCCAGCTCGGCCGCGCAGAAGGGGGCGATGTTCATCTGGCCTTCCTCGAAGTCCCCCAGGACGTTGCCCACGTAAAGGGCCTGGATGTCCCGGGGTTTGAGGTTGGAAGTCGCGATGGCCTCCAGGGCGGCCTCGGCGAACATCTCCACCTGGCT
>DYER01000059.1 GCA_020725605.1 Ammonifex sp. | reverse complement strand
TTTCGGGGGGGCGGCCTATCTGGCGGGCCTGCTCACCCTGGCGGGGTGCCCCGCGTGGTCCATACCGCCGCTGGCGCTGTTTGGCATCGCGCTGGTGGGTGCCGGGCTGGGCTGGTTATTCCGGCGGCTGGAAGGTGTCTATCTGCTGCTTGCGACCCTGGCCGTGGCGGAGGTGGCCCACGAACTGGCCCTCGCCCTGGGCTTTACCACACCGGAGGGCTACACCATCGGCGGCGAGGGCGGCCTGCCGGTGGCCCCGCTGCTGGCCCGGGAGGCAGATTGGTTCTACGGCTACCTTTTCTGGACCAGCCTTTTTTTCCTGGCCCTGACGGTGCTGGGCCTTTACTGGATACGGTGCTCCCTGCCCGGTTTGAAGATCAGGGCCCTGGCCCAGGACGTGGTGGTGGCCCAGACGGTGGGGCTGAACCCGGATCGCTTTCGGGTGGTCACCTTCGCGACCGGCACGGCGGTGGGCGGGCTGGCCGGCGTGCTGTACGCGCAGTATATGGGCGTGGCCGCGCCCTCCACCCTGTCGCTGGAGCTCAGTTTCGTGGCCATGACCGTGTCCATCGCCGGGGGAAAAGGCACCGTGATCGGGCCGGCGGTTCTGTCGTACGCGCTGAACGTGCTTCTGGGATGGCTCTGGGTGGCGCCCGTGGTGCGTTTGCTCCTGTACAGCAGCGTGGCCATACTGGCGGCCCGGTGGCTTTTCGGCCGCGGGAGGGAGGCCTAGGCCGGGTGGGCCCATGGATCCCCTGTTGGTGGTCAGCAGGCTGACAAAGGCTTTCAACGGGGTGCAGCTGTTGCACGGCGTTGGCTTTCGCTTGGGCGCCGGCGAGGTACTGGGCCTGGCCGGCCCCAACGGCACGGGCAAGACCACCATCCTGAACATCATCTGCGGATTGGTCAGACCCGATGCCGGGGCCGTGATTTTCGACGGCCACGACCTGACGGAGCTGCCGCCGCACCGCATCGCCGGTCTGGGGGTGGGCCGCACCTTCCAGTTGCCCCGGCCCATGCGCGACCTGACCGTGTTCGAGAACGTGGTGGTGGCCGTGGCCGCCGGGCGGGGTGTCCTGCGGCCGCGGGACCGCGCCAAGGCGCGCGACCTGCTGGCCCGGGTGGGGTTGAGCGACCGGGAGCAGTGGCCCGCGGGGCGGCTTTCCTCCGGTGCCCTGCGCCGGCTGGAGGTGGCGCGCGCCCTGGCCACCTGTCCCCGCCTGCTCCTGCTGGATGAGCCCTTTGCGGCCCTGAGTATCAAGGAAGAGCGCGAGCTGATGGCCCTGCTCAAGAGCATCAACCGCCAGGGCGTGGCGATGATTCTGGTCTCGCACAGGCGGCGCATCCTCAGGCAGCTGGCCCACCGGGTCCTGCTGACGACCGCCGAGGGCACCTTCAGGGAGGGAACCCCGGGGGAATTGCTGGCCGACGGGGAGCTGGAAGTGTGACGGCGGTGCTCGAATTGAGGAAGGTGAGCGTATCCTACGACGCGGTAGGGGTTCTGGAACAGGTGAACGTGCGCGTACTCCCCGGGGAGGTCGTGGGTCTGGTGGGACCGAACGGCGCGGGCAAGACCACGGTGCTTCGGGCCGCGGCCGGGCTGGTGAGGGTGCGCAGCGGTACTATTCTGTTTCAGGGTCGCAACATCACATACCTGAAACCCGGCGAGCGGGTGCGGCTGGGTCTGGTGTACGCCCGCGAGGGGGCGCGGGTGGCGCCGGAGATGACGGTGCTCGAGAACCTCCTCGCAGGGGCCTACCTGTGGTGGGACCGCCGCCGGCGGGAGGCGGTTCTGGGCGAGATTTTCCAGCTGTTTCCCTGTCTGGATAGGAAAAAGGCCCAGCCGGCGGGCAGCCTGAGCGGCGGCGAAAAGCAGATGCTGGTCATCGGACGGGCCCTGATGGCGCGACCGCAACTCTTACTGCTCGACGAGCCCTTTTTCGGCCTGAGCGCGGCCATGAGGGAGGTGCTCCTCAAGGTCATCCGGCGCATCCACAAGAACGGCGTCACGGTCATGTTCGCCGAGCACGACCTCAAGATCGTGGGGGAACTGGCGGACCGGGTGTACGGCCTTTGCAACGGCAGCGTGGTTTTCACCGGTACGGCGGAGCAACTCACCGCCGCGGAGACCCTGGAACAGGTCTATGCCTGAAACGGAGGTGGGAGCGGACCGGTCCGGGTCGTGAGACTGAGACGAAGGCTCCGAATTTACGGTATGATTGAAATCTTAAGAATCCTCACGAGGGGTGAAATGATGGGTAAGATTCCCGAGAATTACCTGCCGCCTAAGGAACTGTGGCCGGACCGGATCTACCTGCTGCCGGAGCACCACACCTATCCCAATCCCATGAATTCCACCGAGGAACTCATCGACAAGACCGTGGCGGCCGGCCACGGCAACCGCGTGGCCATTTACTACGAGGACCAGAAGATCACCTACCGGGAACTCCAGATAGCCATCAACCGCCTGGGCAACGGCCTCAAGCAGCTGGGCATCGAGGAAGAGGACCGGGTCATCATCCGCTCGCCCAACATTCCCGAGGCCGTGATCGCCAACTTCGCCATCATCAAGATCGGGGCCGTGTGCGTGCCCACCTCGCCGCTCTTCTCCCGGGCCGAGCTGGCCCACGTGGCCAACAACTCCGAAGCCGTGGCCATCGTCTGTCACGTGGGGCTGCTGGGTGAGCTGGAGGCGGCCAGGGAAAACTTCCAGACCGTGAAGCACGTCATCGTCATCGGCGGCAGGCCCGACGACATCAAGGCCAAGGGCTTCATCCCCTATGCCGAGGTGGCCAGCCACCCCAACAAGAACCTGGTGGCCAGGCGGCGCGACCGCCTGTCGGTCTCGCTCCTGCTGTACACCTCGGGCACCACGGGGCTGCCCAAGGGCACGGTGCACTTCATGGAGGATCCGCTCCTCATCGCCGACGGCTTCGGCAAGTATTGCTGGCGCGTGAAGCCGGACGACGTCATCGGCGGGCCCGCGCCCATGGCCTTCGCGGCGGGCTACGGCACCGTGGCCGCCATCCCCTACCGCTTCGGCGCCTCCTGCTTCCTGGTGGCCAAGTTCGAGCCCGAAACCTTCTTCGCCGCCATCGAAAAGTACGGGGCCACCATCATCTCGGTGCTGCCGACGGCCTACCGCAAGATGCTGCAGGTGCCCGACGCCGAAAAGAACTACGACCTCAGCACGCTGCGCGTCTGCACCGGCGGCGGCGAGGCCCTCGGCGCGGAGACCTTCTACCGCTGGCGGGAGCGGTTCGGCCTGAACATCTACGAGGGCCTGGGCACCAGCGAGATGGGCTACGTCTTCGTGTCCAACGCCACCAGCATGCGGGCCAAGCCCGGCTCCTTCGGCCAGGTCGTGCCCGGCTACGAGGTGAAGGTGGTCAACGAGGAGGGCCAGGAGCTGCCGCCGGGCGAGATCGGGTGGTTCATCGCGCGCGGCCCGACCTGCACCCTCTACTGGCGGCCCTACGAGGACAACGGGGCCCTGCTGAAGAAACAGAAGGAGGTCTACTTCAAAGGCTGGAACCGCGTGGGCGACTACGTCAAGATGGACGAGGAAGGGTACATGTACTTCGTGTCGCGTGAGGACGACCTCATCAAGAGCTCGGGCTACCGCATCGGGCCGGAGGAAATCGAGGAGGCCCTGGCCAAGCACCCCGCGGTGCGGGACGTGGGCGTCATCGGCGTGCCGGACGAGATCCGCGGCCAGAACGTCAAGGCCTACATCGCCCTGAACCCCGGCTACACGCCCGGCAAGGAACTGGAAGAGGAGCTCATCAACTTCTGCCGGGACAAGATTTCGGTGTACAAGCTGCCGCGCGAGTTCGCCTTCGTGGACGAGATTCCGCGGACGGCCACGGGGAAGATCCTGCGCCGCATCCTGCGCCAGTGGGAGAAGGAGCGGGCCTCCTGAGGCCACGGGCCGCGGCAAGAAGGCGTTCCCCGAGGCCGGCGTGGGTCTGCTGGCCGGCGGCGGTGCGCATCCTGCGCGCGGCACCGGAGCGGGCTAGACTCACGCCGGCCAGTACCGATACGGACCCGCACGGTGGGGTACCCGGTCTCCGGAACCACCGGGGGACGGGTCGGGCATGCTGCGCCGGCCCGGCCCCCCGGCGGCCCGGGTGACACCACCGGGCGCGGGCGGCGGGGAGGGCGTGCGGAAGGCGTGGGCGGTACGTTTTCTGCCGGCTCCAGGCGGCCCGGGATCGTGGCCCCGGCCGGAAGCAGGGAGGCGGTGGCCGCGGCGCTGGCCTCCGGCGCCGACGTGGTGTACGTGGGTCTGGCCGGCTGGAGCCGCGGCGGGAGCCTGGCCGGCCTGCCGGCCGGGGAGCTGGCGGCCTGCGTGGCCCTGGTCCGGGAGGCAGGGGCGCGTCTGTACCTGGCCCTCAACGTGGTGCCGGACCTGCGGGCCCTGGAGGTGTTCTGGGAGAAGCTGGCCGGCTGGGTGGCACTGGGCGTCGACGGTCTGATCCTCAACGACTACGGCCTGCTGCGGGAGGTGCGGCGGCGGTATCCGGGGCTGGGGCTGACGGCCAGCGTGGGGTGCGGGGCCCTGAACCGCGAGGACCTGCTTTTCCTGGCCGCGGCGGGCGCGGACACGGTGGTCCTGCCGCCCGGCATTGCCCCTGAGGAGGTGGCCGCGGTGGCGTCCGGGGGGATGGCGCCGGCCGTAGAGGTCTTTGCGCGGGGCGTCAGAGAACCCTTCCTGCTGGGGCGCTGCTGGCTGGCCGGCTACCTGCGTCGGGTTGCGGTACCCAGGGAAGGCCGCACCCTGTACCCGGGGAGCGCCAGGCGGGGCGGCACCTGCGGGCGTCCCTGCCGGGTCCCGTGGAACTGGGGAGGCCGGGCCGCGGGACCCCTGCCCGAGGAAGAGATCGCCGTTTACCACCACCTGGCGGAGTACGTGGCCGCAGGAGTGCGGTATTTCAAGATCCAGGGCCGGGACCTGCCGCCCGAGAGGGTCCGGGTCCTCGTCGAAGAATTGCGGGCGGGACTGGAAAGGTTGGATCACGGTGGAGTTGCATACACAGGTCGCTACCCTTGAAGAAATCGATTCTGGCTACCTGGAGCCCTACGACGCGGTGTACCTCGGGCATCCGTACTGCGGCCGCTACCCGGGTAACCTGCTGGCGGACCACGGGGCGCTGCGGGAGGCCATCCGGAGGCTGCGGTACCTCGGCAAGCGCGCTTACCTGAGCACCCCCGCGGCGCCCACCTCCCCCGAGTTGCCCGCGGTGCGCGAGGCGGTGGCCGTGGCGGTGGCCGCGGGCATCGATGCGGTGGAGGCGCACAACCTCGGACTCATCCACATGCTGGCGCGGGAGTTTCCCGGACTGGAACTCCACGCGGGCTGTTTCGCCGGCGTATACACGCACCTCGGGGCACTGGAACTGAAGCGTTACGGCGTCACCCGTATCACGCCCAACTTCGAGCTGAGCCTGGACGAGATCGACTACCTGAAGGAGGCCACCGGCCTGGAGGTAACCCTCTGGGTGCACGGCAAGATCCCCCTCGGCATCACGCGGGACTGTTTCTTGCTGGCCTACGGGGAGTGCCCGGCCGTCTGCCGCGAGGACTTCTGGCTCCGGCACCGCGACTGGGTTTTGAAGTGCATGGGTACCGTGGTCCTGAGCGGGCCGGACCTCTGCATGGTGGAGCACCTCGCGGACCTGCTGGCCCGGGGATACCGGACCTTCTGCATCGGGACCCTCACCGAAGGCCCGGCCTACCGGCGCGAGGTGGGTCGCATCTACCGGGAGGCCCTGGAAGCGGCCGGCCGTGGTGGGGCCGGTGCGCGGGACCTGCCGGAGCGCCTCGCGACCCATAGCCCCCACGGCTTTTGCAACGGCTACTTCTTCGGCAGGTCCGGCCGGGACTACGTGGGCGCCGCGGTCCCCGGTTGAGGCGGGCGGCCCGGGGGGGCGGGCACACCGCCTGGGACACGGGAGGAAGCCGACCCGCAATCTCGCCAGTGAAGGGAGGAATGGGGCATGGTCGAACTGCTGGCACCCGGCGGTAACATGGCCATGGTAAGGGTGGTCCTGGATGCGGGCGCCGACGCGGTATACGTGGGTCCGCGCGGCTGGAGCCGCCGGGCGGCCGCCTTTGAGATGGACGACGACAGCTTGCGGGCCTGCATCGAATACGTGCACGCCCGGGGCAGGAAGATTCGGGCGGCCTTCAACACGCTGCCGGCGGGAAGGGAGGTCCCCCTGTTCATCGAGGAGCTGGGGCGGCTGGTGGAGTGGGGAATCGACGACGTGATCCTCACCGACATCGGGTGCATCGCCGCCGCCAGGCGGGCCTTTCCGGACCTGCCCATCCACGCCAGCGTGGGCTGCAACATCGTCAACGGGGCCGACTACGCCTTCTACCGGGAGCTGGGCGTGACCCAGATCGTGGCGGACTGCAAGCTGCCCTTCGAGGAGCTGAAGGCCATCAAAGAGGCCGGCGTGGGGGCCGAGGTCCTGATCCACGCCACCACCTGCTTCACCTACATCGGACAGTGCTGGATGAGCTCGTTTGCCCGCCAGGTGCGGGAAATCGACGCCAAGGGCAAGAACCACTTCCGCGGCAGCCCCAACCGCGGCGGGGTGTGCTACCGCCTGTGCCTCCTGCCCTGGCGGTTGGGGCCGGCCGGCCGCGTGGTGGCCGACGGTGTGGCGCTGCGCAACGACGCCTTTTTCGTGGTGGAGGAGATCCCCGACTACCTCCGCCTCGGGGTGGATACGCTGAAGATTCAGGGCCGTGAGTACTCGCCCGGACTCATCGGTGCCATCGTGGCCTTTTACCGGGACCTGGTGGACGCCTACCTCGCGGATCCGGCCGGCTGGCGGCCGCAAGTCTGGCACGAGCGGCTGCGGAGCCTGCGCCAGCGGCGCGACGCGG
>DYER01000058.1 GCA_020725605.1 Ammonifex sp. | reverse complement strand
TGATCTCCATGCCGTCCAGCCAGACTTCCCAGCCCAGGCCCCAGGCGCCCAACGTGGGCGATTCCCAGTTGTCCTCTACGAAGCGCACGTCGTGTTCCTCGGGAATGATGCCGATGGCCCGCAGACTGTCCAGGTAGACCTCCAGGACGTCGTCAGGCGAGGGCTTTAAGATTACCTGATACTGGTAGTAATGCTGAAGGCGGTTGGGGTTTTCCCCGTAGCGGCCGTCGGTGGGCCGGCGCGAGGGCTCCACGTAGGCCACCCGCCAGGGCTCGGGCCCCAGAGCCCGCAGGAAGGTGGCCGGATTCATGGTGCCGGCCCCCTTTTCCAGATCGTAGGGCTGCTGGATGATGCAGTTCTGGTCCGACCAGAACCGGTCCAGCGTCAGGATGAGTTCCTGAAAGTTCATTTTCCACTTCCCCCCGTCGCGTTTCCCAGCGCTTTTCCCGCCGGCAAGCACACGCGATGTCGCGGTTCGAGCCCCCGCGGCGTCGCCCTCCCCACCCGGTACAAAATCCAAACCTCCCGCCCGGGCCACATGCCAGGGACGGGAGGTCCTGTTGGTGATGCCACCCTGCTTGGCCATCCCCGGATGGAGACGACCCCCGTATTTCGTGCGGGCTTTACTGACTGTTCGCTTTTTTAATACAATTTACCAAAACACCGGACAAAAGTCAATCAGATGTCGTGCTCCCGCGCAAGTTCCAGGGTATAGCGGTTGGCCATCCCCACGACGGTGGCCGCGGCCCCCAGAAGAGCCAATTCGCTGCTGGCCAGCATACCCAGGCCTGCCAGGGCCCCCCACAGGCCGGGCACTTCCAGCACCGTCTGTTCCCCCTTTTTGATACGCAGCCTGGTACGGTAGGCACGGCGGAGCAATTCCCGTAAGCCCTCGGCCAGTTCCACGGCCCGGGTACGCCGCCTTCGCTCTTCCAGGAGCACCAGGGCCTCCACCACGTCTCCCCCGGCGGCCTCCAGGGCCTCCCGGGCCTCCCTGTAACTTACGCCCAACCGGGCCCGCAAAACGTCGATCTTTTCGAGCATGGTCGCCACCACCCCGGTCTTGTTTTACCCCCCGGGTTTCCCTTTTATACATGCCAGGAGCGCCAGGGACCGGGCCCGCCCCTCCAGATGGAAGGCCAGGTAATCCTCCAGAAGGCGCCGCATTTCCTCCCGTACGGCATCCTCCACCCGGATACGGCGCAGTACCCTGAGTTCGGCAACCGACAGGTACCGGAGAACCGCCACCGTACCCGCCCGGCAGGCGCGCGCCCCGCGGACCTCGGGGGCGCACCGGGCGCAAACCACCCCGCCGGCCCCGGCTGCGAAGTGGTACTCCCCGGGTGCGGATACCCGGCCGCACCGAACACAAGCCCCGAGTTCGGGCCGGTAACCCAGCAGACCCAGGAGTTTTATCTCGAAGGCCCGGACCAGCAATTCGGGATCGCCATCCCCCAGGCCGCGCAGGGCCTCCAGGAGAAGAACGAAGAGGCCCCCGTTGGGTTCACCTTCCGGGGTGAAGGTCTCCACCAGCTCCGCCAGGTGATGGGCGTAGAGCAGGTTTTCCAGATCGTTCCGCAGGTTAGGAAAGATTTCCCGCTCCGCACACTGGCGGACGTAATCCAGGTCGCGTCCGCTGCCCAGCAGGAATTCCGAGCGCGTGAAGGGCTGCACCGCGCCCCGCTTACGGCTGGAGGGCTTGCCGGCCCCGTAGGCCGCCACCCGCAGCCGGCCGTACTCCCTGGTATAGAGGGAGAGCAGGCGGTCGGCTCCGGTGAGTTCCCTGTTCCTGAGCACGATACCCTCGGCGCGGTAGAGGCGCAAGGTTTCCCTTCCCGTGGCGAAAAATGTCGGTATAATTATATCAATGGAGGTCTTACCATGCGCATTGTGGTGGCCATGACCGGTGCTTCGGGGGCCGTCTACGGCCTCACCCTGCTGGAGGAGCTCCGCGCCCTGGGCGTGGAGACCCACCTCCTCGTCAGCCGGGCGGCCCGGTTTATCGTCGCCGAGGAGGCGGACCTCTCCTTCGATGACCTGCGGGCCCTGGCCAGTTACACCTACGACGTCGACGACCTCAGGGCGCCGGTGGCCAGCGGTTCCTTTCCCCACGACGGCATGGTGGTGGCCCCCTGCAGCATGAGAACCTGTGCGGCCATCGCCCACGGCCTGGCCGACAACCTGATCACCCGGGCCGCGGACGTGGCCATCAAAGAGCAGCGGCGGCTGATCCTGCTGCCGCGCGAGGCCCCCCTGAGCGCCCTGCACCTGGAGAACATGCTGCGCCTGGCCCGGCTCGGGGTGATCATCTTTCCCCCCGTCCCTGCCTTCTACCTGCATCCCCGCTCCATAACCGAAATGGTACGCCACACGGTAGCCCGTATATTGGACCTGCTGGGTCTGCCCCACCGCATCGCTCCCCGGTGGCCGGAGCGGCTCAACGCAAGTGGAGAATCGTTAGGGTGGCCAGACTAAAGTACACCAGCATGCTGGCCACGTCGGTCAGGGTGGTGATGAAGGGGCCCGAGGCCAGGGCCGGGTCGAAGCCCAGCCGGGCCATGACCACCGGGATCATGCTGCCCAGCATGGTGGCGACCAGGATGCTGGCGGCCAGGGCCCCGCCCACCACCAGCCCCAGCAGGGGCCATCCCTGCCAGACCAGGGCCACGAAGGCCAGGGTCAGGCCGCTGCCCAGACCCACCAGCAGTCCCACCCTGGTCTCGCGCCATACCACCCGCAGTATCTCGCGGGCACTGAGCTCCCCCGTGGCCAAGCCCCGCACCACCACGGCCAGAGACTGGGTCCCCGCGTTGCCGGCACCGCCCGCGATGGCCGTGATGAAAAAGGCCAGCACCGTGGCGGCCTCCAGGGTTCCGGCAAAGCCCTTGATCACCGTGGCGGCCATCATCTCCCCGAGGAGAAAGGCCACGAGCCAGGGCAGGCGGTGCATCGCCCGCCGCCAGGGCGGGGCCGTGACATCGTCGCCCCTAATGTCGATGGCCGAAATGCGTAAGAAATCCTCGGCGGCCTCCTCTTTGATCACGTCCAGGACGTCGTCGACGGTGACGATGCCGAGCAGTTCCTGGTTGTCGTCCACCACGGGCACGGCCAGCAAGTCGTACTTGGCCACCACGCGGGCCACTTCCTCCTGATCGGCCATGACGTTCACGCTGATTACCCGGCGGCGCATGATGTCGCCGACCGGCATGCCCGGCGCGGCCAGGATGAGCTCCCTTAAGGAGAGTACGCCCACCAGCTGTCCCCGCTCGTTGACCACGTAAACGTAGTATACGGTCTCGGCGTCGGGCGCGGTTTCGCGCAGTACCCGGATGGCCTCTTCGGCGGTGAGCCTTTCCGAGATGGCCACGAACTCCGTGGTCATGATGCCGCCTGCGGTATCCTGGGGGTATTCCAGGAGTTCCCGCACTTGTTTGGCGTCGGCGGCCGCCATCAAACCCAGAAGGCGGTCCTTCTGCTCTCTGGGCAGGTCCCCCAGCAGGTCCACGGCGTCGTCGGTGGGCAGGGTGGCCAGGATGTCGGCGATCCTGAGGGGACCCAGGCCCTCCACCAGCGGGGGCACCTGCTCCCGCCCCAGTTCCACCAGTACCTGGGCCGCCCGCTCGGGGTCCATCAACCGCAGGATCTTAACCTGCTGGGCGAGCTTGAGGGAGGGAAAAACCCGCGCCAGGTCCGCGGGGTGCGGGTCCTGAATCAGCTCTTTGAGCCTGCCGTCGGCGCCCTCTTCGATGGCCCGCCGCAGCTCTTGCTCCAGCGCCACACACATCTACCCCCTTGTGGGACCGGGCGGAAAAACGGGGAGCAATCCCGTCCGGTCGGAGATAATGGCGGTGAACATGGTCCGGTGTCCACGGGATCACCCCCACTCCACGGCCCCGTGCCCCCGGGGCGAGATGGTCGTATCAGGCGCGGTTGTAATCTATCAGATTTACCTTCTGTTGTCAACCGAAAAGACTTGACATTTCGCCGCTCTTGGTAGATAATCCTCTTTAACGATACGAAAGGCTTACGGCACATACGGTCAGGCACGAGGGTGTGCCGGACAACGAGGGCAATGAGGCCCGCATGGCGGTGCCTTCGGGGTTGTTTGGCCCCGAGCCACATGTGGGCTTTTTATTCTGTTGCGGAGGGACGTCCATTGGGAAAGATCGTGGCCAAACCGGAGGTTTGCATCGGATGCCACCTTTGTCAGATCTGGTGCGCGGTGGCCCATTCCAGGTCCAGGGACGTGCTCAAGGCCTTCTTCTACGAAGACCCGCCGCCGCCCAGGATCGTGGTCGAGGAAAGGTTGCCGCTGACCTTTGCCTTTCCGTGCCGGCACTGCGCGGAGCCCGACTGCGTGTTCGCCTGCATCAGCGGCGCGCTTCACAAGGACCCGCAAAGCGGACACGTGCTACACGATGAGTCCAGGTGCGTCGGCTGCTACAGCTGCGTGATGGCCTGTCCCTACGGCGCCATCGTTATAGATTCAGAAAACCGAAAAGTCGTCAAGTGCGACCTGTGCGAGGGGCTGGACCTCCCGATGTGCGTGGCCCGGTGTCCCAACCAGGCCCTCGCCTACCTGGCCGAAGACGGAGCCTGAGCAGGGCGTCATACAGAAGCACCGGAGGCGGGCCCGCCAGGAATTCTGCCAAGCTGTGGGGCCCGAACCGGAAAGCCCACCGGGGCAAAATTCCTGGTCGCCGGGGCACACACCGCCGGAAAAAGAAGGGTTAGCCCTATGGAGCAGTACCGGTAAGGAGAGAAAAGGCAGATGGTGCGTCGGTTCGATTACGTGATTGTCGGCGGTTCCGCGGGCGCCGTGGGCTGCATCGAGGCCCTCCGTGCCGTGGACCGGGAGAAAACCATCGCCCTGATCGGCGAAGAGGGCGACCGCATCTATTCCCGGGCACTCATCCCCTACTACCTTGGCGGTAGGATACACGGGGACAAAATGCTGTACCGGCCGCCCGACTTCTGCAAGCAAATGGGGGTCACCCCTTGGCCCGGACGCCGGGCCGTGGGCCTGGACCCGGTCCGCAAGACCGTGGTGCTCGACGGTGGGGAAGAGCTCCAATACGGGAAGCTGCTGCTGGCCACCGGCGGCCGGCCCATAGTGCCGCCGGTCCCGGGGCTGGACAAGAAGAACGTGTTCACCTTCGTGAGTATGGCCGACGCCCTGGCGCTGGCCGAAACGCTGCCAACGGCCCGGGCCGCGGTGGTGCTGGGGGGCGGGGTCATAGGGCTCATGGCCGCCGAGACCCTCAAAAACCGCGGCCTTGCCGTCACGGTGGTGGAGCTGGCGCCGCGGGTGCTGGCACCGGTGGTGGACGAAACCGCCTCGGCGATGGTCGAAGAACTGTTCCGCGCAAAGGGCGTGCCGGTACACACCGGAACGACCATCGCGCAGGTTCTGGGCCACGAGCGCGCCGAAGCCGTGGTACTCACAAGCGGGGAGACCGTTTCGTGCGACCTCGTGGTGGTGGCCGCAGGCGTCGTGCCCCGGGTGGAGCTGGCTAAGGCCGCCGGCATCGCCGTCAACAGAGGCATACTGGTCAACGAAAAAATGGAGACCTCCGCGCCGGACGTCTACGCCTGCGGGGACTGCGCCGAAGGCTACGATTTCGTCATCGAAGGGAACAGGCCGCTGCCCCTGTGGCCCAACGCCTACGTGGGGGGAAGAGTGGCCGGGTTCAACATGGCCGGCGTGCCGCGGGAGTACAGGTGGGCCACCAGCATGAACGCCATGCACTTCTTCGACCTCTACATTATCAACGCCGGCCTGAACGTCACCCGCGACACGGCGGACGGCTTTGAAACAGTCTCCCGTTACGACCGCGAGGCCCGGGCCTACCGCAAGTTCGCCCTCCGGGACGGGCGTCTGGTGGGCTTCGTCCTGGTCGGGCGGGTGGCCCGCGCTGGAATTCTCTTGCGCCTCATGAGGGAAAAGGTGGACGTTTCCTCTTTTAAGCACGAACTCCTGGACGAGCATTTCGGCTACGCCAGCATGCCCGAATCGTTGCGGTGGGAGCTGCTGGCCCAAGACGTGAGGTTGGGAGTGGTCTGAGCCGTGATCTTCCGAAAAATCGACAGCGAGAGGCGCCTGCCCACCAAGGAATCCGAGGCCTGCGGGCTCTTCGGGGTCATGAATACAAGCGGCGAGAGGTTCGGCGGCGAAATGGCCATCACCGCCATCAAGAACATGAAGGTGCGGGGCAACGGCCTGGGCGGCGGGTTTGCCGTCTACGGCCTTTATCCCGAGTACCGGGATTACTACGCCCTCCACGTCATGTTTCAGAACCGCAATCAGGAGGCCAAGCGGAAGGTCGACGAGTTCCTGAACGAGCACTTCCGGATCGTTCACGACGAAGAAATCCCCACCGACGAACGGGTACCGCTGTTCAGCCCGCCCCTGTGCTGGCGCTACTTCGTGGCGCCCAGGAAGCGGCCCGAAGAGGAAGGCGTCCCGGACGACGAATTCGTGGTGGCCAGGGTCATGCACATCAACTGCCACATAGAGGACGCCTACGTGTTTTCCTCGGGTAAGGACATGGGCGTGTTCAAGGGCGTGGGCTTTCCCGAAGAGATTGCCGAGTATTTCATGCTGGATAGGCTCTACCGGGGCTACATCTGGACCGTGCACAGCAGATTCCCCACCAACACGCCCGGGTGGTGGGGCGGCGCCCATCCCTTCAACATCCTGGACTGGACCGTGGTGCACAACGGAGAGATTTCGTCCTACGGCACCAACAAGAGGTTTCTGGAAATGTTCGGTTATTACTGCACGCTCTACACCGACACCGAGGTCATGGCCTACGCCGTGGACCTCCTGATGAGACGTCAGGGCCTGCCCATCGAGGTGGTGGCCAGGATCTTTGCCCCGCCCATGTGGGACCTGATTGCGCACATGGACGGGGATGAGCGACGGCTCTACACGGTCCTGCGCATGGTGTACGCTCCCCTGCTGATTAACGGGCCCTTCACCGTGATCGTGGCCCACCACAACGAGATGTTCGGTCTCACCGACCGCATAAGGCTCAGGCCCATCACCGCGGCCGCCCGGGGGGATTTCGTCTTCCTTTCCTCGGAAGAGGCCGCCATCAGGGCCGTGTCCCCCGAAGTGGACCTGGCCTGGACCCCCTCGGGCGGCGAGCCGGTGGTGGTGAGGTTACACACCCGGGACCACCTCAAGAGCGTGGCCAGGTCCATCTAGTCGCGAAGGCAAGGTGATAGCGTGTACTCGTACCTCCTGCCCGAATTCACGGTCGTGCGCCGCGAAGACCGGTGCATCAGGTGCCGGGTCTGCGAAAGGCAGTGCGCCGAAGGGGTGCACCACCTGGACCAGAACCTGGACCGCATGTTTTCCGCGGAAGAAAAGTGCGTGGGTTGCCAGCGGTGCGTGGTCTTCTGCCCCACGGGCGCCCTTTACGTGCGGCCCCACCCGTCGGAGTACCGCCCCAATTACAACTGGACCCGGGAGAGATTCCAGGATCTCAAGAAACAGGCCGAAACCGGCGGCGTGATCCTGACGGGCAGCGGCAACGACAAGCCCTTCCGGGTCTACTGGGACCACCTGGTGCTCAACGCGTCCCAGGTCACCAACCCCTCCATCGACCCCTTACGGGAACCGATGGAACTCAGGACCTTCCTGGGCCGCAAACCCGACACCCTGGAACTGGAGGTCCAAGGCGACAGGGTAAGCATTAAATCCGAACTCCACCCCAACGTGGTGATCGAAACGCCCATCGTCTTTTCGGCCATGTCCTACGGCGCCATCAGTTATCAGGCCTTCAAGTCCCTGGCCATGGCGGCCAAGGAGTTCGGCACCCTCTTCAACACGGGTGAGGGCGGCCTGCCCAGGGACATGAGGGCCGAGTACGGGCCGCACGCCATCGTCCAGTGCGCCAGCGGCCGTTTCGGCGTGGACCCGGAGTACCTGAACTGCGCGGCCGCGATAGAAATTAAGATCGGCCAGGGGGCCAAGCCGGGCATAGGGGGTCACCTGCCGGGAGAAAAGGTTTCGGATTCTATAGCCCGCACCAGGATGATCCCGGAGGGCACGGACGCCCTTTCCCCGGCGCCCCAGCACGACATCTATTCCATCGAGGATCTTTCCATGCTCATCTACGCCCTGAAGGAGGCCACCAACTACGAGAAGCCGGTGTCCGTAAAGATCGCCGCGGTGCACAACGTGGCCGCCATCGCCTCCGGGATCGTGCGGGCCGGGGCCGACATCGTGGCCATCGACGGATTGCGGGGCGGCACCGGGGCCGCGCCCAAGATCATCCGGGACAACGTGGGCATCCCCATCGAACTGGCC
>DYER01000057.1 GCA_020725605.1 Ammonifex sp. | reverse complement strand
CCCCTATCCGGGCTAAGCACCTTTGCCCACCTGGGCGGGTCGTAGGGCAGCCAAACAAGGTGACGGGTTTGAATCCCATGGGATTGAACGGCTGCCCCGCCGCACCCTTGGCTCTTGTCCGCCCTTTGATCCTTTATTTCGAGGCGCTTGCGCTTTTATCATGCCAACAAGGTGGTGGACTCCCGCCGCAAGCCCTCCGGCCAAGAGCGACGCCATCGACGCGCGCCTGGTGGCCGACATCGGGCGCAGCGACTTCCGCCGGCTGCGGCGCCTGGTGCCCGACTCCGAGCACATGCGGGAGCTGAAGATCCTGTGCCGCGACCAGGATGCCCTCCTGGAGCAGTCTACACGGCTCCGTAACCAGCTGACCGCCACCCTGAAGGAGTACTATCCGGTGGCCCTGGAGCTGTTTTCAGACCCCGCCCTGCAGGTGGCCCTGGCCTTCCTGCGGGCCTACCCCTCCCTGCAGGCCGCCCGCGGAGCCTCGCTGCCCGAGCTGGTGGCCTTCCTGAAAGCCCACCGGCATCCCCAGGCCGAGGCGGCCGTCCGGCGCATTTACGGCCTGGTGCACGCCCCGCAGCTCGAGGCCAGCCCCGGCGTGACCCGGGCCAAGAGCCGCTACATGCTGGCCCTTATCAGCCAGCTCGAGCCCCTTCTGGAGGCCATCAGGCAGTACGACGAGGAGATCACCCGCCTTTTTGAGTCCCACCCCGACAGTGTGATCTTTGCCAGCCTCCCGGGGGCCGGGACCCGGCTGGCGCCGCGGTTGCTGGCGGGGTGGGGTAAAGACCGCGGCCGCTACGAGAACGCCGCCGCCATGCAGGCCCTGGCCGGTACCTCGCCGGTCTTGCACCAGAGCGGGAAGTACCGCTTCGCCCGCTGCCGGCGGGCGTGCGTCAAGTTCCTGCGCCGGGCGCTGCACCTCTTCGCGTACCAGTCGGTGCGTCTGGTCTCCTGGGCTCGGGCCTACTACGCCCGTAAGCGGGCCGCGGGGCAAGACCCACCACGAGGCGCTGCGGGCCCTGGCCAACATTTGGGTCCGCATCATCTTCGCCATGTGGCTGAAGCGCGAGACCTACGACGAGGCCGTGTTCCTGGCGGCCAAGGCCAGACACGCATCCCTTAACCTGTAAAGTCCGTCGTACCACCCTCTTGACATAGAGGGATCTTCTTAACCAAGCGCCGGTCCTCGTAAGGGGCATCCACAGGCGACAAACCATCTGTTGGAGTTCTCGAAGGAGTCATGAACGGGCGAACTCCGCGGCCCGCGTATCGAGCAACGCAGCGGCTTCCTTCACCTGCTTGATGTGGGCCAATACCTGTTGTACGCTGGCCGCCTGTTCTTGGCAATCGCAGATACGTCCTGGATGTGACTGCTAAGGGCGCTCATTTCTTCCCTACCAACTCGAGGCCGGCTCCGGCCTCTTTAATGAAATCCGCCACCCTCGCCGCCAACTTGCGTATTTCCTGGGCCACCACGTTGAACCCGTGCCCATGTTCTCCGGCCCGTGCGGCCTCGATGGCCGCGTTCAGGCCCAGAAGGTGTGTCTGGTCTGCCACCTCCCGAATTAACTCCAGCAAGCAGTTAATTTCCAGCAATTGTTTGACAATGGCTTCCGTTCCCTCGGCCAGCTGTTGCGCATCGGCTGCAAGTTGCTGAGCCGGTGATGCACAATACCCCATGCCCCTTGTGAGGCCGATAGAAAAGTGCCCCCCAAGCCCAAACCACCGGAAGGGGGACACCAGGACCAACCGTCTTTCTACGCAGTCCCAGAAGCTACACTCTTGCGAGCAAAGGAGAAATTCGCAAAAATCTTCTTCTCCTGGGGCCTGGTGAGGAGGGACACAATAATCATCGTGGCCATGGAAGCTGCCAACGCGATGCCCCCCTCGGGGTACGCCTTCAGCCACGTGGTGAGCTTCAGCTGGTGTGCGAGATACAACCCGAACCCGAAAATCAGACCCACGGCACAGGACGCTATAGCACCGGCCTTGGTGGCCCGCCTCCACCGCAGTCCGAACATCAATACCGGTCCGATTGACGCTCCGAAACCGCCCCAGGCGGCCGCACCAATCAAGGTAATAAGCGTCGGCGGCTTAAAGGCCAGCAACGCCGAAACAACGGCCACCACAAATGATACCACGCGAATACTGACGATCTCCCCCCTGGGGGACAGAACTTTCCCCAGTCCCTTTTGCCAGATATCTCGAACCAGTGCCGAACTGGAAGCAACGATAAACGAGTCGGCCGTCGACATGGTGGCAGCGAGAACGGCCACATAGATGAGCGCCTGAACCACGGGAGGGAAGAAGTACGCGACGAAAGCCGGCAAAGCCTTGTCCGGGTGACTTAAGGCGGGGATGGCACCTTGCGCCACCAGTACCCTGGTTACCAGACCGCTGTATGCGCATAAACAACCGATAATGTAGGAAGCTCCCGCAATGAGCAGCGACCACCTCAAAGTTTGTATATTACGCACCGAATAGAAGCGGACTCCGATGTGCGGCTGGCCGACCGTAGAAAACCAGAACATAAAGAACCAGAACCACATAAACCCCAGGGTAAAAGCAGTATTGGGGTTGTAATAATTAAGCATGTTCGGGTTTATTGCCCCTATGGCGGCGTTTATTTTGGCAAAACCACCACCCGCATACAGGGCCGCCGCAAATACGGTAACCGAACCCACGAGCATCAGAATCATCTGGAAAAAGTGGTTGTAAGCCGACGCCAGCATGCCGCCTCCGACGACATACGCCCCGGTTACAACAAAGGCAATAATAACCGCAGTTGTATATTTAACCGGCAACAAACTGGACAACAGCTGCCCCAACGCCGCCCACTGGGCCACGAGATACGTCGTGGAGCCGGCGAAAACCGCTATCGCGACAAGGATGCGCAAAGTCTTGCTCTCGAAAATGGCGTCCGCGCAGTCCGCAGCCGTCATCGCCCCGTGGGTGTCGGCCAGGCGGCGCATGGGTACGGCGAGCATATAATAACACACGGCCAGTCCGAAAAACGCCCCGAAACTCATGACGCCCAACATGGGGGCATACCCGGCGGCGTACATCGAACCGGGAAGCCCCAACCACGTCCAGCCGCTCTGAATTGCGGCCATTATGGCGAAGGACAGAACCCAGGTCCCCAATCGTTTGCCGGCTACCAAGTAGTCGCTCATCTGCCGCGTTTGCCTGGTGGACCAGTACCCAATACCGAAAATAACGGCAAAATACAGAAGTATGAACAGAATGACAGCGTTACTTACAGTACCCACCATTCATCCTCCTCTTCCAGCCAGAATGCGTAAAGGACACCGAATACAATCAGTGCCGTACGCCCTATTATTTCCATAAACCAAGTAGTTTTCGGCAAATTAACATCTACCAGGAAGGTTAACAGTAGAGTTATTGCCAGGGTGATCGACGTGCCAACCGCAAAAACCTTCAAGCCGGACCACTTGGTTCTTGTGGTCACGGTTTGGCTCGTTAAACTGGCAGAAACCGCTTCCTTGATGCTTGCCGACATACATGTCCCCCTTTAGAGTTTTTATCCCTTCCCTCCATAGAAGCATGCGTTTAAGGTAAGCTACCATTTTTCATGTTAGATAACCTGCCGCTCCCACCCCCCCGACAATAACCTCTCTAAAAGCACCTAGAAGAACCTTGAATCCACGTTTCAAGCACCTGTAAATCTACAGGTTGAATCTGCACTTTGAATACGTCGCACCAGCATTCTACCAGTCGCTGTCGGACCTCCTTCATATCCAACGTACGCCCAAGTAGTTGCTCCAGCGATGTTACAGCCCGATTCTTAACACCGCAGGGTACGATCATGTCGAAATAGCCTAGGTCCGTTGAAACGTTTAATGCAAAACCGTGGGACGTAATCCAGCGTCTAACGTGGATTCCAATTGCGGCGATTTTTTTCCCCCCGACCCAGACCCCGGCGTGTCCCGTGACGCGACGCGCCTTAACGTTGTAACCGTCCAGTACACGAATTAGGACTTCTTCGAGTAACCTCAGGTAACCATGCACATCCTTACCATAACGCCGGAGGTCCAGGCAGGGATAACCCACCAGTTGTCCGGGACCGTGATAAGTAACGCGACCGCCGCGGGGTACCTGATAAATCTTGACCCCCATTCGTTCCAGTGTTTCGAGCGGTACCAAGATGTCTTCCGATCCGCCTCCCCGACCGATGGTAATAACCGGACTATGTTCCAGTAATATTAAAACGTCCTCTCCCCTACCGAGCAAGCGTGACTTGACAACGTTTTCCTGAAGTTCCAGCGCAGTAGGATAATCCACGCGACCGAACTCCAAAAGGTAGCAATGCCAGGCCATGGTGCGGTCCCTGTATCTACCGGTCAGTCGATTGATTAAATTAATCGTAACTGGGTTCATAGACATGCGCAATCATAGTTTCCTGAAACGCTGAAAATATACCCCCAATGGATATTTTTTAGGGGTTAACGGTAAGCCGATTACAAAAAGCAAGGGCCGGGCGTAGTGGTTACCGCTCCGGCCCCTACTCAAATAATGTGTATCACTACTCCGCGGTCCAGCCTCCATCGATTACCAGCACTTGACCCGTCATGTAGTTGGACGCGTCCGAAGCCAAAAAAATCGCCCCGCCCACGAGGTCTTCAACCTTAGCCAGCCGTCTCACGGGGATTTTGCCCACTATATGGTTGTAAATTTTTTCCTGCGAAAGGTCGGCCTCATTCATCGGCGTTATCACGTAACCCGGACACAACGCATTAACCTGGATATTGTACCGTGCCCATTCCAAAGCTAGCGCCCGTGTCAGCTGTATTACGCCCCCCTTGGCGACGCAATATGGTAGGACCTGGCGTTCACCCACCAGACCCAAAACCGAGGCCATATTTATAATCTTTCCCTTTCTACGCTGAATCATAAAACGTCCTACAGCCTGAGAACAGAAGAAAACCGCCTTCAAGTCGATATTCAATACTCGATCCCAATCTTGTTCGGTAATATCTTCGGCCTTTCGGGTTATGGCAGTACCCGCGTTATTTATCAGAACATCGATCCGACCGAAGTACTGGAGGGCCGCTTCTACCATCTTATTGATTGCATCAAGTTTTGTCAGATCCGCCGCAATCCCGAGACTCCTTCGTCCCAGGTTGCGAACTTCGCTTGCCACCCGGTCACAATCTTCCTGATTTCTGCTGTTAATAACAACATCCGCCCCGGCCCTGGCCAGCGCCAATGCAATCCCATAACCGATGCCTTTGGTAGAACCCGTAACCAGTACCACCTTGTCGTCCAATCTAAAGGTATCCATTGACATATCAACCCCCTGAAAGATGAGAACTTTTAGCGTCCCTTGCAACTCTGCTGCAGGAGCATCACGCTGAGGCCACATGTAGCTGATAGTAATAAACCCGCCAGCCAGCCCCACGTATAACCCTGGAAAATGTCATGTAGGTAACCCGGAAGTACTGATCCAGCAGCTGCGCCCACAGCCCCTCCCATGGTTATTGTACCCCACGAAAGTCCAAAACGGGACCTTGAGGCGATATGTCGCAAGACCGTAGGGAACAACACGGGATAACCGCTGTATGCGATTCCGATTATCAACGATGCAAGGTACGCGAGAGATACCCGGCCAATCATTAGCAGGAGATATCCTAAGCTTATTAACAAACACGTAGCTTCCAAGATATTGTAGCTCACGTGCGGAAATCGAGTTATGATCCACCCGAACACCATGCCTCCCCACAGACTGGGTACGAATAAGAGGGCAAGGGCAGCCCCTGTTGTATGGATGGCTACGCCTTTACTAACCAGGAACGGGCCCAGTGCCCCCACCACCACGTAAATGCTACCCGAAAAAAAAGTAAAAGCTAAAAGCAGAAGCCAGAAATCGTATCTCCATATCAAATAGTGGCGTTCTACAGAAGCGCATGGTTTTGGTACAGCACTTTTAGCACCCAACTCGTTTGATTGGTCACGGGTCATCAGTATTATAATGGCAAGCACGGGCAATCCGGCGCCGCCCGCAAACCAAAGTGCCTGCCGCCAACCGTAAGCGTGCGTACACCATGCCAGTAACGGCGTAAGGACCAGGGCGCCGAGTCCAATACCCGTACTAATGACACCAAACAGAGGCGAGTTACGCTTCTCCCGCTCGGAGACATTAAGCAGTAGTACCGTATTGGGCACCTGCCCTAAGCAGGCAGAAGCAAGACCGAACACCAATCCGTAACTGAAGACTACCGTACGGATATCCTTGGCCGTGCCGGTAACCACCAGGCTGAAAGCCAGAAGGGCGGCACCAACCGCAACCACCCTTCTGGCACCCATCCTGTCCGCCAGCCAGCCGGCCAGAGGAGTGGTGAAGGCATACGTAAACATGGCCACGGACAGTGGCAGCGATGCCAGCCCCAAGCCTGTTTGAAATTCGTGCTGAAAAAAAGTGCTGAACAGCCCGTAAGAGTTTCTTGCCCCGTATGCCAGTGCCACTGACCACAAGGCAAGCAATAGTACCACATATTTTCTGCTCCCGGTTCCGCTCACCTAGAGACCATACTCCATATAGGAAGTTATACAGGGATTCCCAAAGGCAACCAAAAGCTTTCGTTTCGCCAGGTTCATGACCACCGAACAAACCGTTTCTAGCCTAAACATTTCTTGGCGCTCGGGATCCGGATGCCGGCAAATTGAAGAAGGATAACCGACGTGGTCCGCGAGAATGGCTTGAATGTCGGGCAGGCTCAGTTTCCCCTCTCGGGTTCGTTGCAGGGTCAGGAGGCGCCGTGCCCGACCAAAGCGTACTACCGAATCGGGAAGAGCTTGTAACCCTCGGTCCAAACGAAAATCGCGTGGGAGTAGTAGGTGATTGGTATGTATCAGAAAACCTTGCTCGGGATGGAGGGGTGTACAAACCGAAGGCAACACCTCGAGATCGATCAATTCCCCTTGGGCGTCGCCAATAAGGAAATTGGCCGCCCCCGCGACACCCGTACCGGTTACCGCCGCCACCGCCGCCGGCAAACTGGTTGCATTCAAGATCCCGCGCAACACTATGTGCACGGGGACCCCAACCCGGACCTCCGGAACGAAAAGGGCGTTGAGACATACCCCTACACCGGCTTCGTTCAGCCCGATTTTGCCCACCAGCCCGGCCTCGGTAATCATTACAACCGAAGGTCTGCCCGGTTGTCTGATTCTTAAAAGGATCAGGGCCTCTCGCTGGCGGCCCACCCAGTCCCAGTTCTGGGCCAGCCAGGTATTTCCGTCCGCACTGGCTTCCGGAGCCACCGCCACAGCGGTACACTCCGCCCAGGGCGTGTTTCCTGTCAAGGTCAACTCACTTCGGGCGTTCAGAGCCAGGACGGCGGCCAGCGGCAGGTCGCAGCCTGCCGCCAGGCCAGCCATTTCTTCAAATATCTCACGGTCATACCTAAGAATGGGAAGCTCGTATTCACGGGCGCGCCGCAGGGCCTCCTCCCAGCTAAGACCGGCATAGGAGGCCATCATCCGACGGTAAGTCTCGACGCTCACCATGATCCGGTCCCGACACTTCCGCCCGTACTGGTAACCCCGCTCGTAAGCCGGCCCCTCGATGGTAACCTCCGGGAGACGACCGGACACTTATTTCCACCTCCGGTTTACCAGAACCAGCCCAGGTACAGGCCCATCACTATTAACCCTATCAGTATCGCCAGCACGGCGGCAATCCAGATAAACAAGCGGTCACGTACTTCGCGCAACAGGGTCGCTTTTTCCGGCCAGAGAATCGGCCTCAGCCGCTCCCAGGCCGCCTTTTCTTCCTCACTCTGCTTGGTGAGGAAACTGAGCAGCACGGCCAGCCCGAAGCCAAGGATCAAACCCCAAATGGTGGGGTGGGGTTGGAACCACTTGAACTTGGTCCAGGTATACACCGCAAATACGCTCAGAGGTACGCTAATCCAAAGGGTCCATTCTACCGCCCTGGCCGTCAGACGACCCCAGAAAAGCCCCAGCGTTAGCGTCGGGAAGTAGCCGAAGCTCAAAATCATACCGGTTATCGTGCCCGCAATTACCAAAAGCCAGGGGCGCATGGCCGCCACGATGGCGGTGGCCACACCTATGAGAATCAGGGCCACGTACGTTACGCGAATAACCTCAATGTCGGTAGCCTTGGGGCGGAGGAGCTTCTGATAGAGGTCGCGTGCCAGTCCCTGTGCACAGGTCAGGTACTGGGCGTTGGCCGTGGTAGTACCGGCGGTGAAGGCTCCGGCTATGTAAAGAATGCCGAGTACCGGCGGTAGGATCTTCAAACTGGCGTGCACGGCCACGTAGTCGGGGTGCATCGATTTGGGATCCACTAAGTTAGTAAGAGCAACGAATCCCAGGAACAGGAAGAAGGTTAAAGCCGAACCCGCAATCAGGGTGGCGATGCCGCCCTTGTATATGTCCTTCGTATCCTTGACAATATACGATCTGACGATAAGATGCGGCGACGCGCCCAGGATGATCACCCACGACAGCACGTTGCCGAGGTGTTGCAAGGGTGTGAGACCCGACTTGCCCAGCATGGTCCAGTACTGGGCCCCGTGGATGGCACCCGCACCCTTGATGGCCGCCTCGAGACCACCTACCATCTTGACGATGGCGATGGGGAAAACAAGCCCGGCGACCATGAATACTATGAACCCAAAAACGTCGGTCAGGACTATGGACCACATGCCGCTGAACAGGAGGCACACCAGCACCACACCCAGGAAAACCAGCATGCCCTGCAGGTAGGTCAGGCCCAGCATTTGTTCAAACATAATGCCGCCCCCCACCACCTGCAGTACGATGTAAAAGTATACTCCCACAATGAGAGCCGCCACCGCGGCGGACCTGACGCGCCGGCTGGCAAAGCGCTCCGCAAAAAAGTCCGGCAGTGTGAGGTAACGACCGCGACGCAGGGCCGGCGCCAGTATGAAGGTACAGAATATGATCCCGATGGCGCTGCCGATGTACCACGACTGGATCTGGAAAGGCCCCCAGCCCTTCCAGACCAGTCCCGGTCCTCCCATGAGGGTCCACATGCTGACCCACGTGGCACAAAGGGTACAGGCGTAAATGACCCAGTTGGCCCTCCGGCCGATGACGTAATAGTCTGCCAGGCTCTGCACATACCGGCGCAAGATCCAGCTACCAACGAGCAGAAATACGATAACTCCAAAAACGCCAGCGGGATAGTACCATGCTACCATCGCTTTTATACTCCTCCCCTCTCGTCATACTCCTGAGCGGCCTCGCGCCATACCTCATCCGGCCGGTCCGTGCCCTTAGTACGAAGTAGCATACCAAACCAAGCCAGGCCGAACAAAATGATACCTGCGAAGATACCGGGGGTAATCACCGCCCATATACCCGGTAGTGCTGCTTGGGACACTATCTACGCCTCCTTCGCCGTATTTGTATGCCTACGTGCACTCACGTTCAAATACACGAACAAAAAGTCAGTCAGTGTTTGAGGTCTATATCATACCAATCGCTTCGCAACCACCACCTCCAATCGCGGCGACCGCTTTTGTGGCATTTACTCAGCTTTTATTCCCGCCAGCCTTTCCGCCAGCCGCTTTTTGTGCTCCAGGTTGGCCTGGCGGGCGATCATGATGCGCTGGGCCTGGGGCGATCCGGCGCCGTGCATGGATTCCACCAGGGCCGTGCCGCCGGTCATGTTCTCCAGCAGGCGGACCATCCGGAAGCGGTGTTCCGTGGGCACGTCCGCCACGCCGCGGAAGTACTTCTCCACGTACTTTCCGATTTCCGGATGCCGCAGGTCGCGCTCGGAGGGCAGCGTGGCGATGAGCCCGCCGGCGATGTCGTGGGCCAGGCGGCAAATCTCGTAGATGAACCGGGTCACGTTCTGCTTGAGTACGTTGGCCAGCAGCGGGTCCACGAAGTAGGCGCCCGAAGGTGTACGGCGCCCCTCCGCCGAGCAGGCGATGGAGCCCGCATACAGGGTTTCTGTGAGGTGCACCATTTCCACGATTTTGTCGCGGATGTGGGAGGCCCTGGCCACGCCGTTGTATTCCGCCATGGCCACCGTGGCGCCGATGATGACGTCGCTCACGCCGCCCTTGCATCCGCCGTAGTTCTGGCGGTGGTAGGAGGCGAAGGTTTCCACGAGCTGGCCGGCGAACTGGTATTCGCCGCACATGAAGACCCTTTCCCAGGGCACGAAGACGTCTTCGAGCACGGTAAGGGCTTCCCCGCCCACGATGCCGTAGCGGCAGTTGCCGCAGTCCAGCTCGCCCTGTAACCGGCGCTCGTCGTTGGTCTGCCGGCCGAAAATGTGTAAGACCCCGGGCGCGTCCACCGGCACGGCGCAGACCACGGCGTAGTCCCGCTCCGCCTCGGTCAGGGCCATGGTGGGCATGATCAGCATGTAGTGGGAGTTTACGATACCCGTCTGGTGCGCCTTGGCGCCCCGGATGACGATACCGTCCGGCCTGCGGTCGACCACGTGCACGTAGAGGTCCGGGTCGGCCTGCTCGGAAGGACGCCGGCCCCGGTCACCCTTCGGGTCCGTCATGGAGCCGGCCACCATCCAGTCGTTTTCCTGCACTTCCCTGAGAAAGGCCTTGAACCTCTCGTGGTAATTGGTACCCAGCTTGCGGTCCATGTCGTAGGTGGTGATGTACACGGCGTTTAGGCCGTCGAACCCCACGCAGCGCTGGAAGCAGGTACCCGTCTGCTGCCCCAGCAGGCGCAGCATCTTCACCTTCCGTACCAGGTCATCGGTGCTCTGGTGGATGTGGGTGAACCGGTTGATCCTCTTCCCCGTCAGGTGCGAGGTGGCCACCATCAGGTCCTCGAACTCCGGCCGCTGGGCCAGTTCGTAGGTCACGGCGGCGCTGTTCACGTGGCAGCGGGTCAGGGGGTGCGCCGTGACATCGGTGATGGCTTCCCCAAAGGCGAAGATCCTGGGCTTCAGTGCCTTAAGGCTGGCCACGTACTCCTCTGCCGTCATCATGGGTCATGACACCTCCTCGTATCGTGCGGCCCTCGCCGACCCATCGAAAGGGCACGCCCCATTACTCCCTGACCCGTCGGTCTTCCACCCTTTTGGCCTTGAACGTGGTCCGTTCCAGGCTCCCGGCTTCCAGGATCTGCACGTAAGGGGTCACGCCCAGGGCTTCCTTCATGTCCTGCCGCAGGCGCTGCTCCAGTTCCGGGGCCCGGCCGGCACTCGAGGCCCATTCAACCAGGACGGTACATTTGTCTACGCCGCTGGCCGGCTCGGTTTCCAGCACGATCTTGAATTCATTGCTGAGCTCCGGGTATTTGCGCACCACCTGTTCCACCTGTATGGGATAAAATTTGGCGCCACGATAGATGACCATATCGTCGGCCCGCCCGAGAATGCCGCCCGGCGAACGCCCGTGGGTCCTCCCGCACGGGCAGGGTTCGTCGGTGTAAACGGCGTAGTCGTTGGTCCAGTAACGCAGCATGGGAGTCGCCTCCCGGGTCAGGTGGGTGATGACCAGGATGCCGCGCTCCCCCGGCGGAAGGGGTTCCTTGGTTTCGGGGTGCAGGATCTCGATCAGGAAGTGGTCTTCAACCCAGTGGAGGCCGTTCTTCTCGGTGCATTCACAGGCCATGGTCGGTCCGATTTCGGCCAGACCGTAGATGTCGTAGGCATCGATCCCCAGGCCTTCCTCCAGGCGCCTCCTGGTAGAGGTCGTTTCGGTACCGCCCTCCCCGCCGAACAACCCGATGCGCAGTGCGAGCTTTTCGGGGTCAACGCCTTCCTCCCGGAGCCGTTCGGCAATGTGGAGGCCGAAGGACGGCGTGGCCGTCAGTACGGTGGCCCTCACCAGCGAAAGGTAGTCTATGTGACGGTTGGTCATGGTGGCACCCACCGGGATGATAAAGCAGCCCATTTTCTGGGCGGCGTAGTGTACGGACATGCCCGCCACCCAGAGTCCGTAGGAAAAGCCGTTCTGGATTACGTCGGCCGGTCTCACGCCCGCGCCCCACAACACTCGGGCGGTAAAGTCGGTGATGTTGGCCACGTCGCGCTTGGACCAGATGGTGTTGACCGGTACCCCGGTGGTGCCGGTGGAGGGGTGCAGTTCCCCCCAGTCGGACTTGTCCGCCACCACGTAGCGGCCGAAGGGCGGGTGTTGCTGCTGTTCGGCCCGCAATTCCTGTTTGGTCACCACCGGGATGCGCCTGATGTCGTCCAGGCTCTTAATGTCCTCCGGACGTACGCCCGCCTTGTCCAACCGCTCCCTGTAAAACGGGGAAAGGTGGTAGCAGCGTTCCACCTGCCACCGTAAGCGCTGCAGTTGGAGCTTTTTCAACTCGTCTCGCGGGAGAGTTTCGATGTGGGTATCGTAATATTCGTTCATTTTTTTGTCCCTATCCTCCCCTACAAATTCCACCTTTTACTTGGAACGTGATCGCAAGCATCGTACCAGCCCCCCGAAAAGCAAAAAAAGACTCCCGATTCGGGAGTTTCTGACAATCACTGTTGCAAAGCGCTACGCCGGATAAGCCGGGTTCAGAGATTCCGTGGGTGTCTCGATCTGCAACGGTGTCTCATCCCTGCAACGGTTTCTTCTTCAACTTCCGGTAAAGGGTGCTGCGGGCGATGCCCAGGTCCCGGGCGGCCCTGGTTTTGTTGCCGGCGTGCCGGGCGAGGGTGGCGCTGATGAGGCTCCTCTCGAAGTCGACCAGGGAGCCGGCGAGGCCCGCCTCCCTGGGACCTTCACCGTCTCCGCGGCGGAACTGGACCGGCAGGTCCTCCACGGTAATTGACGGCCCCCGGCTCACGTTGGCGGCGTACTCGATGACGTTGCTCAGTTCCCGCACGTTTCCGGGCCAGGCGTACTCGGCAAAGAGGCGCTCCACCGCCGGATCTAAGCCCTGGAGGTTCTTGCCCAGACGCGCGTTGGCCCGGCTCAAAAAAGCCCGGCACAGCAGGGGAAGGTCGTCCTTGCGTTCGCGCAACGGGATCATTTCGATGGTGATGACGTTGAGCCGGTAAAAGAGGTCCTTGCGGAAGGTGCCCCGTTCCACGGCCGCCCGGAGGTCGGTGTTGCTGGCCGCGATGACGCGCACGTCGACCGGAATTACCTCGCTGCCCCCGACGCGCACCACGCTTCGTTCTTCCAGAACCCGCAGTAACACGGCCTGCAACTCCGGCGGCATCTCGCCGATCTCGTCCAGAAAGATGGTGCCGCCATCGGCCAGCTCGAACTTCCCGGGGTTGCCGCCCTTTCTCGCGCCGGTGAAGGCCCCTTCGGCGTAGCCGAAAAGCTCACTGGCGATGAGCTCCCGGGGTACCGCGGCGCAGTTCAGGGCCACGAAGGGCCCGGAGCGCCGGACGCTGGCGTTGTGGATGGCCTGGGCGAAAAGCTCCTTGCCCGTGCCGCTTTCGCCCACCAGCAGGACGTTGGAAGGGCTCCCGGCCGCCGTACGCGCGAGTTCTACCGTCTGCCGGAAGCGCGGGTTCCGGCCGACGATCTGCTCGAAGGTATAGTACGCCCGCGCTCCGGCCATGCGCTGGACCACCCTTTTCACCCTGCCGATTTCCTTCAGGATTACCACCAACCCCAGGGGCTCGCCATGGCCCTCGCGCACCGGCCGGCAGGTAACCAGACAGCGGTTGCCTCCGCTCGGGGTTCTGATGCCCACCTCCCAGTCGCTCACGCCCTCGGTTCCGGCACCGGTAATCAGCCGCAACAACTGCGTATTGGAGGCCCCCAGCACCTCGGCCACCCTCCGCCCGGTAACGTCCGGCGCCCGCAGGCCCAGGATGCGCGCCGCCACCGGGTTGAGGTGCGTCACGCGCCCGGCGCGGTCCACCACCATCAGGCCGTCCGAGACCGCCTCGAACACCGCGGCCTTGAACTCGTTGGCCGCCTCTGATGCCGCCAGGGCCTCGTGGAGCGCCAGTTGATTTCCGATGGCGTGGGCCGCCGCCACCACCATGCCCAGGGTGTGGCTGTGCACCTTCTCAAAGGTTCCGGTCATGTCTATGGCGCCCAGCAGGTTGCCCCGGGGATCGAATATGGGCGCGGCGGAACAGCACCACCGGTGGGAGCAGATGCAGTAGTGCTCGTAGCTGAAAACCTGGAGGGGTTGCCCCGTAACGAGGCAGGTGCCCACCGCGTTGGTACCCGCCACCGTCTCGCTCCAGTCGGCGCCGGCGCAAAAGTTGCCGCGGGCCGCGGAGGCCACGGTTTCGGGGTCCCCTACAATCTCCAGCAGGACACCTTGCGCGTCCGCCAGCACCACCATGAACCCGGACCCGGCCACGAAGCGGTAGAGGTTCTCCATGACCGGCCTGGCTATTTCAATCAGGCGCGCGGCCCGGGCGCGCCGCCCGGCGAGGGCCGCCCCGTCAAGAACCTTCGGTACCACCTTCTGTAAGGGGTTGACGCCGGCCTCCTTGCAGCGGCGCCAGGAAGCGTAGATTTCGGGCCGGATTTCGGGGTCCGGCGCCAGGTTTCCGGTAAGCACGTACCTGCGCCACAGGCTTCGCAGGCGCTCTTTGAAGGCCAGGCAATCCTCCACGGTACCCACCCCGCATTGCACCCGCATGCAATTTCCGGGCCACTTCAGGGCGCGCACTTGGCGCATATGGAGCGGAAAAGGGTGGTGCTCAGGTAGCGGTCTCCCCGGTCGGGCAGGATGACCACGATGGTACCGGAGCGCATCCTTTCCGCCACGCGCAGCGCCCCGACCACGGCGGCGCCGCTCGACATGCCCACGAATATCCCCTCCCTCGTGGCCAGCAGGCGCGCCATCCTGAACGCCTCTTCGTCGTCGACGACGATCTTGTCGTCCAGCAACTCCGGCCGGTAGATGCCGGGCACGATGGACTCTTCCATGTTCTTAAGGCCCTGTATGGTGTGCCCCTTCACGGGTTCGACGCCCACGACCTTTACCTCGGGCTTGCGCTCCCTCAGGTAGCGACCTGCTCCCATAAGCGTGCCGGTGGTGCCCATGCCGGCCACGAAGACGTCCACCTCGCCCCCGGTCTGGGCAAAAATCTCGGGCCCGGTGGTCTCGTAGTGGGCCAGGGTGTTGTTCTCGTTTTCGAACTGGTTGGGCATGTAATAGCGGTCCGGTTCTTCCTCCATGATCTGATGGGCCTTCCTGATGGCCCCGTCGGTCCCCTCCTTTTCGGGAGTCAGCACGATCTCCGCGCCGAAGGCGGCCAGGGTGCGGTACCGCTCGTTGCTCACGCACTCCGGCATGACCAGTTTCACCCGGTAGCCCCTGGCGGCCCCGATCATGGCCAGGGCGATGCCGGTGTTCCCGGAGGTCGGTTCGAGGATGATTTTGTCCCCGGTGAGCAGCCCGGCCTCTTCGGCCCTTTTAATCATGTACAGGGCAGGACGGTCCTTCACCGAGCCCCCGGGGTTACACCCCTCGAATTTGCCGAGGATCTTGACCTTGGCGTTGCGGTTGAGGTTCTTCAGCTCTATCAGCGGGGTGTTGCCGATGGCAGACAGAATGTCCATAGCGCTACCTCCAGGATTGGAAATGGCGGGCCGGCCCCGGGGCTACCCGGATATCACAAGGACCCCGGCCCCGTTGATGCCGCCCTTTTTCAACAATTGTAACGCCTGATTGGCCCGGGTCAATGGAAAGGTCTGGTAGGCAACCTTCACCGGGATCGTCGCGGCCAGATTCAGGAATTCCCGCCCATCCTGCCGCGTGCTGTTGGCCACGCTCCGTACCACCCGCTCCCCGTAAAGCAGGGCGTAATCCATTTCGGGAATTGAAGACATGGTGATCCCGGCCAGGGCCAGGGTGCCGCCCCGCCGCAGGTGCCCCAGGGCCAGGGGCACCAGCCAGCCAGCGGGCGCGAAAATAACGGCGGCGTCCAGTTCGGCCGGCGGCCTCTCCTGGGCCGTGCCGGTCCACACCGCGCCCAGGCGCCGCGCCAGTTCCCTGTGGTCCGCGCCCCGGCTGAAGACGTAAACCTCGCAGCCCCAGTGCACCGCCACCTGAATGGCGAGATGCGCCGAAGCCCCGAAGCCGTACAGCCCCAGTCTGCCTCCCGGCTCGATGCCGCTCAGCCTCAGGGCCCGGTAACCGATGATGCCGGCGCACAGCAGCGGCGCGGCCTCGGCCTCCGAAAAGCCCTCGGGCAGCGCCAGGGCAAAGTCCGCCGGGACCACCATGTATTCGGCGTAGCCGCCGTGGGCGTGGTACCCCGTGAACCGCGCCTCGGGGCACAGGTTCTCCTCGCCCCGCAGGCAAAACGAACAGCTGCCGCAGGTACTGTGCAGCCAGGGCACCCCCACCCGGTCCCCGACTTTGAAGGCCGTCACGCCCTCGCCCAGGCGGTCCACCACGCCCACCACCTGGTGCCCCGGAATCAGGGGCAGCGCGGGCAAAGGGAGGTCCCCCTCCACCACGTGCAGGTCCGTGTGGCAGACGCCGCAGACCGTCACCCTCAGGCGGATCTCCCCCGGCCCCGGTTCCGGCGGGGGCAGTTCGACCGCCACGAGCGGGTCCGCCTCGATGGGCGCAGGTCGCTCCAGCAACATGGCCTTCACCGCAGTCACCCCTTTGCTTGCGCCCGCCTTCATCCCCGGCGGGCATCTTTCAGGGGGGTTTTCGCCGCGCCGCCGTCCGGGACCTCCTCGGCCCGCCATAGGTCGTGATAACCCGTCGCGTGCCACCCCTGTGGGGGCGGTCCGGCCGGCGTACAAGGGTCTGGGGCATCGCCAAAGGAAGGCCCCGGGATGCGCGGACACCGGCCTCGCACCGCACGCAGGCACGCGTAACGAGGGTGGCAGGCCCCGTTGGGAGAGGGGCCGCCCGGAGGCCCTTGCCCAAAGCCGGCGCTGCCTGTCCCGGCGAGTGTTCACGTAGGAATACGGCCGTCCCATGGCGAATTACCAGCGCAGAAAGGTGGTGGCGTTGCCCATATGACCAGAAAAATCGTACAAACCGATGAGGCGCCGGCGCCGGTGGGGCCCTATTCCCAGGCCGTGCGGGCCGGCGACTGGTTGTTCCTTTCGGGCCAGGTTCCCCTCGATCCCGCCACCGGTGAGCTGGTGGGCGAAGACGCGGCCGCACAGGCCGCCCGGGTCCTGGAAAACATCGGGGCCATCCTCAGGGCCGCCGGCATGGACTACGCCGACGTCGTCAAGACGACCATCTTCCTTACGGACCTGCGGGACTTCGCGGCCGTCAACGAGGTCTACGCCCGGTACTTTTCGGAGCGACCCCCGGCCCGCTCTACCGTGCAGGTAAGCGCCCTGCCCAAAGGGGCCCGCGTGGAAATCGAGGCCATCGCCGTGCAGGGGGGCCGTACCGCAGGGCCATGTTGAGGAACGAGCAACCCGGGGACGACCGTAAGGGCCGCGGCGTTCACGGAGACGGAGATCACGCTCGGGCCACCCGGGAGCCGCTAGGGAAGGGGAACCGCGGGACCTGCGGCCCGGAGGTGCGTGACGAGGGGCCGGACCCCGCCGGAGGCGCCGGCGACCGTAAGAACCCCGGCGTGGGGGCGCCGGGCCCGGAACCGGTGCCGCTAACCCGCAAGGTCCTGCTACAGCTCGAACCTCCCCGCCTCGGCCTCAATCAGGCCGACGCGGACCGCCTGGCCGACGCCCTGGGGCGGGCCGTTGGAGGCACCCCGGACATTCCCCTTGGAGTAATGAGGGGCATTCCCGCGGTCTGCCGCGACGGGGAATGGCGGGTCACCGCCACCCTCGGCCGTACCGAGCACGGCTGGCGCCTGGTTGCCGTCGAGCCCGGAAATACGGTGGCGCGCCATTTCGGCGTGGCGCTGGACCTCGGAACCACCACCGTGGCCGCCCAACTCGTGGACCTCGCCACCGCAAACGTCCTGGGCACGGCCGCGGACCGCAACGGGCAGGTGTCCTTCGGCGAGGACATCCTGACCCGCATCCACCACGCCGGCACCCCGGAAGGCCTGCGCGAGCTGCAGCGGGCGGCCCTCGACACGGTCAACGGCCTGGTCGACCGTCTGGCGCGGGCCGCCGGCATCACGGGCCACGCGGTCACGGCCGTGGCCGTCGCGGCCAACACCACCATGGTCCACCTGCTCCTGGGCCTCGATCCCTCCCGCATCTGCCGCGAACCGTACATCCCCGCGGTGAACCGGCCCGGCTTTTTACGGGCCGGGGAAATCGGGCTGGCCGTGCATCCGGAGGCGGTGGTCTATTGTTTGCCGAGCGTGGGCAGTTATCTGGGCGGCGACGCGGTGGGCGGCATCCTGGTCAGCGGGATACACCGCCGGCCGGAACTCTCGCTGTTCGTGGACATCGGCACCAACGGCGAGATCGTGCTGGGCAATAAAGAATGGCTGGTGGCCTGCGCCGGGGCGGCCGGGCCCGCCCTGGAGGGCGGCGTGGTCCGGGCCGGGATGATGGCCCTGCCGGGGGCCGTGGACCGCGTGCGCATCGACCCCCGTACCCGCCGCGTAACCTACCGCACCATAGGAGACCTGCCGCCCCTGGGCCTCTGCGGTTCGGGCCTGGTGGACTGCCTGGCCGAGATGCTCCTGGCCGGCATTGTGGACCGCAGCGGACGCTTCACCGACGGCGCGGATCATTTCACGGTGGTACCGGCCCGGGACTCCGGCACGGGGCGCGACATCGTGATCACCCAGACCGACATCGCAAATCTCTTGCGCACCAAGGCCGCGGTGACCGCGGCCCTGGAGACCCTGCTGGACGCCGTGGGCTGCCGACTACAGGACATCGCCTGGTTTTACGCCGCCGGGGCCTTCGGGCAGCACCTGGATGTGGAGTCGGCCATCACGATCGGCCTGTACCCCGACCTGCCCCGCGACCGCATCGTGCGCCTGGGTAACAGCGCCCTGGAGGGGGCGCGCCGGGTACTGCTTTCCTCTTCAGACCTGCGCGAAGTGGAGGAGATCGCGCGGCGCGTCACCTACTTCGAACTGAACGTGAACCAGGAATTCATGCAGCGCTTCGCCGGCAGCCGCTTCATGCCCCACACGGACCTGGACCTTTTTCCTACGGTCAGGGCCAGGCTGGCGGAGCGCGGCCCGGCCACCGTCT